>CAYNQN010000007.1:0-32232 GCA_964399375.1 uncultured Rhabdothermincola sp. | reverse complement strand
TCGAGATCGCCGGCGAGAGGCCCTCGATGAAGTCGACGTCGGGCTTGTCCATCTGGCCCAGGAACTGACGAGCGTAGGAGGAGAGCGACTCCACGTACCGGCGCTGGCCCTCGGCGTAGATCGTGTCGAACGCCAGCGACGACTTCCCCGACCCCGAGAGGCCCGTGAAGACGATCAGCCGGTCGCGCGGCAAGTCGAGCGAGAGGTTGCGGAGGTTGTGCTCGCGGGCGCCCCGCACGACGATCGAACCGGACGCGGGCGAACCGGAAGAGCGCGAACCGGACGAGCGCGAATCGGCCATCGGCCCATCCTATCCAGACCCGATCGAACGGGTGTTCTACCTGCGCTCCAGCCGGTGAGACACGGCGAGGCGAGCCGCCGGCTCGCAGCTCAAACCTTGGAGGCCATCTCCTGGCGGAGGGAGTAGAGGATGTCGTCGGTGCTGTGGCGCTGCTCCAGGCGGTCGAACTGGCGAGGCTCGGTGATCGTCTGCACCCAGCGGTCGCCTATCACCAGCAGCGCCCGGGTGATGCGCCACCCCTCGTCGCCCAGCTCGAACTGGTCGATGTAGCGGTAGGTGGAGATGGTCTGCACTCCCGTCAGCCCGGACTCGACGATGTCGGAGGCCGGCATGTGCCTCTGGGTGGCGGTCCCGTAGGTCTCCACCAGGGCAAGGTCGGGCCGGTAGAACTCGATGAGGACGTTGCTCACGAGGTGGAACGAGTGCTCGATGTACACGTGGCGGGAGCGGAGCCAATCGATGAACCCCTCCACGTCGCCCTTGAAGAAGCCGTGGTCGATCTGCGCGTCCGGCCGGTAGACCTCGTCCCGCAGCACGTCCCAGTCGGCCCGGTCGACAGCGCGGCAGTACTTCTTGATCACGTCCGAGATCTGGGCCCGCGACCACAGCTCGTTCACCTTCGCCTCAAGGTCGGGTGACATAGCGGTGATCCTAGCCCTCGATCTCTCCCCCGAACCGGTGGGAGAACCGGGTGGGAGAACCGGACCTCACCATGGCTAACAAGCATGCGCTTGGTCTAGCGTAGGTCCGATCGGGCCCCACGCGCCCATGCCATCCGGACACCCCGAGGAGGTCACCGTGCCCACCGGATATGACGCGATCGTCGTGGGCGCCGGCGCGGGGGGAGCCGTGGTGGCCTCCCGGCTCTCCGAGGATCCCCAGCGCCGGGTGCTGCTCGTAGAAGCGGGGCCCGACTTCCCCGAGGAGCGCACGAACCCCCCGCAGTTCTTCACCGGCGGCGGGCTGGCCGGTGAGGGGGGTGTGGGCTTCGGCCCGCCGGTCCCCGACCTCGACTGGGGGATCAGGCACCTCCCTCTGGCCGACGGCAGGTGCCCCGCCCTCCCCCGGGGGAGGCTCGTGGGCGGCAGCTCGATGACCAACGGGGGGATCTTCGTGCGCGGCCGCCCCAGCGACTTCGACCGCTGGGAGGCCGCCGGAGCCACCGGGTGGGGGTGGCGCGACATCCTCCCGGCCATCGAGCGCGTGGAGGAGATGATCCCCACCCAGACCGTCCCGCAGGAGCAGTGGCTCCCCTTCCAGCAGCTCTTCCTGGCGGCGAGCCTCGAGATCGGCATGCGGTTCGCTCCCGACCTCAACGCTCCCGACGCCTGGGGCGGTGTCGTGGGCCCCTGGCCGCGAAACCGCCGCAACGAGGTGCGCCTCGGAACCCTGGTCACCTACGTCCGTGCTGCCCGCGGGCGCCCGAACCTGACCATCCGTGATCGCACGATCGTCGACCGCGTGCTGGTGGAGGGCGGCCGGGCGAGGGGGGTGAGGAGCGTCGGGCCCGACGGCGCCGAGGTGCACGAGGCGCCCCTCGTGGTGCTGTCGGCGGGCGCGTACGGCAGCCCGGCCATCCTCCTCCGGTCGGGCGTCGGCCCTGCCGACGAGCTCCGATCGATCGGGGTCGACCCCCTGGTCGACCTGCCGGTGGGACGGAACCTGATGGAGCACCCGGGCCTGGCGATGCAGGTGTCGCTTCCCCCCGCCGTCGCCCGGCTCGGCTGGCCCGGCCTGGCGGTGGCCGCTCGCGACGAGGAGTGGTGGGCGTTCCCGATGGCCGTCGACGAGGAGGCCGGCGTCGGGCGCCTCCACTTCCACATGGCACTGGTGGAGGGCCCAGAGGGCTCCGTGCGCATCGCGTCCCCCGATCCCAGTGCGAAGCCCCTGATCGATCACGGGTACGACGGGCTTGCCTCGTCGGACAGGGTGAGCAGGATCGACGACGCCTTCCGGCGGCTGGTGTCGACGCAGGCGATGACCCAGGCAGGCGTGCGAGACATGGAGGCCAACACCCCCGCGATCGAGCGGTTGCGCGGTCGCCTCTCGCCTGGGTCGCACGCAGCAGGGGGCTGTTCCATCGGATCGGTGGTGAGCCCGGAGTTGGAGATATACGGAGTGGAGGGCCTGCGGGTGGCGGACGCCAGCGTGTTCCCTCGTCACGTCTCGAACAACCCCAACCTCACGTGCTCTGCCGTCGGCGAGCGCCTGGTGGAGCTGCTGACCAGCAGGTAGGGAAAGGGGCAGAAAGGTCTAGAAAGACAGCGCCTTCCACCATTGGCCCTGTCGTCGGTGGCGCGGTCCGGTAACCGGCCGAGCACTTGGTGGTGCGCTAGTCTCGCAGGCGGGGTTTGCGGAGAGGAGGCTGATGTCGCGGTCACGTACGCCTGCCACCAAAACCAGAGCACGGCGAAGCTCAAGACCTACGCGCGCGCCTGCCGACATGTCCACGAACCCCGATGACAGCTCCTCGGTGAGGCGTCGCGAGCTCCTGGCCATCGCGGCCGAGCTGTTCGCAGAGCGGGGCTTCTTCAACACGACCGTGCGCGAGATCGGCGACGCCGCCGGGATCCTGTCGGGCAGCCTCTACCACCACTTCGGATCGAAGGAGGAGATGGTCGACAGCATCCTCCGGGAGTTCCTCCAGCCCTTGCAGCAACGCTTCGCCGCCCTGGAGGCAGACGCCTCGCTCGACTCCAAGGAGCTTCTGGGCGCCCTGGTCCACGAGTCGTTCGACGCGATGGACAACCACTACCAGGCGGTGCTGATCTTCAAGCACGACGGCCGCCGGCTCTCGCAGTTCCCGCGCTTCTCGTACCTGCTGGAGGTGGGCGACTTCTTCGAGGGCCTCTGGATGCGCACCCTGCGCCGCGGCCTCACCGAAGGGGTGGTGCGTCCCGACCTCGACCTCGACCTGCTCTACCGCCTTCTGCGCGACGTGGTGTGGGATGTGGCCGCCTGGTACAACCCGGGCGACGACCCCGACTACGTGGCGAGGCTGGCGCAGCAGTACACCACCATCCTCTTCGAGGGCCTGTGCCCCGAGGGCGCCCGCGGGGCGCGCCGGGCGGCGGTCGTCGTGCCCGCCAGCTGAGCACCTGAACCTCTCCGGCACGCAGCACCCCGTCCCCGGGGAGCTCTCCTAGGAGGTCGAACCCCCAGAGGGATGCACCGGGCTGGTGGAAGATGCCCAGCGAGTCGTCTGGGGCAGCGCGAAGCGCCGGGCGACGTTCGCCACCCTGCGCTCGATGGCGTCCTGGCGCTGCTGCGGGGTGACCCGTGCCGTTCCCGCAGGCAGGTAGCGGTCGATCTCCGAGCGCGGGACGAGCATCGTGGAGGGCAGGGGCGCCTGCTCCGCGAGGAGCCACCGGAACACCACCACCCCTTCGGTGTGGCCGGCCGGATCCAGCCAGTTCGCGACGCCCGGGTCGCCGTGCGCCAGCACGAACCTGCACCTGCCGTCGGCGTCGACGCCGGCCTGCGAGCCGTTGAGGCTCGTCTGATGGTGGGAGTACTCGATGAGCTGGTACCAGGCGTTGCCCAGGCAGACGCTCCAGTAGTGGGCACGGGGAGGCTCGAGCTCGATGACGAGGGCCTCATCGGCGCCCACCTTGAAGTACATGTTGGTGGCCACCTGCTGGAGGTTCCCCCCGATGGCAGGTGAAAGCTCGGGCTCGATCGCCACGTTCACGCCGGCCCTGCGGAACGAGTCGACCATCTCCACCCGGAAGCTCGCCCAATCGCCCACGAAGTCGCCCAGCGCAGCCAGCTGATCGCGCACAGCGCCCGGCGTGGGGACGGGTGCGAGGCAATCGGGGAGCCCGAGCGGGGACCCGGGCCCGAGCGGCCCGTCGGCGGGGCCGACATGAGCGGGGGACCCGGGCCCGAGCGGCCCGTCGGCGGAGCCGACCCGCTCGATGCGCACGTGGCTCATCTCCTCGCTGTCCCAGTCGTACTGGAACTGGCGCAGGAAGACCATCCTCGTGCCCGGCAGGAGCTCGAGCCAGTTGCCCTCGTGGCGCCGCGGCGACAGCGAGATCTCGAAGGTCCCGTCGTCGGACACCTCGAACTCGTGCAGGGCGGCGCTGCGCAGCGTGCGCCCGATGAGGGCCGGACCCTCCCCCACCAGCTGGAAGCCCACGTAGCGCTCGGTTCCAGCCCGGCCGCAGATCCGGTAGTCGAGGTCGTCGCGGACGAACGCCCAGTAGAGGTTGAACCCGTCGGGGCAGTCGAGCGACGTCCTGATCGCGTCGTCGCCGTAGCGCACGAAGGCAGGGTGCTCGCGGCCCGCCGAGTGCAGCGTGGTCACCAGGCCGCTGTAGAGGGCCATGAGCAGGTAGCGGTAGCCCTCCGCCCTGACGACGTCGTCGGCGGGCACCGTGGGATCGAGCACCGCCGAGCCAGCCTCCTTCAAGCGATCGCAGAACGCCTCCCAGGCAGATCCGTCGGCAAGGGATGGCACGGGGCCGGGCTCGGCTCCCAGCGCATCGACGAGACGGTTGATGGCCGACATCAGCTTCTCCCTCTTCCTCTCTCTTTCCGACTCTTGCTTGCCTTGCTCTCGGCGTGGGGCGTCAGCTCCGGGCAGCCACTGGGAACCGACTGAGGTAACCGTCGAAGGCCTCCCACATGGCCTCCCGCGTGAGACCGAACTCCTCAGCGCTGTAGCTGTGGCTCCCGTGGGCACCCGAGCGGTTCCGCTCGGCGTAGGCCGCCACCCGCGCACGGGTCTGGGGGGACAGCTCTCGGCCCAGCCAGCGGTAGATCGCCTCCACGGTCCCCACCGGGTCCGCGTTCAGGTCACCGTGATCGACGTCGAAGAAGCGGTCCTCGCCGAGCAGCTGGCGCGCCCGCAGGGCCCGATCCATCCCCTCCGCCCAGAACTCCAGCCAGCCGGGACCGAAGGCGGCGGGGTCCCACGAGTCCGACTGCTTGGCCCGGAACACCCCCATGAGGCTGCACCCCGAGGGGATGGCCCTGGCCGGGTCGCGGTGCGTCATGACGATGCGGGTGCCCGGGTACTCGGCAACGAAGGCGTCGAGGCAGAAGAGGTGGTGCGGTGCCTTCAGCAGCCAGCGACGAGGCCCGCGGCGGGACTGGAGGAGGCGCAGGGCGCGGTGGTGGTAGGCGAAGGCCGGCGCCATGTCGCACTCCAGCCACCAGCGCACGTAGCCAGGGATGCGGTGGTGAGCCATGTAGAACTGCGAGCGGAGCTCGAGGTTCATCAGCTCGTAGCACTCCTCGGGGCCGTCGGAGTCGTACAGGTGCATCGCACGCAGCTCGGGGTTGGACGAGAGCCGGCTGCGCAGCACCTCCCGCGCGGCCACGGCGCGGGGGTCGTCGTGCTCAGCGCCCGCCACCGGAGGCGGGCAGCAGCGCTCCTGCTCCCACCTGCGCAGGTACCGAACCTGGTCGTCGAGGGCCAGCAGGGCCACCATGGCCGTGGTGCCGGTGCGCGGCAGCCCGGTCACCAGCACGGGGCCCTCCACCACCTCCGAGGCCAACTCGGGGTGAGCCTCGTACCAGGACTCGATCTCCAACCGGTTCACCAGCGACCTGGTGAGCATGTCGATGACCCTCACCGCGCCCGCCTCGCTGAGGTCGGCCTCGGTGTTCATGGACTCCACGAGCACCTCGAGGCCCTCCCGGAAGGTGTCGGACCCGAGGTCGTGCAGGCCCGCTCGCTCGCGAGCCCTCTCGATCAGCTCCCCGGAAGGGGGGATGCGTGCTCCCATGTGGATCCTGCCCTCCGCAGCTCCGTCGGCACCTCGCCGGGCAGGCGCGCCACCTGGCGAGGCCGTACAAACCTAGTGCTCAACAAACCTAGCGCTCGTTAGGCTTCCCGTCGGAGCAGGTGGGGATGGGTACGATGGGCCGGTGGCGACCCCTGTTCCCGCTGTCGACCGGGCGGTGAGGATCCTCGAGCAGCTCCGGAGCAGGCCGTCGGACCCCTGGTCGGTCTCGCAGCTCGCGGAGGCCACCGACATGCACAAGGCCACTTGCCACGCCGTCGTGATCGCCCTCGTGGATGCCGGCCTCGTCCAGCGCCACGAGACCAAGACCTACTCGTTGGGGTCCCGCCTCGTGGAGCTGGGCCGCGCCGCCAGCGACCGCCTGCCCGGCATGGTGCAGGCGCGCCGCGAGATGCACGGCCTGGCAGCCCAGCTCGGCCTCGGCTCGATGGTGGCCGCCGCCGAGGACGGGCGCATCTTCGTGGTGGACCGCACGTCCGACGCGGCACCGTACGGACTGCCCGTGGAGCTGGGGATCCGCCGGAAGCTTGAACCCCCCATGGGCACGGTGTTCCTCGCGTGGTCGGCTGCCGACGTGGTGGAGGCCTGGCTCACCAGTGCGAGCGACGGATCCATGCCGGAGCAGGCCGACATCTACCGCGAGACGCTCAGCGCTGTGCGAGCCCGCGGCTACGCGTTGGGGCTCGAGATCCTCGCCCGCGACCGGGTGGCGGAGCTGGTGGACCGGATGGCCACGGCCACCGACGAGCAGGCGCGGCTGGCGATAGCCGCTGAGGTGATGAGCGTCTTCCGGGACGAGCGGTACCTACCGGTGCACCTCGACCCGGCCGAGAGCGAGAGGGTGAACCTGGTCTCCGCCCCCATCTTCGATGCCTCGGCCCGCCCGGTGCTCGCCCTCTACGTCGTCGGGACACCAGAGCACCCGCTGGCCGGCACCCTCGGCGAGGCGGTCGAGGCCCTGCTCGCAGCCGCCCACAGGGCAACCGCCGCCATCGGGGGACGACCGCCTGCCCCCTGAGGAGGCGCGATGGCCGCCGGCACCGGGACGGCGCCGGCGGCGGTACCCGGGGTTCAGACCTCGGAGAGGGCCGGGTCGAGCGGGGCGGTCGGCACACCCGAGCGCTCCACCTCGGCGAGCGCCGCCCGCGTCCAGCCCAGGTCGTCCGAGCGGGCCCGTTCGAGCGCGGCCTGGGTGTCGATGCCGTAGACGCGAGCAGCGTTGAGACCCAGGATCTTCGCCTTCACCTCGTCGGTGAGGGCGGGGTACCCGTAGCGCTCCTGCATGGCAGGAGGGATCTGGAAGGCGCAGAAAGCATCGAGCGCCGGCTGCGCCGGGCCGTACCAGATGCTGTCGGTTCCCCAGAGGATGTTGTCCTCGCCCACCGCCAGGAGCAGCTTGCCCAGGACGTGGGCGGCCTCGATGGGGCGCCGGATGAGGCAGAACCACGTCGTGCCCAGCTCGGCGTAGACGTTGGAGCCGGGGCCCACCCCGGCGTCGGCCAGCGAGGCCACCAGCCGGTTCACCCCGATGTCTCGCGTCTCCTCGGAGTAGGGCACCTCCGGCGCCACGCCCGGGATGGGGGGCTCGTAACCCGAGTGGTAGATGATCAGGTCGATGTCGGGGAAGGCAGCGGCGGCCGGGCCCACGTCCTCGGGACCACCGGAGGGGGCCAGGAAGCTCACGCCCTTGTGGGCGCAGACGATCCGCGTCCCCACCTCCCGGCAGCGCTCCAGGAAGGGCATGCCGGTCTCCTGGTCGTCGAGCCGCCACTGGGTGCCGGGGATGTAACCCGCGCCCTCCTCGGCAGCGGTGCCGAGCGTGTAGACCTTCCAGCCCACCGGGTGCAGCTCGTCGCGCCAACCCTCCATCATGTCCAGCTGCCCCGGAACCTGGGGGTGCACGACCGCGTGGTTCAGCAGCCGGCCGGCCGGGGCGAGCCGGTCGAACAGCTCGCGCGTCCCGGCCATCTCCACGTTGTAGAGCATGCGACGAGGCCCCAGGCCGGGGTTCGAGCTGATCACCACCATTGTGTTGGCGGTGCCGAGGAAGACGCACTGGAGGTACTCGGCCATGGTGTAGGCCACCATCCCGTCGAGGCCGCTCCACCAGTCGGGCGCCAGGCCCCGGTAGGTCCGCAGCACCGCCTCGGTGAGCTCGGGTATCCCGGGACGGTCCCCCATGTAGTGGGTCTGCACGTCGATGACCAGCTCGGGCCCGCCCAGCGAGTCGCCGGCAGCGTCCCAGTCGACGGTGGCCTCCTGGGGCACCTGATAGAAGTCGGCGCCGTGCTCCTCGTTGAGGGCACGCAAGCCCGCCGCCGTGCCCAGGCGCGTCTGCCAGTAGGTCTCCTGGGGCACACCTGCCCGCGGAGCCGCCACCCTCCCGGCAGCGGATGCCCGTGCGAGCACGCGGTGCTCGGTGGCGGTGCGGGGAGGTGCCTCGTACTCGTCGGTGGAGCGTCGCTGCAGGAAGCTCGGCGGCAGGATCCCGCTGGGGAGAGCTCGGCTCACGACACCACCTCCGGATCTCCTATGACCCCCTCGAAGGCCGCCACGAACTCGTCGACCAGCGCAGGGGTGTGGGCCATGGTCACCGAAGCCCGGCAACCCGGCACGTTGTAGCCCTCGTTGAGCATGGCCTGGGCTATCCGGGACTTGGTGGCGGGGTCGCCCGTGGCGTCGGCGGGGCACCTGACAGGGCGCTCGGAGGGGTGGATGCCCACCAGGTGCCGGTCGCCGGTCACCTGGAGCGGGGCGCCCTGGTGCGAGATCGCCTTGCGCAAGCCCTGGCGCAGCTGCTCGCCGAGGGTGGCGAGGTGCTCGTAGACGTCGGGGGTGAGGTGCGAGAGCGTCGCCATGCCACCGGCCATCACCACGGGGTGCCCGGCGAAGGTGCTGGTGGCCAGGACCGGTGCGAACGAACCCCGCGCTTCGCACAGCGCCATCACGTCGCGCCGGCCCCCGAAGACGCCCACCGGGAGCCCTCCGGCGATGCCCTTGCCAGTGGTGGTGAGATCGGGCGTGACCCCGTAGTGGCCCTGGGCGCCGCCGCGGCTCGCGGTGACCGAGATCATCTCGTCGAAGATCAGCAGCGCCCCATGGCGATCGGCCAGGTCACGAAGCCCCTGGAGGTAACCGGGCTCGGGCGCGATGTGTCCCCCGCCCCCCAGGATGGGCTCCACGACGATGGCGGCGACCTCGCCGTCGTACCGGCGCATGGCGGCGGCCATCCCGTCGAGGTCGTTGAAGTCTGCCCAGGCGGCGGTCTCGACGAGCGCCCGGGGGACGCCCCAGCCGATGGCCTCGTCGCCGCTGGTGCCCGGCACCGGCAGCGCCATGAACTGCGAGGTGCCTATGCACGAGCAGTCGTGCATGCCGTGGTAGCACGACCGCACGCGCGCCACCCTCTCCCTGCCGGTGAAGGCGCGGGCGAGGCGCATGGCGTACATGGTCGCCTCACTACCCGAGCACGTGAACCTCACCCGCTCGAACGACGGGATCCTCTCGCACAGGAGCTCGGCGTACTCCACGGCCCGTCGGTTGGGCAGCGTGAAGTGCAGGCCCCGCTCCATCTGCTCGCGCATGGCGTCGATGGTCGGCGCGTAGCCGTGGCCGAACGGCAGCGAGTGCGCCGTGTTCATGAAGTCGACGATGCGGCGGCCGTCCAGGTCGTAGAGGAAGCACCCCTCGGCCCGCTCGATGTAGGTGGGGTGGACCGTGCTGGTCATCGTCCCGGCGGCCAGGCCCCCGGGGAACACCTGCAGCGCCCGGCGGTACATCTCCGCAGAGGCGGGGGTGGCCGCCCGCAGCTGCTCTTCGACCGCGCTCACGCCCGGCCCCGCGCCGCTAGCAGCGCGCCGGAACAGCAGTTCCCATCCAGGTCCACCCGTCGGGCAGTCATCCGGCCCTCCTCGCCAGCCGCGCGTCGAGGGCGCGGTGCATGTTGGGGATCATCGCCTCGTAGCTGGAGAAGACCACGTCGCTCAGGCCGGGCGAGGTCACGCCTACCTGCTGGCGCTCCATGTTGACTATGTCCTGCTGCAGGATGAGCGGCCAGTCCTCGGGCGCAACCGGGCCCTCGAGGGTCGGGCGCACGGGCTCGGCCCCGTCCGGCCGCATCGACAGCGCCCACGCCTCGAAGATGCAGCTCGTGGGGTCCAGGCCGTTGGGCCGCGCCCTGTAGACGATGGCGTTCCCCAGGTAGCTGATGATCGTGGTGTTCGGGAACACGTGGGCGTGGCCCGTCGACTCGGCGGTCCTCGGAGGGATGCGTATGCCCCTTGCGCCGGCGTCCGCCTGCACCGCCTCGAACAGCTCGCCGGTGAACTGCTCGTCGGGAACGCCCCGTGCCAGCAGCTCGTCCTGGATCTCGAGCTGGCGCTGGGTGACCCAGCCCTCGACGCCCTCGTGGAGCAGCCGGTTGCTGAGGGCCAGGTACTCCACCGCGCTCATACCCTCCTGAGGCGTGTTCGTGCGCAGGGGGCTGGCCGGGCCACCCGCGTAGGTGGCCCATCCGTGGCCGGCGGGGTCCACCGCGAAGGTCTGGCGACCGGGATCGAACTGCTCGAGGGGCACGTAGTTGGCCAGCTGGGGATGCGTGGTGGGCGTGTGGAAGCCCTCCATGAAGGCCTCCTGCGCCGTCTTCCAGTTGGTCCTCAGCACGAGGAAGCGCCACCAGTCCACACCCATGCGGTCCATGTCGAGCGGGTCGAGGGCTCGTGCGAGCCCGCCCAACGAGCTCTCCAGCGGCTCGGCCGCGGCGTCGGGGTTGATGAAGACCATTCCCCAGCGCAGCGCCGAGGGAACCTCCAGCAAGCTGACGTCTCCGGGTTGCACGCACGCCGGATCGAAGCCCTCGCGGCCGTACACGTAGTCGCTGGAGCCGTCGAGCCCGTAGCGCCACCCGTGGAACGGGCAGGCGATGGTGTGGCCGAGGAACGTCCCAGTGCCACGGGCCAGGGCGGTCGCACGGTGGCGGCAGGCGTTCTGGAACGCCCTTATCTCCCCCGCCTCGTCCCTCACCACCAGGTACGACTGGTCGAGGATCTGGTACTCGGTGAAGTCGCCCGGGCCGGGGACCTCCTCCACGCGGCACGCCACCTGCCAGGTGCGCGGCCACAGGTACCTGCGCTCCAGGTCGAAGAACTCGGGCGACCAGTACCGCGAGGCCGGGACGCGCCCGTCGGGCCGCACCGCATGGTCGGCCGGCGAGGTGCTCCGGGCGGGCTCGGCAACTGCGCGCAGCTCGGTGGTGCTCACGTGAGGTGCCACCCCACGCCTCCGGCACCACCCACCTGGTGGGGCTCGCCCTCCGAGATCACTCGGCCCCCGTCGAGCGTGTAGGCGCGATCGGTGAGGCCCTCCAGCCAGCGGGCGTCCTGCTCGGCCACCACCAGGCTCATGCCCATCTCGGCGAGCCGGCCCACGATCACGAACACCGACTCGGCCACCACTTCCGCCAGGCCGGTGGACGGCTCGTCGAGCAACAACAGCTTCGGCCTTCCGGTTAGCGCCATGGCGAGTGAGAGCATCTGGCGCTGGCCGCCGCTGAGCAGGCCGCCCTTCAGCTTCGTGCGCTCGGCGAGCATCGGGAACCACTCGAGGGCGGTCTCGATGTCGGGCTCGGCGCCGCGGCGCGCAGCCAGCCGGGCGGCCAGCGCCAGGTGGTCGCTCACGGTGAGGCCCTCGAAGACCACCGCCCCCTCCCGCACCAGGCTCACGCCTCGCAGGGCAGCCTGGTCGGCGGTCAGCTTCGACAGCTCCTCGCCGTCGAGCGTGATCGAGCCGGTGCTCTTGCGATGCGCCCTCGCGATCGTGCGCAGCAGCGTGGACTTGCCCACCCCGTTGCGTCCCAGCACGCCCACCAACTCGCCCTGGCCCACGTGCACGGAGACGTCGAAGAGAGCTTGCGCCTGGCCGTAGAACACGTCGATGTGCTCCACGACCAGGCGCTGGGGGGGAGAGCTGGTTTCGGGGGCGGGAGCGGTGTCGAGATCGGTGCTCACGATCCCTCCCCCGCCTTGTCGGCCGAGGCGAGCGCGGGAGGAGTCGTCTCCTCCACCTCTGCGAGGACCGTGCCCCAACCGCGCCGTTGGATGCTGCTGAGGTCGGCCCTCTCGCGCACCACGCCCTCCTCCAGGAGGAGGATCTCGTCGCAGACCTCCCTCACGAACGAGAGGTTGTGCTCGATGAGCAGCACCGCGTAGCCGTACTTCGAGAGGTCCTGCAGCACCCTGCCCACGAGCACGAGACCATCGGCACCGAGGCCCGCCGCGGGCTCGTCGAGGCAGATCGCCACCGGGCGAGCCACCACCGCTCGCCCGATCTCCACGATGCGCCGCAGTCCCAGCGACAGCTCCTCGACGGCCGCGTCCTGCACGTGCTCGTCGAAGCGCAGCTCGGCGCAGACCTCCGACACCCGCTTGTCGTAGTCGCGAGCACGCCGCCGGTAACGGGGGGTGCCCAGGATGCTGCTGATCGGCCCGACGTGCTCGAGGAGACCGACGGTGATGTTCTGCCTCACCGACACCTCCAACACCAGCTGGGGTACCTGGAAGGACCTCCGGACACCCCTACTCGCCATCTGGATCGGCGAGCCGGCCCTCGGCGTCACGTCGCCGACGGCGATGACGCCCGAGTCGGGGCGCACGAACCCCGTGATCATGTTGAGCACCGTGGTCTTGCCCGAGCCGTTGGGGCCCACCAGGCCCAGCACGTCACCGCCGCGCAGCTCCAGCGACACGTCGAGCACGGCCTTCACTCCCTCGAACGCCTTGCTCAAGCCGGTTGCGGCTACCACCGCCCTGCCGCGGGAGGCAGCTCGGCGCTCGTCGGGGACGGGCTCGTCGGGGGAAGGCTCGTCGGGGGAAGGCCCGTCGGCGACGGGCCGTGCGGCGTGGTCGAGGGCCGCCGTGCGCGGGGGCGCCAGGCGCCTCGCCGCCCACTTCCGCACCACCGGGGCGATGCCCTCCGGGAAGAGCAGCGCCGCCACCAGGATTCCCAGGCCCAGAGCGATCTGGTTGTAGGGGCTGAACGGACCGATCCAGAGGCTGAAGGTCTGGAAGATGATCGTGCCGATGATCGCGCCCCACAGGGTCCCCCGACCCCCGAGAACCACCGCGGCGATTATCAGCAGCAGCAGGTGGGAGCCGAACGCGCTGGGCCCGACGAACTGGGCCTGGTGCGCCCACAACCACCCGGCGAGCGCCACCGGGAGGGCAGAGACGGCAGCGAGCTGGACCTTTACCTTGCTGGTGTGGATCGCCGATGCCTGGGCAGCGGTCTGGGCATCCCGGATGGTCCGTAGCGCCAGGCCCCAGTGCGAGCTGCCGACCCGCCTGAGCAGCAGGAAGCAGATGGCCAGCACTCCGAGGATGAGCAGGTACTCACCCATCCTGGCGGACCGCAGCCCGGGGAAGCCGTCGATGGGCCCTATCCCGTTGTCGCCACCGGTCCACTTCTGGGTGGCGAGTATGACGTCGGGGAAGATCACCACCAGGAAGATGGAGGTGACCGCCAGGTACCAGCCCCGGAGGCGATACCCAGGCGCGCTGGCGATGATCCCGAGCACGACACCGGCCGCGATCGCGCACGGCAACGTCATCCATGCGTTCCAGTCGAGGTTGATGTTCACGAGGGCGGCCGTGTAGGCCGAGGCACCCATGATGACCGGCTGGGCCAGGGCCAGCTGGCCCCCGTAGCCGAAGCTGAGGTTGAGCCCGATGGCCACCATGGCGTAGATGGCCACCAGCTCGAGCTGGGAGATGCTGAACGTCCCGGGCAGGACCACCGGGAGGAGGATGGCTACACCCAGCGCCAGCAACGGCGTGATGGGCGAGCCCGACCTGCCGGTCACGGGCGACTCCATCGCGTTGTAGGCGTGCCTGCGCACGCGGCCCGCGAGCCCCTGCCGGACGGGGGCCGAGGTCCCCTCGGTGGTCGTCACGTTCAGACCTCCCGCAGGCGAGCCGCCCCGAAACCGCCCGCAGCGCCGAAGAGGCCCGTGGGCCGGACCAGCAGGACGACGAGGAGGACCAGGTAGAGAGCGGTGCTGGTGAGGTTGGGGTCGATGAAGAGGGGAACGATGTTGCTGATCAGGCCCACGAGGATCCCGCCCACGAACGCCCCGGCGAAGCTCCCGAAGCCCCCGATGGCCATGGCCGCGAAGCCGAGGAGCAGGAACTGCTCGCCCACGAAGGGGCTCGCGAAGGTGACCGGAGCCATCAGGACGCCCGCCAGCGCGGCGAGTATGCCGGCGGCACCGAAGGTGCCCAGCACGACCCGCAGCACGGGCACGCCCGCCAGCCGGGCTCCCTCGCGATCCAGCACGGTGGCCCGCAACAGCAGGCCAACCGTGCTACGGCGCATCAACAGCTCCGTGAGGATCGCTATCACGACGGTCACACCCATCATCACGAGGTAGATAGGCCGGATCGGTATGCCGAGGAAGCTCAGCGGCGACTCGGTGACGTAGGAGTTGACCGCGCGGGTCTCGTCGGCGAAGAGCAGGGCCATGCCGGCGTTGATCGCCAGACCCAGGCCCAACGTGGTCACCAGCGTCCCCTCGGTGAGGTTGAGCGTTCCGCCCCGCACCACCACCGGCCGGACGGCGATGAGGTAGTTCAACATCCCGATGATCCCTCCGCCCACGACCACGAGCGCCATGGCGGCAAGGAACGGCCAGCTGGTGAGCTGCCACAGCCAGTAGATCGACACCACGCCGATCATCACCGTGGAGCCCTGGGCGAAGTTGAACACGCCGCTGGAGGCGAGCACGAGCGTGTACCCCATGGCCACCAGTGCGTACATGCCGCCCAGCCCGAGACCCGCGACGATGGCGAGCCCTAGCTCTTGGCCCATCGGTCGACCTCCTCTACCCTCGTCTCCTTCCGCAAGCCTGCTAGTTCGACAGGGTCAGCGGGACGCCCTTCCACTGGCCCTCCACCGGATCACCCGGCTCCAGGAGCGACCAGAACTGGCTCATGTCGGCGTCGGCGAACGTGTGCACCGTCTCGGTGTATCCGGGCCTGTTCGGGAAACCGATGAGTGAATCGGCCGGGATGGTCCCGGTGCCGATCTGCAGCGTGCTGCGCAGCTGCGAGGAGTCGAGGCTCCCTGCCGTCTCGGCCGCCCACACCATGTAGTTGATGGCGTCGGCGTGACCGACGGCGTAGCCGAGGTCGACGAGGGGGCCGACCTCCAGCAGGGCAGCCTTGAAGGCCTGCCCGAGGGCGTTGAGCTGCGTTCCCTGGATGGCGGGACGGGTGCCGAGGGCGAAGAACTGGTCGGCCACCTCTGATGGGATGTCACGCAGGGCGGAGCTCCCGGTGGGGCCGGTCACGAGCACCACGTCGCTCCAACCGAGCTGCTGGACGCCACGCATGAGCGCCACCAGGCCCGACGGGCTGAGGAGCTGCACGAAGATGCCCTTGGCGCCGGCGCTGCGCAGGCGCTGCAACTGGGGCGTGAAGTCGGCGGCGTCTGCCGCTGTCGACTCGGAGCCCACGTAGGTGATGCCCTGGCTCTGAGCGATGCGCTCTGCGGAGGCCAGCTGAGCCTGGCTGCCGGTGTCGGTGCCACCGATGCCGCCGATGGGCTGCTTGCCCCCCATCTGGTCGACGAGGCCGAGTATGGCTGCCTCGAGCTGCTGGTCGTTCGTCGGGTAGCCGGCGAAGCTGAAGGGGTACTCCGAGGGGTTGATCACCTCGGGAGTGGTCGACATCGACATCGACATGATCTCCTCAGGAGTGAGGATCGGCATCATCGCGGCGGAGCTGGGTGCCGCGACACCCGGGACCACGAACAAGATGTCCTCCCGCGGGGTGTTGGCAAGCATCTCGCGGATGGCCAGGGCGGCCTTGGCGGGGTCGGAAGCGCCGTCGAGGTGCTTCATCTCCAGAGGCCGGCCGAGCACGCCGCCGTTGTCGTTGACCACCTTGATCATCGCCTTGTAGGCGTCGACCTGGCGCTGCCCGAAGGTGCCCAGTGGACCGGTCACGTCGGCGGCGGTCAGGAAGTAGACGGGATCACCCGAAGGACCTCCCGAGCCACTGCTGGTGGTGTCGGAGCTGTCGGAGGAGCTACCGCCCCCACAGGCAGCCGCTATGAGCGCGAACGTGGCGAGAAGCGCCACGAACAGCACCCCGACGGGCCGAAGCCACGTGCCTTGCTTTGGCGAAGGTGTTGTCACTCGTTACTGCCTTTCCTCACGAAGCGGCCTGGGCCGCTCCCCCCGGTATGTCAGGTCACATGTCACAGTAGAACACAAGCAAGCGCTTGCCAAGGGCTAGTTTCACCAGTATTTTCGGCACCGCATGCGGGGCCCCGATCAGCCGGGCCCGCCGGGCCAGAGGAGGAGGCGTGTTCCCAGCGGTCGCCTACTTCTCCTTCGCCCAGATCACCGAGCGCAGCGAGCACAGGGCCTTCAACGAGTACCACCAGCTCGATCACCTGCCCGAGAACCTGGCCCTGCCGGCGGTGGCCTGCGGCCAGCGATGGGTGCGATCGCCCGACTGCGCATCGCGAGCGCCCGCGGCCGACACCGATCTCGACGGGGTCCACTACGTCACCATGTACTGGCTCCGCCACCCGCTGGAGGCCAGCCGCCGCGAGTGGATGGAGCTGGGCACGCGAGCCCGCTTCTGGGGCAGGCGGGACGACCTGGGAGTGGTGCGACGGCCTCTCATCGGGGCCTTCTCCCCGGTGCGTGGCGTCGCGCACCCGCGGGTGAAGGTGGCCCCGCACGTGCTGCCGCTGCGCCCCATGCGCGGCGTGCAGGTGACCGTCTCGGACCTGGTGGGCGACGAGGTGGCGGTGGAGCGCACCTGCCGCTGGCACGAGGAGGTCCAGGTGCCGGCGCTCCTCGACTGCAGGGGCGTCGCCGGCGTTTGGAGCTTCGTGAGCGAGAGCTCGTTCCCGGCCTCCACGGGCGTGGGCCCAGGGCAGGCTCCGCCTGCGGCCGGTACCGCTCCGGTGCGAATACAGGTGGCCTTCCTCGACGAGGATCCCCTCGAGGTCTTCGACGAGCTCGCCGAGCGCCAGCGAGAGCTGAGCTCCGCGGGGGCCCTCGACGGAACCGAGCGGGTCCGGTTCTCCAGCCCGCTGCGCACCATCACGCCGTGGGAGTGGGACTGGTTCGCCTGACGCCGGCAGTGCGGGCGTCATCGCCCGAACACCTCCGCTCGGAGGCGAGGGAGCACGCGGCGAGCGAAGCGCTCCATGCTCGCCTCGGTGGAGGTGGCCGACATGTCCGACGACTGGACCATCATCAGCAGGTTCCCGAACCCTCCCACCTGTCGGTAGAAGTCGCGGATCTGCTCGAAGACGGCCTCGGCGGTCCCGGCGAACGTGTATCCCCCGGTGATCAGGTCCTCCACGGGCCCTTCCGCCAGGTCGCCCAGGCGCTGGTAGGGGTTGGCTTCGGGATCCTCCACCCGGGTCCGCAGGGCCGTGGCGCGCACACCTGCGTCTAGGAACCCCGGGATGTCCACGAACTGCGGCGGGGTGCGAGCCGTCTGGCGCGGGAACCACTGGAGCTGCGCGGCGGCCTCCTGGGCCTCCTCGTCGGTCTCGCCCACGTAGACGCACGCGCAGTAGGCCAGGCGCTCCAGCGGCACCTCGGCCTCCCCCATGGCCGCTCGCTGCTCGCGGTAGGCCTGGAACACCGCCCGGCAACCTTCGGACCCGTTCATCATCGTGGCGATCGTGTGGCCCCTGGCAGCCACCCCCATGGCCGAGCCGGGGCTCGACGCCGTCTCCCAGATGGGGGGATGGGGCTGCTGGAAGGGCCGGGGCATGATGTTCACCTGCCTGTGGTGGAAGTGCTCGCCCTCCCAGTTGAACGGGCCGTCGGTGCCCTTCCAGGCGGCGGTGATCAGCTCCATGGCCTCCACGAAGCGGTCGCGCAGGTCCACTGGCTGGGAGTTGGTGGGCGTGATCTCCATGGGCGAGCCCCGCACGAAGCCCACCTCGGCCCTTCCGGCCGAGAGCACGTCGACGAAGGCCATCTCCTCGGCCACCCGCACCGGGTCTGCACGGTTGGCCACGGGGTTCCCCAGCACCAGCAGCCGCGCCTTGCGGGTGGTGCGGGCCAGCACCGCCATGGTCAGCGGGGCCACCGAGTTGAGGCACGTGAGGGTGCCGTGGTGCTCGTTGAGCATGATGTCGAGGCCCAGCTCGTCGGCCTTCTCGTAGATGCCGAAGTACTTCCGGTACAGCGAGTAGCCCTTCTGGGGGTCGAACAGCGAGGAGGGGATGACGGTGCGCACGGGTCCCAGAACGTCGGGGTCGGGGACGTCCGGGTAGGGCATCTCGGTGAAAGCCCACGCTCGGAACACCTCAGGCCCCCTTCGCCATCTGAGCCGGCCCGTCCGAGTGCGAGGCGTACCGCTCGAGGGCTGCCAGCACCGCTGCCGCAGCCTCGACGGGAGCATCCTCCTCGATCCGGTGACCCGCCCCAGCGATGTCCATGAGCTCCACGGGACCTCCGAAGAGGGACGCGTAGCGCTCGCAGTAGCGCTCGGCGAGCACGAAGGCGTCTTCGCCGGGGACGACGATCGTCACCTCGCTGCGCACACGGCCCAGCCTGCGAGGCAGGCCGGGATCGTGGAAGTAGGGCTGCCAGCAGAGCCGGGCCGTCGCCTCCTGGGCGCGAGTGACGCGCAGCAGCGCCTCGTCGTCGAGCGACGCGAGCCGCTCCATCCCCTTCGAGCTGAGCACCGCTTGCTGGTCGGCGGGATGGGTGGCGTAGAGGTCCACGAAGTCGCGCTCGGTCCGTGACCCGAGCTTCACGCCCACCGGGGCGATGAGCACCACGGGGCCCACGGCCGGGTGGCGGGTCGCCGCCATCTCGGCGGCCATCCAGGCCCCCACCGACGAGCCGATCACGGGGGTGGGCCTGCCGTCGGTGGCAGCCAGCTGCTCGACCAGCTCCACGTAGAGGTCGGCCAGGTCGCGCACCGTGGACATGTCGCGCGGAGCTCCCGGCGATCCCCAACCCGGGTGGAGCGGGGCCAGCACCGAGACCTGCTCGCCGAGGGCGTCGAGGAACGGGCGGCAGAGCACGAGCCCGTCCTCTGCGTGGAGGTACAGCACCCGGTCGCCGTCCCCCGCCCGGAGGACCTCGAGCCGGATGTCACCGACGTCGATCGAGGTGGGATCGAGGGCTGTCGTTGGGTTCGGGGTGGCTGTGATGGTTCCCATTTGCTCGCTCAGCTATCTTGTATTCAAGATTATTTTCTCTTGATCAAGACAACCGTACCAGCGGGGGCCAGCCTGTCAAGGGCTTCTCGCGCGCAGGGTCGGCTCAGCTCCTCGTCGCCACACCTCCCAGCAGCGACGAGACGACGCGTGCCACCGCCGCGGCCAGCTGCTCGTGGCCCCCGTCGCCGGGATGGACCCCGTCGAGGAGGTGGGCGGGATCCACGAGGGTCGCGCCAGCCAGCAGGACCAGGGCGGGGTCGCTCCCGGCGGCTCTCTCCACCGCCCCCTCCATGGCAGAGCGCAACTCGGCGAGGGTGGCGCCCAGCACGTTGGGCACGTCCTCTGCGTCCGGCCGGGCGATGGGGCCGACCACCACCACTGGGACCTCGGGCTGAGCGGCGCGCACCACCCCTATGAAGCCCTCCAGCCCGGTGGCGATCATCTCGGGCGTGTGGGCCACCCTGGTCCAGCAGTTGGTGCCGTAGGAGATGACGACGGCCGAGGCTCCCAGCTCGCCGATCCACTCCGCAGACGGGATCTCGCCCCTCGCCGCTCCGGCGTAACCGAGGTTGACCACGTCCACGCCCGCCCTACGGGCGACGAGGGACGTCCAGCGCCTGCCCGGCTCCGACGCCGACCAGCCCTGCGTGATCGAGTCGCCGTAGCAGGCGACCCGTGGCAGCTGGGTCGCCGGCTCGACGGGCTCGCCCTGCCCGCGCACGTCGAGCACCACTGGGGCCATGTCCTCGGGGAGGTGGACCACGACGCGCTCCCCCGCTCCCTCGGCCCCGGCGCGCAGGTCGAGCACCGCAGTGCCCCCACCGGCGACCGCGGGGGCCTCCGCCACCCGGCGCTCCCCCCTCCAAGCGGTGAAGCTGGTGGCCAGCGGGCGAGGGAGCCCGCCGGCAGGCGTGCGCGCCGTGTAGTCGATCTCCACGACCCCCGCAGCAGCAGCGAGCTCGAGGCGCACGTCGGACGGAACCCGGGCCGCCGCGAGCGTGTCGGCAGGCAGGCGAGAGTCGCCCGCCAGAGCCCTGAAGTAGGGGTATGCACCCTCGATCGGCTCCCGGTGGAGCCCGCGCAAGAACCGCTCCACGTCCGTCACGACAACTCTCTACACCTACAAGACGACGAAGGGGTTCACCAGGCAGCCAGTGGCCTTCGGGAAGCTGACGGGCAGGACGGTGAAGGCGCCGTCGAGGGTGCCGGCGGCCTTCGCCGCGGCAACGACGGGACCGAGGTCGCAGTTGTCGACCGTGGCCAAGCCGATCGCCCAGATGAGCTGGTGCACCGGCGCATGCACGTCGTAGACGGCGTCGAGGAAGTCCCACGCGAGGACCGACACCCCGTTCTCGGCGATCCAGCGGGCGCCGTCGGCCCCGATCCCGGGGCGACGTCCTGGCTCGCCGTGCTCGTCGGCGGGCTGGTGGCCGAACCGGTTGCCGGCGGCCTCCCAGCGGTCACGGCCCATGTAGGCGATGAGCGCGTCACCGGGCTCGAAGCCTGCCGCCTGGGTGGCAGCTTCGAAGTCGCTGCCCGTCACCGGTTCGTCGGCGCTGACCCACTCGGTCCCACGCGCAGCTGGGATGTCGGCGATCACGCCCCGGGTGAACAGGCCGTGCTCGGCGAGGTCGACCACCGACGAGAGCTCCGGGTCGTCCCAGGTGCGCCCCCGGTAGAAGCGACCGTTGCCAGAGATGTGGTTGGCGGCGTCGAGGTGGGTGTTCCAGAACCCGTGGCACGCCACCCCGACGAGATCGCTGGCGAACTCGTGCTCGGCGTCGTAGTTGAGCTCGACGGATATCGCGTCGTCCCCCTCGCCGAACGCCGGCCCGAAGTCGAGCGGCCTGGCGAGGCTGACGGCCCGGCCCGTTGTCACGGCCGCAGCACCGCGCAGGCGGGCGGCCTCGTCGATGAGGTTGGCGGTGCCGAGGCGGTCACGCTCGCCGAAGGGGGCCTCGGAGGCCACCTTCTCGAGCCATCCGGTGTATGCAGCCTGGGCGTCGCTCATGGGGCCTCCGTCATGTAGCGTCGGAATCGAATGAACCTAGCTCTTGCTTGGGTACCTCGACAAGGGACCCGGGAGGGAGGGATCTCATGCTCGTCGGCCTGACCTCGGACTTCCGCAACCCGCTCCGGCGCCCGTGGCGCGAGCTGTGGGAGGACGACATCGGCCTGATGGTGCAGGTGGAGGACCTGGGCTTCGACTACGTGCTGGTGCAGGAGCACTTCTTCACCGGCGACGGCTACGCCCCTTCGATCCCCGTGTTCCTGGCGCTCCTGGCCGAGCGGACGAGCCGGATCCGCATCGGGTCCAACCTGTCGATCCTGCCCCTGCACCACCCCGCCCAGCTCGCCCAGGAGATGGCCGTGATCGACCAGTTCAGCGGGGGGCGCCTGGAGGTCACCGTGGGCCTCGGCCACCGGCTCGCCGAGTACGAGGCCCTGGGCATCGAGCGGAGCGATGGCCCGGGGAGGCTCGAGGAGGGCATCGAGGTGCTGCGGCGTTGCTGGGGGCCCGACCCGGTGAGCTTCGAGGGCGAGCACTTCGCTCTGCGGGACCTGGGGATCCAACCCAAGCCGCTCCAGGGGCCCCACCCGCCGCTGTGGGTGGGAGCTACGCGGCCCAAGGCAGCTGCCCGCGCCGGGCGGCTGGGTACCCACCTGCGCGCCTCGTCCAACGACGCGGCCTTCTACGACGCCTACGCGGAGGGGCTGGCTCAATCGGGCATCGACCCGTCGACGATGCGCGTGGCCCGCTCTTGGTCGATCACCGCCACCCACGAAGACCCCGAAGAGGTGTGGCGGCGCAACGAGGCGCTCTACTTCGAGCGGTGGGACTTCTACCGCCGGGTCCGAGCGGAGGCGGGGATCCCGGCGCTGCAAGCCGGCGGTCAGGACGCGAGCTCCTCCTACCGCGACTTCGAGATCATCGGCAGCCCCGACTTCCTCCTCGAAGAGCTCGACCGCCTGGCCTCGCAGTTCCCCATCACCGACATCGTGATCTCGGGCCCTGCGGCCGGCATCCCCCGGGAGGAGGCCGCCGAGAGCCTCGCCCTCTTCGCGGAAGAGGTGCTCCCCACCGTCAAGACCTGGTAGCAGCTCGACGACGGCGAGGCCGAGCCCCGAGAGGCCCGTGGGCATCCGCCTGGCGCTCATCGCGCCTGAGGACCGAGGACGGCGGTCCGCTGCCCCGGGCAGACGTCCGGCGCCTCAGCCGGAGTGGACGAGGTGCGCCACGCGGGAGCTGAACACGAGGGTGCCGTCGATCCGCACAAGGCGGTCGTCGTAGCGGACGTACGTGCGACCCGGCTCCTTGCCGGGACGGCCGCTCAGGGCGATGATCAAGCAACCGGCCACCAGGTCACCGTCCTCCTCGCCCAGCAGCACGTGGGAGGAGGTGGCGTGCATCACCCATCCCCCGGCCTCCCGGATGGGAGCGAGGATGTCGCTCTCGAAGCCCTCGACCACGGTCTCCCGACCCTCCCAGCGGGGCTTGCCGAAGGCCCGGCCGTCCCACACGACATCGGGCGCCATCAGGGGACCCAGCTGGGGTGCCTCGAATTGGTCCACGTGGTGGCCGTAGCGGTTGGCCAGCTGCACGTATGCCGCCAAGGTCTGCGGGTCCGCCCACGCAACGGTCGCTGCTCCCATGGTCAGCCCCTCTCTCGGCATCACGCCGGTTCGATGCGCGCCAGGAGCTCGCCCACGTCGTAGGTCCCGCCGGGCTCGGCGACGTGACGCACCACTCCCGGCCCAGGAGCGGGCACCTCGAAGGTGACCTTGTCGCTGGTGATGGTGCAGACGGTGGCTCCCTCGGCGACCACGTCGCCGTCGGCGACGTGGAACGACTCCAACTCGCCCTCGTCCATCGTGTCGCCGAGGCGGGGCATCCTCACCTCGATCATCGGACCAATCCCTCCTGGCGCGGCGTACGGGATCCATCGCCGGCCCCGGCGAGGGCCAGGGCCGCGGTGAGGATGCGGTCGGTGGTGGCAGCGTGGGCCTCCACGAGCCCTTTGGCGTAGGGCACGGGCGTGAAGGGAGCGCCCACCCGCGCGATCGGAGCACGCAGCGACGACCAGCCCTCCGAGGCCACGAGGGCTGCCACCTCCGCCCCGAAGCCACCGTGGACCACTGCGTCGTGCGCGACCACGAGGCGGCCGGTGCGGGCCACCGAGGCGAGGATGCCCTCCACGTCGAGGGGCACGAGCGTGCGCAGGTCGAGCACCTCCAGCTCGAACCCGTGGGCGGCCGCCTCCTCTGCTGCGGCCAGGGCGGCCCCCACCGCCGGCCCGTAGGCGACCACGGTGACGTCGCTGCCCACGCGCCGGCGAGCGGCCACGCCGATGGGCAGCGTGTACCGGCCCTCGGGGACCGGCCCCTTGCCTGCCCCGTAGTAGGAGCTCATCGCCTCTATGAAGATGCAGGGTTCGTCGTTCTCGATGGCCGCGAGCAGCAGGCCCTTGGCGTCGCCCGGCGTCGAGGGCCAGATGACCTGGAGGCCGGGGATGTGGGCCACGAGAGCTTCGAGCGACTGGGAGTGCTGCGGGCCCACCCCCTTGCCCACAACCGTGCGGATGGTGAGGGGCACCGAGAGGCGCCCGCCCGACACGTAGCGGAGCTTGGCCGCGTGGTTGAGGATCTGGTCGAGGCAGACGGCGACGAAGTCCATGAACATCAGCTCGGCCACGGGGCGCATGCCCCCCAGGGCTGCCCCGATCGCTGCGCCCACGATTGCGCTCTCGGCGATGGGCGTGGGGCGGACCCTCTCGCGCCCGTAGGTGGTGGAGAGCCCCTTGGTGGCCCGGAAGGTTCCTCCAGCGGGGTCTGCGATGTCCTCGCCCAGGAGCACGACCGAGTCGTCGCCCGCCAGCGCCAGGTCGAGGGCCTCGGCGATCGCCTGGGCCATCCCGAGCTTGCGCTCGCTGGCGGGCAGGGTCTCGTCGCGCAGGCCCTGGGCATCGGCCGGCACGCCCGAGCGGAACCCAGCTCCGGGCCGGCTGTAGACGTTCAGGCCTCCCTCGTCGGCACTGGGCGGCGGGGCTGCCTTGGCCCGCTCCATGGCCTCGCCGACCTCCCGAGCCACCTGGGCATCCAGCTCGGCCAGCTGGTCGTCGCTCGCACGGCCGTCCTCGATGAGCCTCGCCCGGAAGGCCACCACGGGATCTCCGTCGCGGGCCGCAGCGGCGTCGTCGGGGTCCACGTAGGCCATGGGGTCACCGAAGTTGTGACCCGAGATGCGCGGCGCGACGGCCTCGAGGAAGGTCGGCCCCTCGCCCGAGCGAGCCCGCTCGGCCGCCCGGGCCACGGCGTCCCTGACGACGAGCGGATCGGTGCCGTCGACGGTCTCGCCCGCCATCCCGTAGGAGGCGGCGCGGGCTGCCAGGTGCTCCACCGGCGCGTGCTCGCGCAGCGGCGTGTACTCGGCGTAGAGGTTGTTCTCGCACAGGAACACCACCGGCAACGACCACAGGGAGGCCAGCACGAGCGCCTCGTGCAGGGCTCCGGTGCTGGTGGCCCCGTCGCCGAAGGAGACCAGGACCACCTCGCTGCGCCCCTGGAGCACGGCGGAGAGCGCCAGTCCACCGGCTATCGGCCCTCCCGCTCCCACGATGCCGGTCGACAGGGCGAGGCCCACGGATGGGTCGACCATGCCCGTGGCCGCCCCTCCCCTGCCCGAGCCCAGGCCCTCGGTCCGGCCCAGGTACTCGGCCAGCACCCGCCACGGCTCGGCGCCCTTCGCCAGGGACAGGCCGAGCCCCCGATAGGTGACGATCACCTGGTCGGAGGGCCGAAGGCCCGCAGCTGCGCCTGCCGAGATCGCCTCCTGGCCCTCGATGGGCCAGTAGTTGCAGGCCACCTCGCCCGACGAGAGCCCCTTCACCAACCGCTCGTGGGTGGCACGGATGAGTCGCATGGTGCGGTACAGGGCCAGATCGCCCTCCCCCGATCCTGCTCCCCCGGAGCCCGCCTGGGCCCTCGTCGGGCCGGCCCCGGCTGCAGCCCCCATCAGACCACTCCCTGCTGCCTGAACGAGGCGATCTCGTCGGTGGAGTAGCCGAGCTCGCCCAGCACGGAGTCGGTGTCGGCTCCGAGCCGGGGGGCGGGGCGGTGCTCGCCGCCTCCCATCCCGGTGAGCGGCGTCGCCAGCTGGCGCTCGTGAGCGTCGCCCGCTCCCACCTCGATCACGAGGCCACGCGCCCTCAGGTGCTCCGACTCGGCTGCCTCGTCCACGGTCCACACGGGCATGAAGCAGCTGTCCACGCCGTCGAACAGCTCTGCCCACTCGGCACGCGTCCGCGTGGAGAAGATCTCCTCCAGCTCGGCGCGCACCCTCGCGCCCTGCTCCCCCTCGTCCAGCTTGTGCTCCACGAGGTCGGGCCGGCCCAGGGCCTCGCAGGTGTTGGCCCAGAACTTGTCCTCCCAGTCGGCCACGGCGACGAAGCCGTCGCTGGCCGCGTACACCCCGTAGTTCGGGTGGCCCCCGGTGAGCACGGGTGCTCCCGCGGCGCGTGCCCCGCCACGGGTGAAGTACTGCGGGAAGTGGTTGACGGCACCCACGGTGAGGCCGTCGAACATCGCCGTGTCGACGTACCGTCCCCTGCCCGTGGAGTGGCGCTCGAGGAGGGCGAAGGAGATGCCCAGCGCCGCGCTGGTCCCGCCGCCCCAGATGTCGGCCACCTGCATGCCCAGCGGCACGGGGCGCCCGTCGCTCATCGTGAGCTCTAGGCAGCCGGTGGCGGCCAGGTAGTTGAGGTCGTGGCCCGCCCTGGTGGCGAACGGGCCCGTCTGCCCGAAGCCGGTGATCGAGCAGTAGACCAGGGCGGGGTTGGCCGCCATGAGCGTCTCGTGGTCGATGCCCAGGCGCCTGGCCACACCCGGCCGGAAGCTCTCCACCACCACGTCGGCCTTGGCGGCGAGGCGCCCGAAGGCCTCGATGCCCGCAGGGCTCTTGAGGTCGAGGGTCACCGACCTCTTGTTCCGGCAGGTCGCCGAGTAGACGGGCCCGTAGCCGGGCCTGTCGGGGTAGGCACCACGGATGGGGTCGCCGCCACGGCGGTCCTCCACCTTGATCACGTCCGCACCGAGGTCGGCGAAGAACAAGGTGCAGAGCGCCCCCGGCAGGTAACGGCTCGCCTCGATGATGGTCAGCCCGCTGAAGGGACCAGTCCTGGCCAAGGTGCTCTCTCCTCTATGCCGGTGCGGCAGACCCGAGGGGGGCCGTGCCTATGACGTGGGCTGCCTCCAGGCGATCGATTTCGGCTTCGTCCCTACCCAGCGAGCGCAGGATCTCCCGGTTGTGCTGGCCGAGGGTGGGAGCTGGGCCCGGGTTCCACCGCTCGGGCCCCTCGGAGAAGCGCGCCGGCCAGCCCTGGTAGGGGTGCGACCCCACCACCGGGTGCTCGACCACCTCGAAGAATCCCCGTGCGCCCAGCTGCTCGGCCTGCTCCTGCTCGTAGGGCATGAGCACGGAGGCCACGGGCACCCCCGAGCTCCAGAGCTGGTCGAGCACCTCTGCGCGCCGGCGCTGCGAGCACCACTGCGAGAGGTGCTCGTCCAGCTCGTCCTGCGCGGCACGCCTGCCGGCGTGCGTGGCGAGCGAGGGATCGGTGGCCCAACCGGGCCTGCCCAGGGCGGCCACGAGGCTCTCCCACTGCTCGTCGGTCTCGATGGAGACGGCCACCCAGCTGTCGCGGGCGCCGTCGTCGTCCACATCCGCGCAGCGGTATGCGTTCTGGGGAGCGGCGTAGGGCGAGTGGTTGCCCTCGCGCATCAGCAGGTTGCCGTAGGCCGAGGCCTCCACCACCTGCTCGGCGGCGATGGCGAGCGAGCCACCCACCAGGGGGGCCTCGACGAGCTGGCCCTCACCGGTGCGGTCGCGCCAGGCGAGGGCCAGCAGCGTGCCCACGATCGCGTGCAGCCCGCCCAGCGGGTCGGCCAGGCCGTCGGGCACCACGGGCTCCACGTCCTCGTAGCCGGTGAGCCACGCCAGCCCGGTTGCCTGCTCGATGGTGGCGGCGAACCCTGGTCGCTCCCGCCAGGGCCCGGTGAGGCCGAAGGCCGGCATCCGCACCATCACGATGCTCGGGTTCAGCTCTCGGACCTGCTCCCAGCCCAACCCGAGCTTCGGGAGCACGCGGGGGCTGGAGTTCTCGAGGAGCACGTCGCATGAGGCGATCAGCTCCCTGGCGATCGCCAACCCGTCCTCGTCGCGCAGGTCGAGGGTGAGGTTCTGCTTGCCCATGTTGGTGGGGTGGTAGAGCGGCCCCCACTCCCACCAGCTCTCCTCGGTAGAGGGGCGGGCGGCGTGGTGGCGGATGCCGTCGACGCGCTTGACCGACTCGACGTGGATGACCTCCGCGCCCAGCGACGTGAGGAACTGGCCCACGATCGGGCCCGCCCACCAGGAGGTCACGTCGAGAACCCTCATGCCCTCGAAGGGCAGCGGCTGGTCACCACCCCTTGCCGACACTGCGGGCGACCCGGGCACCGCCGGCCGGAGGGCCGGTGATCGGGGCTCCGCCTGGGAGGGCCTGGGCTCTCGCTGCCACGCCGACGCCGTGACGTCGCCTCCCTCCCCGAGGACGGGAGTGAGGCGGAGCGGCGCCAGCTCCATGGCGGAGAAGCTGTAGGCAGGTCCGGGCTGCACGAAGCCGCCCGGGTTCTCCACGAAGGCACCCCTCTCCACGAAGTGGTCGGTGACCGGAAGCGTCTCGCCGTTGCCCACCGGCGTGGAGGGGAGCAGCGATCCTGCCAGCTCCACCACCTCCGCCGTGGTGTGCCTCTTCGTCCACGAGGCCAGCTCGGCCTGGATCTCGGCGTACCTCAGCGCCCGGGCCTCCTGGGCGGTGAGCGACGGATCGGCCGTCAGGTCGTCGAGGCCGGCTACCTGGCAGAGGTTGATCCAGTGCTGGGCGGTGAGCGCCCCCAGGCCCACGAGGCCGTCGGAGGTGGGCAGGATCGAGGGGGCCTTCAAGAGGCGGCTGCGTCGCTGGGGAGCCCCGGTGATCGAGCTGAAGGTGACCGCGTAGGCCGAGTGCATCATCGCCAGCACCTCCAGCTCGGAGACGTCGATGATCTCACCTCGACCCGTGGCGTCCCGGCGCCGGAGGGAGGCCAGCACGCTCGCAGCGGCCACCACACCCGCTGCCCAGTCGCCGGTCCTGCCCCCCACGCCCAGGGGCTCGCGATCGGGGTCGCCCCGCTTGCCCAGGCTCCCCGTCCAGGCCTGGAGCGTGAGCTCGGTGGCCGGGCGGCCGGCCCACGGTCCGTCGCTCCCGAACGGCGATACCCGCACGCTCACCAGCGACGGGCCGGCAGCTCGCAGGCGCTCTGCTGCGTCTGGCGCGGCACCCGAGAGGAGCGCTTCGCCCTCGATCAGGACGTCGGCCACCGCCGACAGCTGCTCCAGGCCCTCCGGGCCCTCGGCGGGATCCCACACGAGGCTCGAGCTCCCAGACGCCAGGTACTGGAAGAGCGCCCCTCCACGTTCGGGGTCCACGGTTGCCCCTCCGGCCGACCAGCCCCGCAGGGGATGGCCCGAGACCGGCTCGACCAGCAGCACCTCCGCACCTCCGTCAGCCAGGAGCTTGGCGAGGTACCCCTCCGCTATGCCCCCGGAGAGATGTAGGACGCGAACGCCTTGCAGAGGTGTGG
This sequence comes from uncultured Rhabdothermincola sp., assembly GCA_964399375.1. Classification (GTDB taxonomy): domain Bacteria; phylum Actinomycetota; class Acidimicrobiia; order Acidimicrobiales; family Acidimicrobilacustridaceae; genus CAYNQN01. The sequence continues at coordinate 3,318 of CAYNQN010000007.1, read as the reverse complement.
ATGGCACGCCGGCAGCCCTTCCTGATGCGATTTCGCCTCAAACTGTCAAGCACTTGGTTGGTTACTCTACCGATCGCCCGCTACCCGTGCTAAGCAAGCATTTGATAGTTTCGTAAGGGGCGCCCCGGCCCTCTGCCGCGCGCCCCGAAGGACCAAAACCCGACCAGGAGGCGCTCCAATGGCCATCGCCCCCGAAGAGCCCATCGCCCCCCACCAGCTCTTTGCCAGGGCTGCCCGGGAGGTGCCCTTCCGGATCACCGACCCCCTCCGGATCCCGAAGCAGCGCTACTTCGACCGCGACTTCTTCGAGATGGAGAAGGAGCAGCTCTGGCGCCACACGTGGCAGATGGCTTGCCGCCTAGAGGAGATCCCGGGGGTCGGCGACTTCACCGAGTACGAGATCTGCGACGACTCCGTCCTGGTGGTGCGGGAGTCGCCCGACGTGATCCGCGCCTTCCAGAACGTCTGCCCGCACAGGGGCACCCAGCTGGCAAAGGGGACCGGTTGCTTCCGCGGCGGGCAGATCGCGTGCCCGTTCCACGGGTGGAGGTTCGGTCTCGACGGCGAGAACACCTTCGTGTACTCACCGCAGGGCTTCGACTCCGAGACCATCGACCCCCAGGCCATCCACCTCACCGAGGTCCTCGTCGACACGTGGGCGGGCTGCGTGTTCATCAACATGGACACCACCGCCCGCCCCCTCGCCGAGGCGCTGGCACCCGTGAACGAGATCCTCGAGCCGCTCCAGCTGGAGGGGATGCGCACCTACTGGTGGAAGGAGACCGTGCTGGCCGCCAACTGGAAGGTGGCGATGGAGGCCTTCCTCGAGGGGTACCACGTGGGCACCACGCACCCGCAGCTCGACTACGGCCTGGGCGAGCGGTACCCCGCCGACAACCTGGCCTACAACCAGTACCCCGGTGGGCACTCCGACTTCCGCAAGGCCGCCGACGCCATCTCGCTGCCGGACCTCCACGAGCAGGTCGACGACACGCTCTCTCCCACCGACCGCGAGGCCGCACGTCTCATCCTGCTCTGGGAGGGCCAGGACGCGATGGTCCTCCCCAAGGACGTCCACGTCATAGAGGGGCTGCTGGGCCAGAACCTGAAGGTCGATGAGTTCATGCCGGCCGTGGTGAAGGGGATCCAGCAGTACGCCGAGGGGGCCGGGATCCCACTACCCAAGCTGCCACCGGAGCGCATGGACCTCTGGGGAGGCGTGACCTTCGTCTTCCCGAACTTCTTCATCCTCCCCGCCTTCGGCAACGCCATGGCCTACAGGGTGAGGCCCCACGAGGACGACCCGGAGAAGTGCCGCTTCGAGGTGTGGTCGCTCACCTTCTACCCGAAGGGTGCCGAACCACCCCCGCCCGTGCTGGAGGGCCGCTTCGACTACGACGACGCCGACGGCTGGAGGCAGGTACCCCTCCAGGACTTCAGCAACATCAAGCGCCAGCAGCAGGGGATGCACAACCCCGCCTTCGAGGCCATGCGGCTGTCCGATCGCTACGAGCGCAACGTCTCGAACCTCCACATGGAGATCGACCGCTACCTGGCCGGCGAGGTGTAGATGGGCTGGGGCCCTGCCGAGTGGGACACCCCGGTTGCCGTGCTCGACCGCGCCACCGACGCCCACGCCGACGAGCTGTTCCTCGACTTCTCGGGAGATCGGTACACCTACGGGCGCTTCAGCGCCGAGGTGAACCGCCTCGCTCGCGGCCTGAGCGACCTCGGCGTCTCGCCGGGCGAGACCGTGGCCACCATCCTCGACAACGGGCCGGACGCCGCCATCTCGTGGATGGCGATCAACCGGGTCGGGGCCATCAGCGTCCCGCTCAACACCGCGCTCAAGGGCGAGTTCCTGAGGCACCAGATCGTCGATGTGGACTCCCGTGTGGTGCTGGCCGAGAGCGACTACGCGGGGCGCGTCCTGGGTATAGCCGACCGGCTACCCCAGCTGAAGGTGGTCGCCCACCGCGGGGGTCGCCCGGAGCACGCCGCCACTGGGGTTGAGCTCTGCAGTCTCGACGAGATCCGCACCGACGGGCCGGGGCGGCCGGGACGAGACCCGGAGCCATCCGACGTAGCGACGATCATCTTCACCGGGGGGACCACTGGGCCCTCCAAGGGATGCGTCATCAGCCACAACTACATGTGCAACATGGCGCGCCTGACGCTTGAGTACAACCAGCGCCGTGCCGGAGAGCTGCAGTGGACCCCCAACCCCCTCTTCCACCTGAACGCCGCCGTCACGACGATGCTCAGCACGGCGATGCTCGGCTCGGCCGCAAGCTTCGCCCCGCGCTTCTCGGTGTCGGGCTTCTGGCCAGAGATCGAGCGCACCGGGGCAAGGGTGGTTGCCCTGCTGGGCGCCATGATCCCGCTCATAGCGCAGATGCCCGACACCCCCGAGATGCTCCGATGCTTCGGGCAGATAAGGGTGGTCACCGGCAACCCGTTCTCGCCCGAGCTGGCAAGGATCTGGCAGGAACGGTTCGGCTGCGAGCGCACCGGCTCGCCGGTGTACGGGCTCACCGAGGCGTCGGTGGTCACCAGCACGCCCCCGGGTGTCGACCCGAAGCCGGGGACCGCCGGGAAGCGCAACCGCTACTTCGACGTGCGGATCTTCGACGATCACGACGAGGAGCTGCCCGACGGCGAGGTGGGCGAGATCGTGGTGCGACCCCTGCGGCCGCACGTGATGTTCGAGGGCTACTGGAACCGGCCCGAGGCCACCGCCGCCGTCATGCGCAACCAGTGGTTCCACACCGGCGACCTCGGCCGCTTCGACGAGGACGGCTGGCTGCACTTCGTGGACCGCAAGAAGGACTACCTCCGGCGCAAGGGCGAGAACATCTCGTCGCACGAGATGGAGGTGACGTTCCAGCAGCACCCCGCCATCGCCGAGGTCGCCGTGCACGCCGTGCCGTCGGAGCTGAGCGAGGACGAGCTGAAGGTCACCATCGTGCTCGAGGAGGGCGCATCGCTAGATCCTGAGGAACTGTTCGCCTGGTCCGTCGAGCGCGTCCCCTACTACGCCCTCCCCCGCTACATCGAGGTGCGTGACTCGCTGCCCAGGAGCCACGTGGGCCGCGTGCTCAAGTACCAGCTGCGCGACGAGGGCTGCACGCCGGCCACCTGGGACGCTCAGTCCGCCGGCGTCACCTACGAACGGCGCTGAGCAACCGCTACCAGCACCGTTCGAGCACGGGCGTGGAGCCCGTCATCCGAACCGATGAGCGCCTCGATCGTCACCTCGGCACCGTCGCGGCGCGATGTCTCCTCTGCGCCTTCCCGGCGCGATGTCTCCTCTGCGCC
>CAYNQN010000006.1:0-33189 GCA_964399375.1 uncultured Rhabdothermincola sp. | reverse complement strand
TGAGGGGCCAGACCGCCAAGCGGGCGAGGGTGGCCAAGAACCTCGACAACCGGGTTCGGCGCATGGCGGCCGAGAAGGTGGAGGCCCCCACCCATCGCCGGAGCCTCTCCCTGAGGCTCCCAGCACCCCCGCCGTCGGGCCGCACGGTCCTGACGGCCGAGGGCCTCTGGAAGTCCTATGGAGCCCTCGACGTGTTCGAGGACGTGAGCTTCGACGTGGGTCGCGGCGAGCGGATGCTGGTGATGGGCTTCAACGGAGCCGGCAAGACCACCCTGTTGCAGGCCCTGGCCGGGCGCATCGCCGTCGATCTGGGCACGGTGGAGCTGGGATATGAGGTTCAGGCCGGCTACTTCGCGCAGGAGCACGAGGGCATCGTGGCCGGGCGCAACGGACTGGAGCACATGCGGGGCTCGTCCGACCTGGGCGACGGCGAGCTGCGCGCGCTGCTGGGCATGTTCGGGCTGGGTGGCGAGAAGGGCTTCCAGGATGCCGCCAGCTTTTCGGGCGGCGAGAAGACCAAGCTGGCGCTGGCGCAGCTGGTCGCGGGTCGTCACAACCTGCTGCTCCTCGATGAGCCCACCAACAACCTCGACCCATCGTCGCGCCAGGCGGTGGGCACGGCGCTCGCGGCATGGCCGGGCACGATGATCGTGGTGAGCCACGACGTGGAGTTCGTTCGCGGGCTCCAGCCCGATCGTGTTCTCCTCATGCCCGACGCGACGCTCGACCACTTCAGCGAGGACCTGATCGACCTGGTCCAGCTCACCTGACCTGCGCGACTCCGTTCGAGTGCCAACCTCTTGGCATCAGAGGCGCAGGGGCTTGATGGGAGCGCCTATGAGGGCGGGATCGGACTCCCAGTCGACCCCGGGCACGTCCACGTAGAGCTCTATCTCGTTCCCGTCGGGGTCGGCGATGTAGAGGCTGTGGGTGACCGTGTGGTCGCTCGCGCCCGCTATGGGCACACCGGCTTCGCGGAGCCTGTTGACCGCCTCGCGCAGGTCGTCGTCGCTGTCGCCGATCTTCAGGCCGAAGTGGTAGAGGCCCACCCGGCGCCCTGCGGGCTGGGATGCGGCGCCCTCGCCCACCTCGATGAGCAGCAGCTCGTGGTGCGTGCGCCCGGACGGGGCCGAGAAGGCCGCAACCGGCATGCGCAGGGGAGACTCGCCGTCGGGAAGGATCTGCCGCCATCCGAGGACGTCGCGGTAGAAGCGGGAGGAGCGCTCGATGTCGCGCACGTAGAGCACCAGGTGCCCCAGCTCCTTGACCTCCATGACCCACCTCCGTGGTCTCGTGTCGGCTCACACCATCCCAACACCGCACGCACCGGTTTCCATCCCGGTGCTCGGTGGCCGAGCAGGTCGCGTCAGGCGGTGTCGGCGAGGCCGTGCGAGGCATCCCGACGGTGCTCGGGAGCCTCGGGCACGCCGTCGAGGTAGGTCACCTGGTTGGTGCGCACCGAGGGGACCCGCGGCCCGGGGAGCAGCACCCCGGCCAGGTTGAGTGGATCGGTGGCGTTCACGGTGACGCGCTCGCCGTCGCGGGGTCGCTTCCGGGTGTGCTCCAGCTGCTCGGCGGCCTCGGCAAGCGCGTACTGCTCGCCGCCGAAGCCCGAGACGAAGCGCCCGCCCCTCACCAGCCCGCGGTCTTCCAGGCGCCTCAGTGCCCACTGGAGGTCGCGCCAGCGCATGCCCATGGAGTCGTGCACGGCGAGGTCGCGGAACAGCACGCCCCAGCGTGCGAGGAGCTGCTCGGCGACGGCCTCGGCCAGCTCGTCGGGGTCGAAGTCGCCACCCTCGTCGTCGAGGTCGTCCGCGAGTGAGGAGTCGTGCCTGCCGTGCCCGATGGGCCCGTCGGGCACGGCAGACCAGCGACCGGCGGCCGAGCCTCGCTGCGAGCCCGCTCGCCGAAGGCGCGAGAAGCGACTGCGGGAGGGCCGTGCCTGGGGGCCCGACACCCGGGCGCGGATGGCGCCGAACCCGTCGCACATCACCAGGCCTCGTGCGACACCGTCCCACAGGCCCCGGGTCACGTCGTCGGGCAGGCGGCGCGTGGCCGCAGTGAGGTCGCCGGCGAAGCAAGCGCCCCGCTGGCGCAGCACCTCCACCACCTCGGCGGTGGCGCCGACGGTTGGCTCTGCCGGCTGCGAGTGCGACCGGGCGGCGGTCAGCAGCCACCCCAGGTCGTCGCGGGCCACCACGGAGATGGGCGTGGCCTTCGATGGGGAGGCCGCGGGGCCGCCCTCCGCGACGGCGGTCTTCGGAGTGAGCCTGAGCCAAGCCACCGCTCCCTCGTGGCAGAGCTCGTCGAGCCAGGCGGGCTCGTAGCGCCGGACCCTCCGGGCCAGCAGCTCGGGCTCCCACGCCACGGCGGCGGCCTCGAAGCCCTGCAGCTGCTCCACGGCGGCCATGGCCCCCTGAGGGCCGAACAGCTGCGTGCCCGGCGCCACGTGCTGCCAGCGCAGCAGGAAGCGCATGAAGTCCTGCGCCGTCACCGGCTCGGTCCGCTGGCGGCGTACCCGCCGCGAGTACGAGTGCATCCTGGCCAGCAACCGCCGCGAGATGTATTGGGTGGTGTCGTCGCCGATGTCGTCGCTCGTGTAGTGGCCCTGGAGGGCGAAGCCCTCTGCCTCGAGGGCGGCGAGCCCCGACCGGACACGACCCTCGGCCAGGGCGCTGGAGGCGGCCAGGCGCTCCACGGTGGTGATGCCGGCGATCTCCAGGTGGCCGCGCACGGCGGCCACCACCGCCTCGTCCTCGCCGGCCAGGGCGGCCTCGGCCAGGCCGGCGCTCTCGGTGGTGGCCCACAGCGGGCTACCCAGGTGCTCGATCTCCCGCACCCGGCCGCGGGAGGCCAGCTGACCCCACAGCTCGGCCCAGTCGGGCCGGGGCGCGGTGATGACCAGGGACGAGAGCAGGTCGTGGAGGTCGTCGGCGGAGCGCGGGTTGGGCGTGATCTCCTCGTGGACGGTCTCGATCGCGCCGGGGTCGAGCGCCCCGATGGAGCTGAGGTCCACCGAGAGGCCCCTGCGCAGCTGCACGGCACTGGTGCGCCTGTTCTGCACCTCGCCCTCGTCGTCGAGGAAGGCGTAGGGGCGGGCGGTGAGGATCTCGTGGGCGAGCACCGAGGGCTCGGTGGTCTCGCAGAACACCAGCTCCACCTCGCCATCCTCCACGCGGCCGAGCAGCTCCTTGAGGCCATCGGTGTCGAGCGCCTCGTGGAGGGTGTCGTGGATGGTCTGGCGCACCAGCACGTGGTCGGGGATCTCGATCGGCCCGGTGATGTTCTCCTGGCAGGCGGCGGCCTGCGGGAACACGGCCGCCATCAGGTCGTCGGACTCCATCCGCTGGATGGGAGGGGGGTTGCGCCGCCCGTTGCGGAATCGGGGCACCATGAGCGAGCGGTTGAGGTTCCAGCGCCAGCGCGACTGGAACATGGGCGAGTCGAGAACCGCCTGGGCCAGGGTCTCCTCCGCGTTGGAGGACCGCACGTAGCCGGGCACCTCGTCGAGCGGGAAGCTGTGGTGCGGGCCGAGCGAGAGCACGATGGCGTCGTCGCTGGCTGCGGCCTGCAGCTCGAAGTTGAAAGTGCGGCAGAACTTCTTGCGCAGGGCCAGGCCCAGAGCCCGGTTGATGCGCGCCCCGTTGGGCGAGTGGACCACCAGCTGCATCCCGCCCGTCTCGTCGAAGAAGCGCTCGAAGATCAGGCGCTCCTGCGTGGGCAGAGCTCCCAGGGCGGCCTTGCCCACGGCGAGGTAGTCGACCACCAGGGCCGCGGCCAGCTCGCTGACGCCGGCCACCTCCACCAGCCAGGCCCGCGCTCCGTCGGGATCGCCCGCCTCCAGGTGCTCGGAGACCACGCGGCGGAGCTCGGAGACCTCCTCGGAGAGCTCGGGAGTGCGGCTGGGGCCCTCTCCCAGCCAGAAGGGGATGGTGGGGGCGGCGTCGCCCGCGTCGCGCACGCGCACCACACCAGGCTCCACCTTGCGGATCTGCCACGAGTGGGTTCCCAGCAGGAAGATGTCGCCCGCCATCGACTCGACGGCCCAGTCCTCGTTGACGGTGCCCACGAAGGTGTCGTCGGGCTCTGCCACCACCTTGTAATCACCCGTCTCGGGGATGGCTCCGCCGGAGGTGGCCGAGGCGATACGGGCGTGACCACGGGCCCTCAGCTCGCCGTTCACCGAGTCGTGGTGGATGTAGCGGCCCCGCTCGCCCCGGCCCGTCCGGATCCCCTGGCTCACGAGGTCGATCACGTCGTCGAAGTCGGCCCGGCTCATGTCTGCGTAGGGCGCCGAACGGCGCAGGAGAGCGAAGAGGTCGTCGGTGCGCCACTCCCTGGCGGCCACCTCGGCCACGACCTGCTGTGCCGCTATGTCGAGAGGTGCCGTGGGCATTGTCACGGCGTCCAGGCGCCCGGCCCTCACCGCTGCGAGCAGGGCGGTGCACTCCACCAGCTCGTCGCGGGTGAGCGGGTAGAGGCGGCCCTTGGGGATTCCGGAGCGGCTGTGGTTGGAGCGGCCGACCCGCTGCAGGAAGGTGGCGATGCTGCGGGGGGAGCCGATCTGGCACACCAGGTCGACGGGCCCGATGTCGATGCCCAGCTCGAGGGAGGCCGTGGCCACCAGGGCCTTGAGCTGCCCGTTCCGCAGGCGTGCCTCCACCCGGTGGCGCCGATCCCTGGAGAGGCTCCCGTGGTGGGCGGCCACCACCTCTTGGCCCGGGCGGTCGTCGTCGCCCAGGCGCTCTGCCAGCTGGTGGGCCAGACGCTCGGCCATCCGCCTGGTGTTCACGAAGACGAGGGTGGTGTGGTGCTCGCGGACCAGAGCGGCGATCTGGTCGAGCACGTCGGCCATCTGCTCGGCTGAGGTCACCGCTTCCAGCTCGCCGTCGGGCAGCTCGAGCGCCAGGTCGAGCGTGCGCTGGTGGCCGGCGTCGACGATGGCGGGAAGCGGGCGCTCTCCCACCAGGAGCCGGCCGATCGCCTCTATGGGCCGCTGGGTGGCCGACAGGCCCACCCGCGCAGGTCGCTCGTCGCAGAGCTCCTCCAGGCGCTCCAGGGTGACGGCGAGGTGGGAGCCCCTCTTGTCGCGCGCCGTGGCGTGGACCTCGTCGACGATGACCGTGCGGGTCGTACGCAGGGCCTGGCGACCCCGCTCGCTGGTGACCAGCAGGTAGAGGGACTCCGGCGTGGTCACCACGAAGCTGGGGGGCCTGCGCACCATGGAGGCTCGCTGCGAGCTGGTGGTGTCGCCGGTGCGCACGGCGACGCGCAGCTCCGGGGCGGCGAGGCCGAGCTCGGCGGCCACTTCCGCGATCTCGGCGAGCGGTCGTTGCAGGTTCTCGGCCACGTCCACTGCGAGGGCCTTCAGGGGCGACACGTAGACCACGCGGGTGGTCGTGGTGACATCCTCCCCTCGTTCGTGGGCGTGGTAGAGGGCGTCGATCGCCACCAGGAAGCCGGCGAGCGTCTTGCCCGATCCCGTCGGGGCGGCGATGAGCACGTCGCGGCCTTCGGCGATCAGGGGCCAGCCCTGGGCTTGCGGCTCGGTCGGCCCGTGGGGGAAGCGCCGCCGGAACCACTCCCGCACGGCCGGGTGGAAGGTCGCCAGGGCATCGAACGACGAGCCCGAGGCGCCGCCGGTCTCCAGGGGCGGGGCGGGGGGCTGGGCGACCGACGGCATCGCCCCATTCTGCCCCCGGCCTGTGACGCTCACCCGCCCGGCTCTCTGAAACCTCGGCGCCTCTCGGCCGAGGGTGGTGTCAGGCGAGCTTGCTGGCCACGGAGCCGGCGGCCCGGAGGGCGGCTCCGTCGCTTGTGGCCGACCACTGCGGCCTGCGGGTCGCACCCGCGGCTGCCTCTGCTACCAGGTCGTTCAGGAGTTGGCCGCGGGGCACGCCCACGGCCTGCCAGAGGTAAGCGCCCCAGGCACCCGGGATGGAGTTGACCTCGCAGAGCACCAGGGCGTCGTCGCCATCCCAGAGGAAGTCCACCCGCACGGCCCCGGTGAGCCCCCCGGTGCGCACCAACGTCGAGGCGTGCTGCCGGATCTGCTCTGAGATCGTGTCCGGGATGTTCGCTGGCAGCTCCCGGGGAGCGGCCTCCATGCCCACCGCGCCTCCGCCGCCCCGCAGGTACTTGCCCGCGTAGTCGTACACGCCGGCACCTTCCCGCAAGGGCCGCTCTATGGCAGACACGGAAAGCTCGGGAAATGTGCGCACGGCCACGTTGAGGTCGGCCCATCCCTCCAGGAACGGCTGCGCGATCATCCCGGCCCGGCCGGCGCCGGTGCGCCCCAGCGCCCGGGCCGTCTCCAGGTCGGACACGCCCGCCTCCACGCCGATGGACGAGCCTCCGAAGCGGGGCTTCACGACCCACGGCGCCTGGATCTCCAGCTTCTCCAGGTCTTCGGTGAGCGCCACCGTCTGGATCACGGGGATGCCCGCGTCGGCGGCCAGGGCGGTGGTGGCCAGCTTGTCCATGGCCAGGGCGCTGGCTTCCGGGTTGGGCCCGCTCACCTTGTAGCCCGCCAGCATCAGCAGGCCTGCGAGCGTGCCGTCCTCGCCGGGCCCTCCGTGGCAGCAGTTGAGCACCACCTCCACGTCGAGTGGGCTGGCTCCTCGCAGGCGCTTGCGCTCCTGGAAGCCTCCGGGAACCGACAGGTCGATGGGGGAAGAGCCGGGAGGCGTCGGCTCCAGGAAGGACGAGGCCTCGGAACCTACGGGAACCTGGAGCCACTCGGCGGTCTTGGTCCAGTAGAGGCAGGCGACCTGGGTGCCGCCGTCGGCCAGGGCACGGGCGGCCTGGAGGCCCGTGAGGATGCTGATGTCGTGCTCGGGTGACGGCCCTCCGAAGACCACGGCGACGGCGCTCATGGCCGGCGAGCCTAGCTGTGCGGCCCTGCGCCGCCGGCGCCCGGGCGGCGACGTGGGCGGGCCCGGCACAGGTGCTGGTTCTATCTCAGGGGTAGTGGTCGGGGAGGTCGTTCTCCCAGAGCACCCCGTCGCCCTCGCCGAGGTTGGCTCGCACCCAGTCGCGGGCGGCCTCCCGGGTGGCGACCTTCACAGCGTGTCCCCCGGCGCCTTCCAGCAGCGCGGTGCGGTTGGTCCAACCCACCACCACGAGCGTGGCGCCGCTGCTCAAGACCTGGGCGGCCAGCTCGCGGTTTGCCTCGTGCTGCATCGGCCCCAGCTCCACCATCCCGGGGGTCACCACGGCGCGCCTGCCGGTAGGCACGGCCGATGCCAGCGCACCCACTGCCGCCCTCGCCCCCACGGGGTTGGAGTTGAAGGTGTCGTCGAGCACCCACACGCCCCGCTCGGAGACACCGGCGGCGCTGCGGTGGGCGGGGTTAGAGAGATGGGCGACGCGTGGGCCGACGGCGCTCGCGGGCAGGCCCATGGCCAGGGCAGCCGCCACCGCGCAGGCGGCGTTGCCCGGGTGCACTCCCGAGCCGGCGGGGTAGGAGCCCACTTCGGCTCCCCGGTGCGAGATGTGCACGGTGCCCGACTCGTCGGTGCGAACCGACACGTCCAGGTCGTCCGAGGTGCCGGCGGTCCCCACCCTCCACAGCTCTTGTGAGCCCGGCAGGCGCGCCGCCAGCTCGGCGAGGGGGGCGTGGTCGACCCAGAGCACCACGGCCCTGGCCCCCTCGGCGATCTCGGCCTTTGCGGCCACGATCGCCTCCATCGAGCCGACCCGCTCCAGGTGCATGGGCCCCACGGCGCAGATGACCGACACCTCGGGGTGGATCCACGAGCACAGCTCGGCGATCTCTCCCGGCCCGTACATGCCCATCTCGGCCACCAGGACCTCGGTGGAGTCACCGACGTGCTCGTTGATGGTGCGTGAGAGCCCGCCGGTGTTGTTCCACGAAGCGGGCGAGGCGACCACCTCCACCGACCCCGCCAGCAGGTCACGCAGGTGGTTCTTGGTCGAGGTCTTCCCCCAGCTTCCTGTCACTGCCACCACTCGGGGACCCACGGCCTCGAGGCGGGCTTGCGCCCTGCGCCGGTGGCGCTCCATGGAACGCCGCTCGAAGGGCGCTGTGATGCCGGCCGCCGTGTCGACGAGGGCCGGCATGGCCAGGGCGGCCACCACCGGCCCGGCCAGGCCTGCCCCCAGGATCCACGCGAGGAGGCACACGAGCGCCACCAGCAGGAGCGTGACGAGCCCGAGCACCCGGGCCCGGCGGGTGAGCACCAGCCGCGAGCTCCTTCCCAGCACCGGCATGGGAAAGGGAAAGGTCGCCACGACCAGGGCCGAGGCGAGCACGACCACGGCCGCCACCGCCCGTGGGCCAGCGATGGCGAGCACGACCGAGGCGACAGCTCCCAGGGTGGCGACCACGTCGATGGCGATGTTGGGCGGGCGTCGCCGCACCCAGCGCCAGAGGACCGTGGAGCACGAGCCCGCCAGGTAGTGCTCGCGCTGTGCGACCCGAAGCCATCGCGCCACGCCCACTCCAGCGGCAGCCACACCTGCGACCACGGCAAGGAGCTGCAAGGCGATCACGAGCCCACCGCCTGCTCGGTGGCGTCCAGGACCGAGCGGAAGGATTCGGGAGCGTCGCGGTGCACGTCGTGGCCGGCACCTGCCACCACGTCCAGCTCGGCGCAGTTGCCCACCATCCCCGCAGCTCGGCGGGCGACCTCGGGAGGAGAGGCCGTGTCGAGCTCGCCCCAGCAGAAGCCCACGGGCGTCGCTGCGGCGATCGCCGCCAGCTCGGTCTCGTAGGTCTCGCCGACCGCCTTCACCAGCACCTGGCGCATCACGCCGGTGGCTGCGTTGTAGTCGGCCGAGCCCCGCTTGCGGCGCAGCCGCTCCATCGTGGCGTCGGGAACCAGGTGCACCCGGTTGGCCCAGCGCACGAACCGGAACCAGCGCGACGGCCGGGGGACGGGGCCCAGTCGGAGCAGGGGCACCCCCGCCAACACGACCCCACGCACCAGGTCTGGCCGGGAGGCGGCCAGGCACACCGCCACCCTCCCGCCGAAGCTGTGGCCCACCACCAGAGCGCTCCGCTCACCGGCCTCGTCCAGGAGCCGTGCCATGGCGGTGGCGTAGTCGGCCGAGCCCCAGGGCTCCGGCGGCGGGGGAGAGGAGCCGAAGCCCGGCAGGTCCACGCAGATGGCCCGCCGGCCCTCCACCACGGTGGCCAGGTCGGTGCGGTCCCTTCCCCACCCGTGCAGGGCCAGCACGAGGCCGCCGTCGCCGTCGAGATGGTCGGCGAAGACGGTTCCTTCCAGGTGGCTGCGGAGCTGGGCGGCAGGTCGGACCATGGTGACCGCCCGACGCTACCGGTCACCGGCTCCGGTGGCGCGCAGGCCGACCAGCCGCTCCGAGCGGGGAGCGGGCCGATGGCTAGGTGGGTCAGGCCTTCTTGCGTCCGAAGAGGCCCTTGCGCCGCACGAAGGCGTCCTCCAGGGGCTTGCGGAAGAGCCTCTCGTAGGTGGCAGCGAACGCTGGGTCGTCGGTGCCGAAGGCAGCGCAGACCTGCTTGGCGCGCTTGGGGTCGATCTCGTAGCGCCCCGCCAGCTCGGCAAACAGCCGCACCCTCAGGTCGAGGCGCTCGGGCACCAGCACCTTCCAGTCGTCGGCGAAGCGCTCCAAGCGCTTCAGCTCGGGCGTCTCCGCCCCGCGCCTCGCCGCCCGGAAGGATGCCAGGAAGGCTTCGTCACGCTCGCCCGGAAGAGCCCCTGCGAGCGTCTCGGGGTCGAGCACCTGTGCCAGGTCCACCGTCATGCCCGATGCGGCGGCCATGGCCACCGTGTTCAGGCCGTCCTGGCGATCCGACGAGCGCTGCGCCTCCTGCTCTATGAGGTAGAGGATCGCCCTGGCCCTGCGGACGTCGCCGGGCGAGGCTCGGCCCGAGAGCACCTCCTCCCGGCTGAACAGCTCGTCGTCTTCTGCCATCTTCGGTCCTTGCCCTCGGGGGAGTCGTGCGGGCCTGGGTCAGCTCTGGGAAGGCGCCTGTGCGATGCGGGCCGCCACGCCGGCGATCACTCGCGACCACTCCTCATCGGGGCTCACGACCGAGAAGAGGGCCGACGACGAGTTCTCCACCACGGTCTCGCTCAGGGGCAGCAACCCCGCCACCTCCACCCCGTACGCAGCGGCCAGGTCGGGACCGAGCGCCCCCCGGTCGACCGAGGAGGGCACCATGTTCACGAGCAGCAGGAGCTCGGGCACGCCCAGGCGACGAGCCACGTCGACCGTGACGGCGGTGCCCTGGATGTCCTGGCGGTCGGGTCGCATCAGCAGCACGAGCGTGTCCGACACCGTGATCGACAGCAACGTCTCCTCGTTCAGCCCGGGGTGCGTGTCGATGAGGAGGTAGTCGAGCTCGAGCGACTCCGACAGCTCGCGGAACCCGTCGTTGAGGACCCCTGCGTCGTACCCCTCTCGCAGCACCTTGGCGATGTCGCCCGCCTTGATGCTCGACGGCACCAACCACAGGGCGGCCCCCGCAGCGGGTGGGCCCTCGGGCCCGTCGAGCTGGCTGGTCACGTCGTGAGCGGCCTCGGCGATGGAGCAGTTGCCGTACAGGTAGTCGTTCAGCGTGAGGCCCAGGGCGTCTTCGCTGAAGCCGAAGAGCACGTGGATGCCGGGCGATTGGATGTCGGTGTCGACCACCGCAACCCGGTTGCCCGCCCGGGCGAGCTGGGCGGCGATGTTGGCGGTGCTGTTGCTCTTGCCGGTACCGCCGCGGAACGAGTGGATGGAGATGACGTTGGCCATCACCGTCGTCTATCACATCTACCTGGCCCACCCACGTGGGCGGGGGCCGGGTTGGGTTCCCGGCGGCGGTCCGGCCCTGCGGTCAGTCGACGTGGATGCGGGGGAGGATCCGATCGAGCCAGGACGGGATCCACCAGTTCGCCTTGCCGGCGAGCTCCATCGTGGAGGGCACGAGCATCATGCGCACGATGGTGGCGTCGATGAGAACCGACACAGCGAGGCCCAGCCCGATCATCTTCACGGTGGGGTCGGGGTTGGGCACGAACGAGATGAACACGGCGATCATGATGAGAGCAGCTGCCGTTATCACCCTGGCTGTGGCAGCCAGGCCTGTGACCACGCTCTGGCGGCTGTCGCCGGTCTTGTTGTACTCCTCTTTGATGCGGGCGATGAGGAACACCTCGTAGTCCATCGAGAGCCCGAAGAGCACGGCGAACATCATCACCGGCACGAACGCCACTATGGGCACCGTGTTCTCCAGGTCCACCAGGCCCTTGAGCCAGCCCCACTGGAACACGGCGATGATCACGCCGTAGGCGCTGCCTATCGACAGCAGGTTCATCAACGCTGCCTTGAAGGGAACGAAGACCGACCGGAAGACCATCATCAACAGCAGGAAGGCACCCAGCACCACCACGCCGATGAAGAGGAACAGCCTGGAGCTGAGGGCGTCGGAGAGGTCGATGAGGATGGCGGTCTGACCCCCCACGTACACCTGGGAGGCGCTTATGGTCTCGCCCTCGAGAGCGGTGGGGATCACGTCGTTGCGCAGGCGCTCCACGAGGTCGGCCGTCTCGTCGGCGTTGGGGGCGGTGGTGGGCACCACCTGCACGATCGCCGCCGTGGGCATGGCGTCGGGATGGGCCTCGGAGGGGAAGTTGTTCGGGACCGGCAGCGACACCCGGGCCACGCCCGGCGTGGCGGCCACCGCCGTGTTGAGCTTGTCGAACGACTCGAGGATGCCCACTGCGTTGTCGGCCGTCACCTCGGGGAGCGACACCGCCAGCAGCAGGGGTCCGTTCTCACCCGGCCCGAAGTTCTCGCCGAGGGTCTCGAACGCCTGGTGCTGCGTTAGCTCGTGGCTCATGTCGCCGGCGTCGGTGAACCCCAGGTGCATGCTGCGCAGCGGCAGCGCCAGCACCAGCAGCACCAGCAAGCTGATCACCGCGTAGCGGATGGGGTGGCGCGAGGTGGTGGCTGCCCACCGCGCCGAGAGGGTCTTGTGGATGTCCTGGGTCTCGTCGCGGCGGTGGATCCGGCCAGAGTTGATGCGCTTGCCGAGGGCACCGAGCACGGCCGGCACCAGGGTGAGCGTGGTGAAGATGGTGATCGCCACGAACAGCGCTGCGATGTAGCCCAGCTGGGCGACGTAGGGGATCTGCACGAAGTAGAGGGCGCAGAGCGCTATGCACACGGTGATGCCGGCGAACAGCACCGCCGAGCCCGACGTGGCGATGGCCTTGCCCACCGCGTCGCCGACGCTCATCCCGTCCTTCAGGTTCTGGCGGAACCGGCTGACGATGAACAGCGAGTAGTCGATCCCCACACCGAGGCCGATCATCGACCCCAGGATGGGAGCGACGGAGCCGATGGTGAAGCTCGACTCGAGGATCGACACGATGTTGTGAGACGTGAAGACCGAGATGAGGGCGATGACGATCGGCACGGCCATCGAGGTGGCCGAGCCCAGCGCGATGAGCAGGATGATGATTGCGAAGATGATGCCGATCAGCTCGGAGTACTGCGAGATGCCCGGGTCGGGAGCGTTGGCCGTGTCGACCACCGGGCCCCCGTAGTTCACCACCACACCCGCGCTCACGGCGGGCTGGGCGGCCTGCTGGGTGGCCTCGAAGATCGCCTCCGCCTGTTCCAGGTTGGTGAGGCTGTGGTCGAACTGGACCACGCTGAAGCCCACGGTGCCGGCGCCGTTGATGTTGAGCGGCGTGGTCTCCACCTGAACCTGCCCGTCGACCACGTCGATGCCCGTGGGTGCCGGCTCGAAGGGGCTGGACACGCTGGACACGCCGTCCATCGCCTTGAGATCGGCTACCGCCTGGTTGATCGCAGCCTGTTGGGCGGGATCGTTGAGCGTCCCGCTCTGGGCCTCCCAGACCACCGTGATGCTGGTGCCCGCCGCCGAGGGGAAGCTGGTCTGCAGCAGGTCGAGAGCCTCCTGCGATTGCGTGCCCGGCACCGTGAAGACATCCTCGGACTCGCCGTGGTGCACCTGGGCAAACAAGCCCACCGCGACGATCACGACGATCCAGATCACGATGGTCTGCCAGTGCCTGCGTGCGCAGAACCTGCCTAGCCGCTCGAGCATCTCTCTCCTCAAGTCGCGTGCTCGACGGCACGAATACTTCCGTACACCCCCTGGGACTCGAACCCAGAACCTGCGGATTAAGAGTCCGTTGCTCTGCCAATTGAGCTAGAGGTGCAAATCGAATCTGCAGTTTAGCGAAGCAGCCGGGTGGCCAGGTCAAGCGTTCGGACCACCCGGCTGCTTCACGTGGGGTGGCCGAGGGGACTTGAACCCCCGACCTCCAGGGCCACAACCTGGCGCTCTAACCGAGCTGAGCTACGGCCACCGTGAGTTGACGATCATAGGACGACCCCTCCCGGGTCCCCAACCGGTTCGGCCATACACTCGACCTCCTCGCCTCCGTAGCTCAGCGGATAGAGCAGGGGACTTCTAATCCCAAGGTCGTTGGTTCGATTCCAACCGGAGGCGCGATACCACCGCTGCGCTGTGCCCGTTCAAGGCCACGGAGGCCAAGCAGAACATTGAGCTGGCGGGTGCCGGCCGGCAGGACCGGGCGGCTAGACGATCTTGCCGGGGTTGAGGTTGTTGCCCGGGTCGATGCCCTCGAAGAGGGCTCGCACCATCTCCACGCCGGCGGGCGACACGTCGTCGGCCAGCCACTGGGCGTGCTCCAGGCCGACCGCGTGGTGGTGCGAGAGGGTGGCCTGGTTGTCCATGAAAGCCTGCTGGATGGCCCTCTTCACCGTGTCGTACTGGTCGATCTCGTCGCGCCCAGGCGCCGCCTTGAAGGCGAACGTGAAGTAGAGGCAGGCACCGGCGTGGTACGAGTGCGAGAGGTGGCACATGATCCAGCCCCGCACCCCGACCTCGTCGAAGGCCAGGTTGGCGGCGTCCACCACGCCGTCGTAGAGGGGGCGCAGCTGCGCCCACGGGGCAGACGTCTCCGACACGTCTGCCAGCCCACCCCGATCCAGGAGGAAGTCGCGGATGTAGGGCGTGTCGAACTTCTTCTGGTCGTAGAGCTCACCCGGGCTGGTGCCCACGCAGATCCCGCCGTGCTGCGACACGATCCTGCCAACCAGCTTGCGCTGGGCCTTCACGTGCTCCGGACTGCCCTCGTAGCCGCTGAACGACAGGCACACCTGGTCGAGGTCGAAGTGCTTGCGATGCCGCAGGAACGCCTTCAGAGCCGCCGACTTGGCCTTGTCGACGAACGATCCCGCCTTGCGGGTGGCCAGGGAGAACTGCGTCTCGCGGGCGTCCGACACCCGCGTCAGCGACGGGCTGGCGTCGCTGGCCGATATGTCGCGCATGGCGGCCAGGGCAGCGTCCCAATCGGGGAAGAAGTAGCCCAGGATCACCCGCTCGCCCGGCAGCCGGTGCACGTGCACGGTCGCCTCGGTGATCACCCCCAGGCGCCCCTCGCTTCCCAGGATCATCTCTCGCACGCTGGGCCCGGTGGAGGTGGCCGGCACGGGCCGCAGCGCCAGGATCCCGTTGGGCGTGACCACCCTCACCGCACGCGTGATCCCGGATATGTCGCCGTACTTGTCCGACTGCATCCCCGACGAGCGCGTGGCGATCCAGCCGCCGAGGGTGGAGTGCCTGAAGCTGTCGGGGAAGTGACCGAGCGTCCACCCGCGGGTGTTGAGCTGCTCCTCCAGATCGGGCCCGAGGGCGCCCGCCTCGATGCGTGCCAGCTGCGACACCTCGTCCACCTCCAGCACCCGGTCGAGCCGGCCGAGGTCCAGCGAGATCACCGGGCGGGCCTCGCCGCGTGGGGGCTCCAGGCTGCCGGAGATGTTCGTGCCTCCCCCGAAGGGGATGAGCACGGCGTCGGCCTCGAGGGCAGCCTCCACCACCGCTGCCACCTCGGCCTCGTCGGCCGGGTAGACGACCAGGTCCGGCAGTCGTCCCAGGTCGCCCCTGCGCACCCGCACCAGGTCGCGCAGGCTCTTGCCGTAGGTGTGCACCACCCTGTCCATGTCGCTGTCGGCCACGTGGTCGGGGCCCACGGCGGCCTCCATGGCCTTGCGGAGCTGGGTGGGAGCCGAGGGTGCCGGCACGTCGAGGGCACCGAAATCGACCACCGGAGCGCCACCTGCGTCGAGGTCGAGGTCGATGTGGGCCTTCACGAACGGGCCGAGGGCCGGCTTGTCGGTGTGGGTGAAGGTGACTCCCTCCTCGCCCCAGCCCCACCACTTCATGTGCTGCATCGCTGCCTCTTCTCTCATGTGCCGGCGAGTCGGGCCACGACCGGGGCGAGCGTCTCCATGTGCTCCACGCCGATCCCGATGGCGCTTATGCCGAAGCGCTCCCGGCGCGACAGTAGGTCGTCCACGATCTCCTCGGTCGTCCCGACCAGCGCGTAGGGGGTGCCCAGCGCCTCCTCCGGGGTCAGCCCGAAGCTTGTGGCAGCGCTCTCGGCCAGGCCCGCGCGGTCGTCGGTGGCAACCACCAGGTGGATGCGGATCTGGATCTCCAGATCCTTCCAACGCTCTCCTGCAGCTTCCCGGATGAGGGCGATCTTGGGGTCGGTGGCCTCGGCGGTGGCGTCGGGTCCCATGGAGGCGTCGATGACGCCCTTCACCATCGACGGGTTCAGCCCCACGATGTCGGCCTGGCGGGCAGCCATGCGCAGGATGCGCGGCGCCCCTCCCCCCACGAGGATCGGGGGGTGCGGCCGCTGGATCGGCTTGGGCGTGCCCTCCAGGTCGGCGACCTGGTAGTGCTTGCCCTCGAAGGTGACGGGCCCGTCGTCGCTCAGCAGGCCCCGGACGATCGTGATCGCCTCCTCCAGCCGCTCGATGCGCACGCCGGGGGAGTCGAAGTCGATCCCCGCGCGGTGGTAGTCGCCGGGCATCCAGCCCGCTCCGATGCCCAGCTCGAAGCGACCGCCCGAGAGCAGGTCGATGGTGGCCGCCTCCTTGGCGAGCACCACTGGGTGGCGGTAGTCGTTGGCCAGGACCATCGTGCCCACCCGCAGCGTGCTGGTGGCATCGGCGGCCGCCATCGCGGCTGGGATGGGGGCGAGCTGGTCGTCGAAGTGGTCCGAGATGGTCAGCGTGGAGTACCCGAGGCCCTCGCACCGCTTGGCCAGCTCCCTCCACGAGTGCTCGTCGGTTCCGGGGAGCGAGGAGCACTGCACGCTGAAGCGGAAGGGGCGCTGGTGGGGTCCGGCCGTCGGCTGCATGGCCCCCAAAGGTACGCTGCGGCCACATGGAACCGTCAGTGGCAGGTGCAGGACCAGCGACCCCGCCGGTGATCGTCGCCGGTGTGGACGGATCGGAGGGCTCTGCGCACGCCCTGCAGTGGGCCATCGCCGAAGCTCGCCTCCGGGGAGCAGCCGTGCGAGCGGTGCACGCCTGGCTCCCGCCCTTGCTCACCGAGGTCGGCAACATCCTGCTCGACGAGGACATCTCCGGGTACGAGGCCCACGCCAACGAGGTGGTGGCGTCGATGGTGCCTGCCGGCTCCTCCGGCGTGGAGGTGGAGGGCTGCGCCGTCCAGGCCGAGGCGCCCGTGGCGCTCATCGACGAGCTGGGCCGTGGCGCCAGCATGCTCGTGCTGGGCTCGCGGGGGAGGGGCGGGTTCAAGTCGCTCCTGCTGGGCTCGGTGAGCGAGCAGTGCGCCGCCGAGTCGTCCAAGCCCGTGGTCGTGGTGCCGGCCGGCGCACCCCTCCCGGGCACCGGCGATGTGGTGGTCGGCATCGACGGCTCCGACCGATCGACCGCTGCGCTGAGCTGGGCGGTGCGAGAGGCCGCCCTGCGCGGGGCGAAGCTCGCCGTGGTGAACGGGTGGTGGAACGCCTACTGGTATCCCAGCCTCGGTTTCACCGGCGTGCCATACGCCGTCCCCGACTTCCAGGCCGTGAGCGAGGAGATGGTCCGTGAGGTCGTGGATGCGGCGCTGTCGTCCGCTTCGCAGCGGCCACCGGAGGTCGAGACCCTCTCGGTGGGTGAGCCGCCGGCAGCGGCGCTGCTCGACCGGGCCAGGGAGGCGGGCCTGCTGGTGGTGGGCACCAGAGGTCGCCGGGCGCTTGCGAGCGCCGTGCTGGGCTCGGTGAGCAGGCAGTGCCTCCAGCACTCCACCTGCGCCGTCGCGGTGATCCCCTCACCCGACAGCTAGGCGTTCGGAGCGTGCCCGCCGAGGCGCACTAGGCGAGGCGCACTGGGCCAGGCGTGTGCGGCCGGCAGGCTCGGTCAGTCGTCGACGAGCCGCCGGCCGGTGATCGTCTCGATGTGCACCCCCATGTAGCGGTGGAAGCGCTCCGCCGACCACGACTGCAGGTTGAGGTTGGCCACCCGCTCCAGCTGGACAGGGTCCACGATCTCGAACGAGCGGCCCCTCACCATCACGCTCCAGCCACTGGAATCGGCGGGATCGAACTCGTCGGCTTCGACCACGATGACGGTGTTGTGAAGGGCGGTGTCGAGCTTCGTGCCCTTGGCCGACCTGATCACCAGGATGTCGCCGTCGACGGCGAAGTTCACCGGCAGGATCATCGGCAACGATCCGACGTTCACCCCCACCCTGCACAGAGCGGTGGTGCCCAGGAGGCGCAGGCACTCGTCGCGGTCGAGGACCTCCAGGCCGTTGCGGTCGAGCTGCACCCCCGCCTACTCGCCGCGGTCCAGGCGGTCCTTGGCCGACGTCACCGCTGAGCGGATCTCGTCCATGGCCTGCTCCAGGCCGCTGCGCAGCTTGTCGGCCACGTCCGAAGCGGCCGAGGTGGCGCTGTCGGCCTGCCGCTTGGCGTCGAGCCAGGTGTTGCGCAGCTGCTCCACGAACGGGCTCAGCCGATCCCGTGCCTCCTTCGACCCCAGGTCGAGCTGCACCTCCAGGTCTTCGATGCGGGCGCGCCACTGGTCGATCTCGGACTGGGCGAGCTGCTTGCGCAACTTCTTCAGCTGCTTCTCGAGGTCGTCGATCCTGTCTTCGAGCGAGCTGGTCTTGTCGTCCTTCGACATGTGCGCCTCCTGTTGGCTGGCCGCTACTCAAGATCATCGCCCAACGTGTGCATGCCTACCAGCGGTTTCCCACCCACCCAACCCGCTCTCTCGTTGTGCCGCTCGCATCGGCAGCTTGGTATCTGCCCTTGATCTCAATAGTTAGGGTGCCCTAACATATCCCTCGTGCTCTCCGACTCGGCTCTCACGGCGTTCAGGGCGGCCGCGACGCTCGTCCACGCGTTCGGCGACATGCGGGCCAGGGTTCGCGACGGTTCGCGCATCGTGGTCGACGTGCGTCCCCACGATCACAGCTGCGTTCCCGACGGGGCTCTGCTCATGGCGCCTGCGCAGTTCCGCTGCGCCGTGTCGCAGGCTCACAGGCTCGCCCAGGAGGGCGAGGGCCTGTGCCTGGTGGGCTTGCCCGACTGCGCTGAGCCGTCGATAGACATCGGGACGCCCCCGGGCGGGGCTGCCCTTTCCGGCGGGATCTACCGGCTTCCCCGTGGCGACGAGAACCTCTTCACGTTCGCTGTCACGCTCGATGCCGAGGTGGCCTACTCGGTGGGCGAGGGACTGGTGGACGAAGCCGGTCCCATGCCCGAGGTGGTCTCGCTGGGGTTGCGTCGCGACCGTGCCACGGCGGTCTCCGTCGCCTTCGCCCGCACCACCGCCCCCATCGGCTCCCCGCAGGAGGCCGATCTCGTCGAGCTCCTCGAGTCGCTCATGGCCCGCTGGGTGGTCCACGAGCTGATCACGCCACCGGCCGACATCCAGCTGGACCGGTGATCGAGATCTGAGCCGCGCCGCCCACGGCGGCCGGGAAGGAGAGGGGCGGCTGGTCGCCGGGACCGGTCAGCCGCCCTCTCCCAACCCGAACGCGACCGGGGCGTCGAAGGCGGCCTTGCGGATGGCGCGGCGGAGGGCGAACAGCACGGGTGAGCCCAGCACCACGATGGCGACCGTCGTGATCACGGCCCGGCCCACGTCCCAGCCCAGGACCGACGTGTAGAACGTGAACGTCAGGAAGCGGTGCAGGTTCTCGAGCACCGGAGCCCCCGGGATGTACGACACGTCTGTGCTGAGTCCCACGCTGAAGGGCCAGAACCAGAGGTTGAGCAGGGCGCCGTAGGCGATGGAGGAGACCGCTCCGTATGCGGCCAGCATCGCTATCTCCGTCTTCCCGGACGCTCGGGGCAGCAGGCCCGCTCCCATGCCCATCCACGATGCGGCGAGCATCTGGAACGGGAGCCATGGCCCCACGCCCCCAGTCAGCAGGGCGGAGGCGAACATGGTGGTGGAACCCAGCACGAAGCCGAAGCCGGGTCCGTAGGCCCTGCCGCCCAGCACGAGCAGGAAGAACATGGGCTCGATGCCGGCGAGGCCCGCTCCGAGGGGCCGCAGTGCGGCGCCCACGGCGGCGAGCACGCCCAACATGGCGAGGGCCTTGATGTCCATACCCCCTGCGCGTGCGGGTCCGGGCGGGCCTCCCGAGCGAGCGGGGGCGCCGGGCGCGTGCAGCTCGGCCAGGATCACGGCCAGCACCAGCGGCAGGATCAGCACGAAGATAAAGGGGGCGTCGGTCTGGTGCGCCAGTCCCTCGGGCGGCTTCACCAGCAGCGGCCAGCAGAACATGGCGAGGCCCGCCAAGGACGCGACCGCGAGGACCGCCGCCGGCCTGGGCCTCACCCGCAGGGCACTTTGGCGGCGTCCCGCCGAGGGCTCGGCCGGGTGGCCCGGGCCGACAGCGTTGGCCGGAGCGAGGACGGATGGGCCGGACCCCTGGGATGTCATGGCGTCGCGCCCTCCAGCTCCCGCAATGCCGACGCCACCTCTTCCACCGTGAGCCACGGCTCGGGGTGCAGTATTCGAGCTACCTGGGGTGCGAAGGCGGGAGACGTGCCGACGACCTCGGCGGCGGGCCCGTCGGCCACCACCTCTCCGGTCGCCATCACGACCACGCGGTGGGCCACCCCTGCCACGAACTCCACGTCGTGGGTGGCCACCACCACGGCGGTGCCTTGGGCGGCCAGGGTTGTGAGGATGCCGGTGAGCTGTGCCTTGGCCCCGTAGTCGAGGCCCCTCGTGGGCTCGTCGAGCAGCACGACGTCGGGCGCGGCTGTGAGCTGGATGGCCAGGACCAGAGCGAGCTTCTGGCCCTCCGACAGGTCGGCGGGGTGGATGTCGAGGGTCGTCGGCCCCACCAGGCGCTCCAGCAGGGCGGCTGCGGTGCCCGGAGGTGCCCCCGCGTCGCTGTCGGCCTGAGCGAGCTCGTTGCCCACCGTCGTGAGGAAGAGCAGGTCGGCCGGCGTCTGCGGCACCAGTCCCACCAGCTGGCGGGCCTGTCGGGCGGGCTGTGCCCCGGGGTCGGAGCCGTTCACCTCCACCGTGCCGTCGTGGCGGCGCCCGCTTCCCTGGAGCGCCCAGAGCAGCGACGACTTGCCAGATCCGTTGCGGCCCATGAGGGCCACCACCTGGCCCGCGTGCAGGTCGAGGTCGACCTCCCGGACCGCCACGAGCTCTCCGTAGCGCACGACCACCGAGCGGGCACGTAGGACAGTGCCGCCCTCAACACCCTCGCGGCGCGGCACCGAGGTGGTCGAAAGCCTCCCCCGCAGCTCCGGAGCCTGGCGTCGTGCCTCGCGCACCGAAAGGGGAAGGGGTTCCCAACCGCACAGGCGCCCGAGCTGCACCACCGGGGGAGCGAGGGTGGCTTTGGCGAAGACCTCAGCGGGTCGCCCCGTCTCTACGGTGCCTCCGTCCAGGAGCTCGACGACCCGGTCGGCGTACTGGACCACCCGCTCCAGTCGGTGCTCGGCGATCACCACGGTCACCCCGAGGTCGTGGACCAGGCGGGTGATGGCGGCCAGCACCTCCTCTGCGGCAGTGGGGTCGAGGGCGGAGGTCGGCTCGTCGAGCACCAGGATGCGCGGGTGCGCTGTGAGCACCGAACCGATCGCAACCCTCTGCTGCTGGCCCCCGGAGAGCGTGCGCAGCGGCCTGGATCGCAGCTCGGCGATGCCGAGGAGGTCGAGGATCTCCTCCACGCGCTTGCGCATGGCCTGGGGTGGCAGGGCCAGCTGCTCCATGCAGTAGGCCAGCTCCTCTTCGACGGTGTCGGTGACGAAGCCCGAGAGCGGATCCTGCCCCACCACCCCCACCACGTCGGCCAGCTCGCGCGGCGGGTGCGTGCGCGTCTCGCGCCCGTCCACCCGCACGCTCCCCCCCAGGTGCCCGCCGGTGAAGTGGGGGACCAGCCCGTTGATGGCGCCCAGCAGCGTGGACTTGCCCGAGCCCGTGGAGCCGACGACGAGGCAGAGCTCTCCCTCCTCGATCACCAGGTCCACGTCGTGCAGGGTGGGCGACGTTGCGCCGGGGTAGGTGATGGATACCGACTCGAAGGTGATCACCGCGCCGGCTCCGCCTGCCGGCGATCAGTCGTCTCGAGCAACGCCGACCCGCCGGCCAGCCACTCCTCCGAGCGCGTCGCCGGGGGTGCGCCGGTGAGCATCACGGGCGGTGCGAGCCATGCCGGGAGGGCCCCGACGAGGATCCCCACCACAGGGGCGACCGAGACGGCCGGCCACTGCAAGGGCTCCAGCGAGGGGTTGAGGCTGGACGGGTCCACGTTGCCCACGGCGATCATCACGGCGGCGGCGGCGATGCCCGACGCGGCCACGGCCCACTCGGGGGCCCTCCACGGATCGGGGCGGTACCGGCTGGTGCGCACGCGGCGGCCGCCCATCACCATCCCCACCGTGGCCACGATCACGCCCGCCAACAACATGGGCAGCCCGAGGGCGCGGCTGGTGCTGGCGTCGAGCAGCCCGTAGGTGCCCACGCACACGCCCACCAGCCCTCCCACGACCAGTGCTCCCGTGACGGCCCTCGTGGAGCGCGCCAGCGTCCCGGCCCTGCCGTAGCCGCGTGAGTCCATGGCCGCCGCCAGTAGCAGCGACCTCTCGAGGGCATCGGTCATCACCGGGATCCCCACCTCGTGCAGCAACCGCAGGCGCCTTCCGGGCTCGCCCCGGAGCTTTCTCGCCCTGCCCACCCGCAGGGCGCTCTCGACCAGCTGGGGAGCGATGGTGAGCGCGACGGTGACGGCCACACCGGCTTCGTGCAGGGCGCTGGGCAGCGCCTTGAGGAGACGCTTGGGGTTGGCCAGCACGTTGGCTGCGCCGAGGCAGATGAGCAGGGTGGCAAGGCGCATGCCGTCGTAGAGGGCGGCCAGCAAGCCCTCCAGCGCCACCGGGCCCCCGATGCGGATCCCCGCGGCCAGGTCGGGCAGGGGGATCTCGGGAAGGGTGAACAGCACGTGCTCGCCGGTCTGGCTGCCCAATAGCGCCCGGAAGCCCACACGGAGGGCGATGACCACCAACCCGAGGATGAGGTAGGCCTTGAAGCCGCGGGCCCAGGGAGCCTCCGTGCGGCGCGCAGCCACCACGAGGGCCACCACGGCGACCACGAGACCGAGCAGCACGGGGTTGGTGGTGCGGCTGGCGGCCGTGGCCATGCCCAGCGCCCACAGCCACCAGGCTCCTGGGTGAAGCGCCCGGGGCAGCCGACCCGCCGGGCTCCGCCGACCGTCATCCCCCAACCTGCGTACGTGCGTCATCGGATCGACGACGGAGGTACGCCGGTTCGGCCCGAGCCTCGGGCGGTGTGCCTGCGACGCGCCGAGAGGGCGGCTACGGCGCCGACGACGGCGATCGCTCCCGCACCGGCCGCGACGCCGACGACCGTTCCGCCGGCAGTAGCTCCGCCTGCCGGGTCGGCACCGCTGGCCAGCTCCATCTCGCCCAACCCCGAAGAGGTGCCACCGTCCCCGGACGCGAACGGGGTGGAGTCGACTGCGTCGGGAGAAGCGGAGGGGGAGTCGCCGTCCGAGCCGCCGGCCTGCCCCGGTTGCGGAGAGGCGGGGGAGGTGGTGCTCCCGCTGCCGCCCGTACCTCCCCCGGGGGTTGGTTCGTCGGCGCCGCCTGGAGGTATCGCTGCGATCGGACCCGGTTCGCCGGAGCCACTCCCACCTCCGCCGTCGCCGTCCGTGCCGTGCGAGTCGTCGCTCCCGTCGTTCCCGTCGTCGTCGGCCGGGGGGGCCCATCTTGCGGGGATCCGCGGCGCCGCCGGGCGGAAGTCCTGCGCCCACGACCAGCCGCTCACGTGGCCCGGAGCCAGTGGCCCGTGACCCGCCCCCACCTGGCTGAACTCCCAGGCACCCGAGTCGCCCTCGTTCCAGTGCGACCAGAAGCCGCCGGTGGTCCAGCAGTAGGGGTAGCCCTGGGTGGGGCGGCCGTCGATCGTGCAGATCCTTCCCTCGCCGCCCTCTGAGCTGGTGCGGAAGCCAGCGGCTCGCAGGGCGGCGAACCCGTGCGGCTGCTTGCCGGGAGCGCAGGCGACGTGGATCTCGTCGAGCATCGTGGTGAAGTCGACGATCACCGTCACGCCCTCGCCCGGGCCGCAAGGCCGGCCGCTCACCGCCACGCCCCCTTGAGTCGTGGCGGCCGTGTCGGCGGCGCCCGCCGGCGTCGCGGCCATCGGGAACATCGTCGCCAGCCCCGTGAGCACGACGGCCGTCGTGAGGGCAGCGAGGGTTGCCACGAGCCACGAGCCAGCTCGGCGCACCTCGGCGACCTCCCGGATCTGGGGTCCGCACTCGGCGAGCCCGGCCGGGGGCCGATCTCGCAGATCGCCACCTCGCACTCGAGCCACCTCCCGCGAACCACGACGGACTGGTGAGCTTCAGCTCTCGGGCAGGTGCTCCGGCTCGCCCCCGTGGAGGATCCACGGAGGCCTACGGTTGCGGGTCAGCGCCGGACTTCGACCGGCTTCCCCCACCCGAGAGACTTGGGCACGATGCTACACCTCGGCCCGTCTCTGCGGACCCTCCAGGGGCAGCGGTCTGCGGCTCTCCTTCCAACCGCTTACCTGTGTGTCGTCGGATCACTGTCATCGAGTTGACGACGAGCGCAGGCAGGTTCGTGATGGGGGACGGGTCAAGTACGATCCGGGCGTTCGCGGGTGTAGCTCAATGGCTAGAGCCCCAGCCTTCCAAGCTGGTTATGCGGGTTCGATTCCCGTCACCCGCTCTTTGTTCTAGGAGCGGCTAGAATTAAGGGTGCCCCGGAGCGAGAGGAGCTCTCGATGACAACCCCTGGCGCCCAGCCCACCTGGCGAGGGAGAGATCTCGACGACCCGGCGGAGATCGCGGAGATGGTCCGCCGGTTCTATGCCGACGTCGCCCAGGACGACCTGCTCGGCCCCATGTTCAACGACGTGGCCCAGGTCGACTGGTCGGAGCACCTGCCCAAGCTGACCGCCTTCTGGTGCCGGGCGCTGCTGTCGATGCCAGGCTACGAAGGCAACCCTTACCGGGCGCACCTGCTGGTGCACTCCCGCCGCTCGTTCACGCGGGCTCACTTCGAGCGTTGGCTCGACCTGTTCCACGAGACTCTCGACCTCGGCTGGGAGGGTCCCAAGGTCGACCAGGCCAAGGCCCTCGCCCGCAAGGTGGCCATGGTCCACTCCAAGCAGATCATCGGCGACCCCGTCGTCTACGGATCTCCCCAGCTGGCGGACCTGGTCTCCCATGACTCGCCTGCCGCAAACGAGCCCCCAGTAGCGGTGGATCTCGGAGGCTCCCGCTCCGACTGACCCCGTCGGTCCTGCCCGGCTCGGGCGCTCGGGCGCTTCGGGGCTCTCGGGCCCACATCCCTTGCTGTTCGGAGGCCTTCCCTGCGGGGGCCGAAAGCTGCAGCAGCCGCTCGAGAGGCCTCCTCAAGGCTGCGGGATGTGACCCTGCGCCCCACGCCGAGCCAGAACCTCCTTGGCCTCCGTGGCCATGAACGGGCTCAGCGCAGCGGAGGTATTGCGGGCCGTTCGTCCGAGCAGGCTTGCGAGGACGAACGGACCCAGGCGTCGGGGAGGGGAGATTTGAACTCCCGGCCTCCTGCTCCCAAAGCAGGCGCGCTAACCAAGCTGCGCCACTCCCCGTCGGGCTGGATGATAATGGCAGCTTTCGTCGGTGCCGTACGGGGGAGCAGGAAGCGATGGGAGAGTTCAACCTGGCCAAGGTGTTCACCACCGTGGCCGAGGCGGTGCCCGACCAAGAGGTGATGGTGTGGCGGGACCGCCGCTTCACCTACCGCCAGCTCGACGAGCGCACCAACCGGGTTGCCAACGTGCTGCTCGACCACGGCATCACCGTGCGCACCGAGCGCTCCGAGTTGGCCGGCCACGAGTCCGGCCAGGACCACGTCGCCCTCTACCTCCGCAACGGCAACGAGTACCTGGAGGGGATGATCGGGGCGTACAAGTCCCGCTCCGCGCCTTTCAACGTGAACTACCGCTACGTCACCGAGGAGCTCAGCTACCTGCTCGCCGACGCCGGGGCCAAGGCGATCATCTACAACGCCGAGTTCGCACCCATCCTCGCCGAGGTGCGCGACCAGCTACCGCAGCTGGAGCTGCTGTTGCAGGTGGCCGACGAGTCGGGCAACGGCCTGCTCTCCGGAGCCGTCGACTACGAGGAGGCCCTGGCGGCCGCCTCGCCCCAGCGGCCGCCCATCGAGCCGTCGCCCGACGACCTCTACATCGTCTACACGGGCGGCACCACCGGCATGCCTAAGGGCGTGATGTGGCGCCAGGACGACATCTTCATAGCGGCGATGGGTGGAAGGCCCTTCGGCAGCACGGAGGACCTGGCCGACTACGAGGCGGTGGCAGAAGGAGCGCGCAACGGCGGCGGTGGGTTCCGCACGCTGCTGCTGGCGCCGCTCATGCACGGAGCGGCCCAGTGGGCCTCGTTCATCGGCATCACCGCCGGTGGCTGCCTCGTGGTGCCCAGCAACGTGCACAAGCTCGATCCCGTAGACGTGTGGGAGACCGTGGCCCGGGAGCGCCTGCTCAGCATCCCGGTGGTCGGCGACGCCATCGCCCGCCCCCTCATCGACGAGCTGGAGCGGGGGAGCTACGACACGTCCAGCCTGGCGGTGATCGCCAACGGTGGTGCCCCGCTCAACGCCGGCCTCAAGGACCGCATCCTCGCAGCGCTCCCCAACATCTTCGTCATCGACGCCGTCGGAGCCTCCGAGACCGGCTACCAGATGAGCCACGGCTCCGCTGCCGGCTCGAAGGCCACCACGGGCACGTTCGCGCCCGACCCCGACACCGTGGTGGTGGACGAGGACATGACCAAGATCCTTCCGGCGGGCCACGACGGCATCGGGTGGCTGGCTCGCCGGGGCCGGGTTCCCGTCGGCTACCTGGGCGACCCCGACAAGACCGCTCGCACCTTCCCGGTGATCGACGGCGTGCGCTTCAGCATCCCCGGCGACCGCGCCCGCCTGCTGGAAGACGGCGAGCTCGAGCTGCTGGGCCGCGACTCGGTCACCATCAACTCGGGTGGCGAGAAGATCTTCGCGGAAGAGGTGGAGCAGGCCGTCGCCCACCATCCGGCCGTCTACGACGTGGTCGTGGTCGGGCGCCCCTCGGAGCGCTGGGGCAACGAGGTGGTCGCCGTGGTGCAGCTGCGTGACGGCCAGGCCGCCACCGACGACGAGCTGCTGGCCGAGGCCGAGCGCCACATCGCCCGCTACAAGCTGCCGAAGGCCTTCGTGTACCTCGACGAGATCGTGCGCTCGCCCGCAGGCAAGGCCGACTACCGCTGGGCCCGCGAGCAGGCGGTTGCTGCGGCATCCTCGTGATGCCGTGTCGCCCGACGATCCACAGCCGCCCAGTGCCCCCGCCGTGACGGCCGTCATCCCCGTTTGCCGAGGGCTGGTGGCCTAGTTTCTGCTCGGGTCCTGTCCGGGCAACCGCCTGGGGACCACTCCACATCCCGTGGCAAGGAGGTCTGAATGACCGAGGCAGTTGTAGTCGTAGACGAAGAAGCCGTCCGGAGGGCCGCCAGCATGTGGTGGCTGGGGCTCTTGCTGGGCCTGGTCTCGTTGGCGGCGGGCATCATCGCCATCGTTTGGCCGCACATCACGATCTTCGCACTCGTGATAATCATTGCCGTCTCGTTCCTGGTGAACGGCCTTGGCGACCTGATCGTGTCGGCCCGATGGGGCTCCAACATGTGGGTCCCCATCCTCTGGGGCGTGCTCTCGATCGCAGCCGGCATCGTCGCCGTCGTGTGGCCGAGCATCACCTTGTGGGCGCTCGTGCTCATCATCGGTATCGCGCTCATCGTGCGAGGCCTGGTGCGCATCGTCGGGTCGCTCTCGGCCCGCCCCCGCCTCTACGGGCTCTGGGCGCTGGCCGGGCTCGTCGAGCTGGTGGTGGGCATCCTGGCCATCGCCTGGCCGACCATCACGCTGTGGGCACTGGCGGTGATCATCGGCATCGACCTCATCATCATGGGGATCGCCGAGATCTACCTCTCCGTGCAGGCGAGGCGCTTCGCCAACTCCTGAACGCCGGGAGGGGGCCGCGCACGGAGCGTGGCCCCCTCCCGGTCAGTTCTCGACCGTCACCGGCTGAGCCGAGGTGATGGTCAGTGGCGTGGAGTTGTGCGTTATCTCCACGTCGTCGCCCCTGTGCAGTGAGTAGGTGGTGCTCTCGGGCTTGACGGCCACCTCGATCATGCGGTCGTGGTAGCGCAGGCGGAAGGTGAGGCAATCCAGAGCACTGGGGAGCTTCGGGGCGAACGAGAGCTTCCCGTCGCGCCGGCGCAGGCCGCCGAAGCCGCACACCAGCGCCATCCAGCTTCCCGCCACGGAGGCGATGTGGATGCCGTCGTGCACGTTGCCGGCCTCGTCGTCGAGATCGGTGAGAGCGGTGTGCCGGGTGTACTCCCAGGCGAGGTCCACGTGGCCCACCTCGGCCGCCATGATCGCCTGGATGCACAGCGATAGCGATGAGTCGGCCGTGGTGATGGGGTCGTAGTAGTCGAAGTTGGCGCGCTTGTCGGCGTCGGTGAAGCGGTGTCCCTGCAGCACCATCGCGAGCACCAGGTCGGCCTGCTTGATCACCTGGCGCCTGTAGAGGTGCAGCGGGTGGTAGTGCAGCAGCAGCGGGCGCTTCTCGGCAGGGATGGTGGAGATGTCCCACGGCTCCTTGTCGAGGAACGAGTCGTCCTGGCCGTGGATCCCCAGTTGCTCGTCTCGGTGCACGTACATCTTCTCCGCCGCCCGGCGCCACAGGTCCACCTCCTCGTCGCGCAGCGAGAGGCTCTCGGCCAGCTCGGCGAAGGCGTCGGCGTGGTCGGCCTTCAGGAGCTCCACTGCCGCCACGGCGTGCTCCAAGTTGGCCTGCGCCATGAGGTTGGTGAAGGTGTTGTTGTCGACGATGGCCGTGTACTCGTCGGGACCGGTCACGTCGTTTATGCAGAACGCACCGTCGCGGGACTGGTCGAAGAAGCCCAACCCGGCCCACATGCGCGCCGTCTCGATGAGCATCTCCGCGCCGTGCTCCACCAGGAACTGCTCGTCACCCGTGACCTCCACGTAGTGCTGGATGGCCTCGGCGATGTCCGCGTTGATGTGGTACTCGGCCGTGCCGGCGGGGAAGAAGGCCGAGGCCTCGTTGCCGTTGATCGTGCGCCACGGGTAGAGGGCGCCCGGCAGCGAGAGCTCGGTGGCCCGTGCCCGGGCGGCGTCGAGGGTGGCGTGGCGGAACTTCAGCGCCCTGGCGGTGTGCTCGGGCGAGAGGTAGGTGAGCACGTGGAGCACGTAGGTCTCCATGTCCCAGAAGTAGTGCCCGCCGTAGCCCTGGCCGGTGAGCCCCTTGGCGGGGATCCCGGTCTGCTCGGCCCGCGACGAGGCCTGCATGATCTGGAACAAGCCGAAGCGCACGGCCTGCTGCACGGCGTCGTCGCCCTCCACCGTCATGTGGCAGTCCTGCCAGAACGAGTCGAGGATGCTCGTCTGCATCCCGATGAGCTCGGGCATGTTGCGGTTGAGGGAGTGGTCCAGCAGGTTCTCGGCCCTCTCACGGAGCTGGTCACGCTCCGAGTCCGGCCCGTAGGTGTAGGCGAGGTACTTGACGAACCTGAAGGGGATGCCCACTTCGGCCTTCACGGCGAAGGTCACCCACACCCTGGAGCCGTCTTCCTTGCCGTTCGTGACCTCGCACTCCTGGCCCGAGATGACGTGGTGGTCGGCGGCGCAGCAGACGGTCAGGCCGCTGCGCGCCACCGTGTGGCCCAGGCCGAGCCGGGTCCCCTCGACGCGCTCCCACACTGGCTGGAGCACCTGACCCCAGTACGAGGAGACCTCCCGCGGGTCGTCGCCCCGGGTGCTGTCGCTCTCGTTGGCCACCAGCTCCGAGCAGACCTTCAGCGTCAGCGGCTCCTCGAGGGCCGTCACCTCGTACTCGATGCAGGCCAGGTGGCGGTGGGCGAGCGACACCAGCCGCCGGGTGCGCAGCGATATGCGCTTGCCGCCGGGTGACTCCCACACCACCTCGCGCCCCGAGTAGCCCTGGCGAAGGTCCAGCACCCTCTCGTGCTGCACGAGGGTCCCGGTCGTGACGTCCAGCGTCTCGCCGTCGACCTCGAGGCGGATGACCTTGCCGTCGGTGACGTTGAGCATGGTCTGGGCGTCGCGGGCGAAGCCGTACGCCGACTCCGGGTACACGTAGGGCCGAGTCTCGTAGAAGCCGTTCAGGTACGTGCCGTGCTCGACCGAGGGCGCTCCCTCCTCCAGGTTGGCCCGCAGTCCCAGGTAGCCGTTGGCCGTCGAGAAGAGCGTCTCGCTGGCGCCCAGCTTGTCGGCGTCGAAGTCGGTCTCGCGGATGTGCCAACCCTCGATGGGGTATGTGGGCTCGGGGGCCGGGGTCGCACCAGGTGGCGTCGCCTGGCTCGGCTGGGTGTCCTCGGGAGAGATGGTCATGGGATCAGCGTGGCGAGGTCGGTGACGACGATGTCGGCGCCGTGGGCCCGCAGGGCGTCGGCCTGGTTCGCCCGGTCCACCCCCACGACCAGGCCGAAGTGGCCGTTGCGCCCCGACTCCACACCGGCAAGGGCGTCCTCCAGCACGACGGCCCTGGCGGGCTCGGCTCCCAGCTCCTTCGCAGCGGCCAGGTAGGTGTCGGGTGCGGGCTTTCCCGCCATTCCTCCCTCTTCCACGGCGTAACCGTCCACGCGGGTGTCGAACTGGTCGGCTATCCCCGCTGCCTCGATCACGTTCTTGCAGTTCTTGCTCGAAGACACGACGGCGGTCTTGATCCCCGCTGCCCGCACCGCCTTCAACAGCTCCACCGAGCCCTCGTACACCTCCACCCCCTTGGTGGCGAGCACCTTCTGCACCAGCTCGTCCTTGCGGTTGCCCAGGCCGCACACCGTCGAAGCGGTGGGTGGATCGTCGGGGGAACCCTCGGGAAGGCTGATGTGGCGTGAGGCGAGGAAGTGCCTCACCCCGTCGTAGCGAGGCTCGCCGTCGAGGTAGGCCACGTAGTCGTCCGGTTGCCTGAAGGGCTCGTACCTCTCGTGCTCCCGTCTGGCTCGCTCCTGCAGGAACTCGTCGAACATCTGCTCCCAGGCCCGGGCGTGCACGGCAGCGGTCTTGGTGAGCACGCCGTCGAGGTCGAAGAGGACGGCGTCGAAGCGGTCCGGCGTGATCTTGATGGATGCGTCGTCCATGGGTTTGGGCAGCCTCCGTGTCGGGTGAGCGCCAGTTTGGCAGGCCGCCGGCTCCTTCTCAGCTGGAGCTGAGGGGTCGTGCAGGGGTGCGGCGGGCCGACCAGTACACTCGCCCGTCTGTGAAGGCCACCGTCGAGCCCCTAGAGGGCAACAAGGTCAAGCTCTCGATCACGGTCGACGAGGATGAGTTGGAGACCGCCATAGACGCGGCCTTCCGGAAGATCGCAAGGGAGGTTCGCATCCCCGGGTTCCGGCCCGGCAAGGCGCCCCGGCGGGTCCTGGAGGCACGCATCGGCACCGACGCGGCTCGCCAGCAGGCCATCTCCGACGCCGTGCCCGACTACTACGCCCAGGCGGTCCGCGAGCACGAGGTGGATGTCATCGCCTCGCCCCAGATCGACCTCACCGACGGGGCCGAGTCGGGAGCGGTGGCGTTCGACGCCGTCGTGGAGGTGCGCCCGCGCGTCAGCGTCCCCGGCTACGAGGGCCTGCGCGTCACGCTCCCCTCGCCGGAGGCCACCGACGAAGACGTGGACGAGCAGCTGGAGAGGCTCAGGGTCCAGCACGGCGAGCTGGAACCCGTCGACCGGCCGGCGGTCGACGACGACTTCGTCACCATCGACGTCGCCGGGACCCAGGGCGGCGAAGCCCTGGAGGGCCTCACCGCAGACGACTACCTCTACCCGCTCGGCAGCGGAGCGGTGGTGCCCGAGCTCGACGAGCAGCTCCGTGGCTCGCGCCCGGGAGCCATCCTGCAGTTCGACGCCCCCCACCCGGGCGACCCCGAAGGCGACCCCATCGAGCTGAGGGTCCTGGTGAAAGAGGTGCAGGCTCGTCGCCTTCCCGACCTCGACGACGCCTTCGCCGCCGAGGCGTCGGAGATGGAGACGCTCGAGGAGCTGCGCGCCGACCTGCGCGAGCGGCTCGGGCAGGCCCGCAGGGCCCAGGCGCAGATGGCGCTGCGGGAAGGGGTGGCCAACGCCCTGGCCGATCTGGTCGACGACGAGATCCCCGAGGCCCTGGTGGCGGCAGAGCTGCAGGACCGCATCAACGATCTGGCCCTGCGCCTCCAGGCCCAGGGCCTCACCATCGACCAGTGGCTGGCCGGCACCGGCCGCGACCAGGCTCAGTTCGTCGCCGAGCTCCGCGACGCGGCGGCTATCAGCGCCCGGGTGGACCTCGCCCTGAGGGCGGTCGCCGAGGAGGAGGGCATCGAGGCCGACGAGGAGGACCTCGAGGAGGAGTACGCGGACGTGGCCTCCAGGCTCGAGCTACCCGCCGAGGAGGTTCGCGAGCGCTTCGAGCGCGCTGAGCAGACCCAGGCGATACGCTCCGATCTGAAGAAGCGAAAGGCTCTCGAGTGGCTCATCGAGCATGCGGAGCTCGTGGATCAGGAGGGCCAGCCGATCGACCGTGCCAGCCTCCAGGTAGAAGAAGACCCGGAGGTCTCTGAGGCTGACGGAGAGGATGATCTATGAACCCCAAGAGCTATCTCGTCCCCAACGTCTTCGAGAAGACGCCGCAGGGGGAGCGGGGTTTCGATCTGTACTCCAAGCTCCTCAAGGAGAACATCATCTTCGTCGGTACGCCCATCGACGACACGATCGCGAACCTCATCTGTGCCCAGATGCTCCACCTCGAGTCGGAGAACCCCGACAAGGACATCAACCTCTACATCAACTCGCCGGGCGGCTCCATCACGGCGCTCCTCGCCATCTACGACACCATGCAGTTCGTCAAGAACGACGTGTCCACCATCTGCTTCGGGCAGGCCGCCTCGGCCGCAGCTGTGCTCCTGGCGGCGGGAACCAGGGGGAAGCGCCTGGCGCTGCCGCACACCCGCATCCTGCTGCACCAGCCCTACTCCGAGGCCTACGGCCAGGCCACCGACATCGAGCTGGCCGCCCGTGAGATCAACCGCCTCAGGACCCTCCTGGAGGAGATCCTCGCAGGTCACACGGGCCAGTCCATCGACAAGGTGCACAAGGACACCGACCGCGACTTCGTGATGTCCGCCGCTGAGGCCCGCGAATACGGCATCATCGATGAGGTCATAGCCGCCCGGCAGCTGGCGGACGTGAGTGGCCCCATAAGCGCGGTTAGCTGACCGAGCCCAGCGGGCGAACCCAGGCACGCAGCAAGGCACGAGAGATCGGGAGTCGCAGTGGCCAAGTTCGGGGACGGAGGCGAGCTTCTCAAGTGCTCGTTCTGCGGCAAGTCGCAGAAGCAGGTGAAGAAGCTCATCGCCGGGCCTGGCGTCTACATCTGCGACGAGTGCATAGACCTGTGCAACGAGATCATCGAAGAGGAGCTGGCGGAGAGCTCCGACCTCCGCTTCGAGGAGCTCCCGAAGCCGCGTGAGATCTACGAGTTCCTGAACGACTACATCGTCGGCCAGACGCAGGCCAAGAAGATCCTCTCCGTCGCCGTCTACAACCCCTACAAGCGCGTGCAGTACGGGGCCACCGCCACCGACGACGTCGAGCTGGCCAAGTCGAACATCTTGCTCATCGGCCCCACGGGGTGCGGCAAGACCCTCCTGGCCCAGACCCTCGCCCGGATGCTCAACGTCCCGTTCGCCATCGCGGATGCCACGGCCCTCACCGAGGCCGGCTACGTGGGCGAGGACGTCGAGAACATCCTCCTCAAGCTCA
>CAYNQN010000005.1:21719-38254 GCA_964399375.1 uncultured Rhabdothermincola sp. | reverse complement strand
TCGAGCCCGTCCAGGCGGATCGCCCCGCCGTCGAGCTCGTAGAAGCGCATGATGAGGTTCACCAGCGTGGTCTTGCCCGCTCCGGTGGGCCCGACGATGGCCACGGTCTGACCGGGTTCGGCGACGAGCGAGAGGTCCTGGATCAGCGGCGTCCCGGGGACATAGGAGAAGCTCACGTCGTCGAACTCGACCCGCCCACGCGGGCGTTCGTCGACCAGGGGGTCCTTCTCATCTGCCTCTTCGTCGGGGCCGTCGAGGAGCTCGAAGACCCGTTCGGCAGATGCGATGCCCGACTGGAAGACGTTCGCCATGGAGGCGAGCTGTGTGAGCGGCTGGGTGAACTGCCGCGAGTACTGGATGAAGGCCTGGATGTCGCCGATGCTCATCCGCCCGGACGAGACGAGCAGGCCGCCGACCACGGCTATGACCACGTAGTTGAGGTTGCCGAGGAACATCATGGCCGGCTGGATCGTGCCCGAGATGAACTGTGCACCGAAGCTGGCCCCGAAGAGCTCCTCGTTCTTGTCGTCGAAGCGCGCTTCGACGTCCGCCGTCCGCCCGAAGACCTTGACGAGCGAGTGGCCGGTGAAGGCCTCCTCGACCTGGGCGTTCAGCGCACCGGTGTGCGCCCACTGCGCGACGAACCGCTTCTTCGATCGACTCGCGACGGTGCGGATGATCAACAGCGACGCTGGGATGGTGATCAGCGCGATCAGCGCGAGCACCGGCGAGATGATGAACATCATGATGATCACGCCGATGATCGTCAGTGACGAGGTGAGCATCTGGCTCAACGTCTGCTGGAGGCTCTGTGCGACGTTGTCGATGTCGTTCGTGACCCGGCTCAGCAGGTCGCCGCGGGGCTGGCTGTCTACGTAGCCCAGGGGCAGTCGGTGCAGCTTGTCCTCGACGTCGGAGCGGAGTCGGTGCATCGTCTCCTGCACCACCCCGGCGAGTAGCCATGCCTGCAAGTAGGCCATCCCCGCGGAGACGACGTACAGGGCGACCACCTCGAGCAGCGTGCGGTGCAGCTTCGGGAAGTCGATCCCATCGGAGCCGAGAACGCCGTCGACGATGATGTTGGTGGCGTTGCCGAGGATCTTCGGGCCGAGCACCGACAACGAGACGCTGCCGATCGCGAGGAGCAGCACCGCGACCAAGCCCATCCGCTGGGGCCGCAGGCGTGAGAGCAGACGGCGCGTCGAGCTCTTGAAGTCCTTGGACTTCTCCGCCGGCATGCCGGCGGCTGCCATTCGGTTGGTCACGCTGCGGTTGTCGTGCACCGGGCGCTGCACCGACTCTAGAGAGTCCTCGGAGGCGACCTCCTCGATCGCGACGGCGATCGCCTCCCTCTGGAGCGCCGTCGCGCCGCGTTCAGCCTCGTCGCGGGGCTGCGCGCCGTTCGTGGGGCCCGTGCTCGTGGAGTCGTCGTTCGTGGAGTCGCTCGTGGGCTCGCTCATGCTGCGTCCTCCTCGGTCATCTGGGAGGCGACGATCTCCTCGTAGGTCGAGCACGTCTCGAGCAGCTGCTCGTGGGTGCCGAGTCCTACCTGGTGGCCGTCCTCGAGCACGAGGATCTGGTCCGCCTTCGAGATGGTGGAGACCCGCTGCGCGACCACGATCGTCACCGCGTCCCGGGTAACGGGAGCGAGTGCGGCTCGGAGGCGGGCGTCGGTCGAGAGGTCGAGGGCCGAGAAGGAGTCGTCGAAGAGGTAGATGCTCGGCCTGCGCACCAACGCCCGAGCGATCGCGAGCCGTTGCCGCTGCCCGCCGGACACGTTGGTCCCACCCTGGGCGATGCGAGCCTGGAGCCCGTCGGGCATCGCCCGCACGAACGAGCCGGCCTGCGCGATCTCGAGCGCCTCCCAAAGCTCGGCGTCGGTCGCCTGGGGATCGGCATAGCGCAGGTTCGAGGCCACGGTGCCGGAGAAGAGGTACGGCTTCTGGGGCACGAGGCCCACCTGCGCCCACAGGAGCTCCGGCTCGATCTCGCGGACGTTCACACCGCCCACCAACACCTCGCCCGAGCTCGCATCGAACAGTCGCGGGACGAGGTTCAACAGCGTGGTCTTGCCGGATCCGGTGCTCCCGATGATCGCTGTTGTCTGACCCGCGAGGGCTCGGAACGAGATGCCGGTCAGCACCGGCGACTCGGCCCCGGGGTAGCAGAACTCCACGTCACGCAGCTCGAGCGAGCTCGGCCCGTGGAGCTCGGTGACCGGGGTTGCGGCCGTGGCCAACGACGGTGGCGTGTCGAGGACCTCCTGGATCCGATCGGCGCACACCGCCGCCCGAGGCGCCATGACGGCCACGAAGGTGGCCATCATCACCGACATCAGGATCTGCACCAGGTACGTCAGGAAGGCGATCAGCGAGCCGATCTGCATGCTCCCGGAGTCGATGCGCTCTGCACCGAACCAGATCGCCGCGACGCTGGACGCGTTGAGCACGAACATCACCGCGGGGAACAGGAAGGCCATCAGCCTGCCGGCCTGCAGCGAGGTCTGGGTGACGTCGTCGTTCGCGACCTCGAATCTGGACATCTCGTGAGGTTCACGGATGAACGCCCGCACCACCCTGATCCCCGTGATCTGCTCCCGCAGGACCTCGTTCACGCGGTCGATGCGCACCTGCATGACGCTGAAGGTCGGCACCAGCCGGACCAGTATGACGCCGACGCTCAGAAGCAACGCCGGCACGCTGACGAGCAGCAGCAACGACAGCGGGCCGTCCTCGCGCACGGCCATGATGACGCCCCCCACGATCGTGATGGGCGCCGCGATGAGGAGCGTGCACGACATGAGCACGAGCATCTGGACCTGCTGCACGTCGTTGGTGATCCGGGTGATCAGCGATGGCGCACCGAAGCTGGCCACCTCCTGCGTCGAGAAGCCCGTGACCTGGTGGAAGAGCCCCTTGCGCACGTCCCTCCCGAACCCCATGGACGCCTTGGACCCGAAGTACACGGCGGCGATCGCGAACATGATCTGCACCAGGGTGACCGCCAGCATGAGGCTGCCGACCCTCCAGATGTAGGCGGTGTCGCCGGTGATGACGCCGTTGTCGATGATGTCGGCGTTCAGGGTGGGCAGGTAGAGCACCGCGGCGGTCTGCACCGCTTGCAGCACCACCACCGCGGCGAGCACGCCGCGGTAGCGCTTCAGGTAGGTGACGAGGAGACGGATCAGCATGAGGCGCCTCATTCTTCCCGCCGCAACCACCGAACCGCACCCTGGCTCCATCCAATTGGGTGTGATCTGTCCGTAGCGTGGCCAGGATGGGGCCCATGAGACCTTTCCCGCTGTCGATCCTCGACCTGGCCTCGGTCGGCGAGGGGGAGACGATCGCCGAGAGCCTCGCCGGCAGCGTGGCCCTCGCCCGGCTCGCCGAGGAGGCGGGCTACCGACGGGTCTGGTACGCCGAGCACCACTCGATCGGGTCGATCGCGTCATCCGCCACCGCGGTGCTGATCGCACACATAGCTGCACACACCACAAGCATCCGCCTCGGCGCCGGCGGGATCATGCTTCCGAACCACTCCCCGCTCGTGATCGCCGAGCAGTTCGGCACCCTCGCCGAGCTCAACCCGGGCCGGATCGACCTAGGGCTCGGCCGCGCCCCGGGCAGCGACCAGGCCACCAGCCGGGCACTGCGACGCGATCCGGCCTCGGTCGACCTCTTCCCCCGCGACGTCGTAGAGCTGGGCGGCCTGCTGAGCGACACCAGCCCGATCCCCGGCGTGCGAGCGATCCCGGGCGAGGGCACCCACGTGCCGCTCTACATCCTCGGGTCGTCGCTGTTCGGCGCCCAGCTCGCCGCCATGCTGGGCCTGCCCTACGCGTTCGCCTCGCACTTCTCGCCCCAAGCGCTGCACGAAGCGATCGGCAGCTACCGCGAGCGCTTCGAGCCGTCGGCGCAGCTCGACCACCCCTACGTGCTCGCCGGGGTCAACGTGGTCGCCGCCGAGACCGACGCCGCAGCCAGGAGCCACCTGGAAGCCACCCGCCGCGCACGGGTGCGCAACCTGTTCAACCGTGGCACTGAACCGCTCACCGAAGCCCAGGTGGATGCGATCCTGCGGTCACCAAAGGCTGCCCTCGTCGATCAGATGCTCACCTACAGCGCTGTCGGCACGCCCGACGCGGTCGTCGCCTACCTGGACGACTTCCAGCGCCACACCGGTGCCGACGAACTGGTGGTCGTCCACCACGCCACCACGGTCGCCGGTCGATTGCGCTCCGTCGAGCTCCTCGCAGAGAGCGCCGGCCTGCCCGACCTCGCCCGAAGCACCACCTGAGCCCACCTCGTCCGAGATCACGGCCGGGCCTGATCCCACAACCGTCGTCTACGACTCCGAAGATGGGGATCGGTGGAGCCGCTGGTTTCGTCGCTGGACGGACTCGAGCCTGGTTCTTCGTCGTGTGATCGTCGGCGGATGGGTCAGCCTTGGCCCGGGTCAGTGCCGTGCCGGGCGCAGTGGTCACGGACTTCAGGGGTTGTCGCGACCATGATGATCTCGCCGTTGTCGGCGACCTCCCAGCCGTGGAGGGACTGTCGTACGAGGTCGGTGATCGCGGCGAGATCGTCGTGGTCGTGGTCGAGCTCCCAGCAGCCAGTGGTAGCGCTGGATCGAACGGCGTGGACGAGCGGGCGAGCGAGCAGCGCGTCGCGAACATCGTTCATGCAGTAGGTGCAGTTGGCATTGTCGATCCGGATCAGGGTTCGCATCTCTTGGCCTTCTCCTTTTCGAGGTGCGGATCATGGCGGTCGAGACCTCGCCGGGTTGGTGGGGTCCGCGCCGAACCACATGGCTCAGGATGCCGCCGTGTCGGAGATGAACGGCCTCGGTCGGGGTGTTGATGCACCGTGGTCGTGAAGCCATCGGCCGGCCGACCCGTCGGTGGCGCCCGTCGACCGCGAGGGCCACGCAAACCTTCACTCCAGGAGATGAGCACTACCAAAAGCCTACGGTCCGCCTCGCCGGCCTCGACGGACCCGCCGTCCCAGGCGGTCCCCGTGCTCCTCAGTTCATCGGCAAGATCGGTGAGATCACCATCGCTGAGCGTCAGGATATTGCCGCGCTGATCGCGAGCGGTGTCCCGGCAACGTTCCAGCCACCGGTCCCTGTCTCGGAAGTCGCGACAGCAGACGATGCCCAGTTGCCCTTGACCGACGAGATCGCCGAGCACCGGATGGCCGTCTACCAGCACGTCATCCCCGGCATGCAGGCCGACGCCGCGAGGCTCTTCTGCGAGGCGCTGTACGGCGGTGGGGCGGCCTCCGGTTGAGGCCGCCCCGCTGCTGCTGGGCGGCTGGCCCAACCTGAGGCACTTCCCATCCTACTTCCCATCGAGACCAATGGGAAGTAGGATGGGAAGCATGATCGACGAACCATTCGGTGCCGCCATCCCCTCGATCCCGCTCAGTCGCTCCCCCCTGACGTTCGTTGTCGTCCAGATCCGGTTCCCTCTCGTGGTCTCGATCAGCGAGGAGACATTCATCGGGCCGTTTCAGGAGCTCATCCGAGGGAGCTACGGGGACCTACGCCGGGAGGATGAGGCGCAGGTTCTGATCGGACCCGACGGGGTGAAGAGCCTGAAGGGAGGCGTCGTGTGGCGCTTCACGGATGGTCCGGGCGGATGGGAGGTCGCTCTTGCCCCAGAGTTCGTCGCCCTCGCGACGAACCAGTACACGAACCGGGACGACTTCCTGGCGCGCCTCAAGCAAGTCGTCGAGGCACTCGAGACGTGGCTGCAACCCCCCAAGGTCCGACGGCTAGGGGTCCGCTACATCGACAGAGTCCACGAGCAGAATCACCTCCAGCGCCTCAGCGAGCTACTTCGACCTGAGGTTCTCGGCCCTTACAACGTCGATCGACCGGAGGCGGTGAAACTGAACAACGTGCTCACTGAGGTCGACTACCAGTTCACCGACGACTCGGCACTCAAGGCGCGTTGGGGCTTCCTTGGACCGAGGACAACTTTCGATCCAGCGATTGCCCCGGTCGACACGTCGTCGTGGGTCCTCGATCTCGATGCATCACACGGCGAGCGGGACTTCGACTCGGCTGCGATCGTCGACCAAGCGCAGCTCTTCACCGACCGGATCTATCGGTACTTCCGGTGGGCCGTGACCGACGAGTTCCTGACGATCTACGGGGCTGACTGATGGCAACTTCCACCTCACCCTTCCGCGCCCCGGCCGATCCAGGCAGCACCGTGACTGTGCTACCTCCGCTG
The DNA here is from genome assembly GCA_964399375.1 of uncultured Rhabdothermincola sp. GTDB lineage: Bacteria > Actinomycetota > Acidimicrobiia > Acidimicrobiales > Acidimicrobilacustridaceae > CAYNQN01. The sequence goes on along the minus strand of CAYNQN010000005.1, from coordinate 32,016 downwards.
GCCTGGTCGGCCGTGTGGAGCGGTACGAGCGATCACATCGGGTTGTTGGCTAACTGCACTATCGAACCGATCGAACTGCAGACGTCGTGGTCGTTGACCTTCGTCTCGCCATCACCCACGGCGGCAGAGGAGGTCGCTCGACTCCGCGATCGGATCAGCGCGTCCGCGGGGCTCACGAAGCAGGACATCGCCAGGGGGATCGGCGTCGACCGACGATCCCTCTCGGGATTCGTCACCGGCGAGATTCGTCCCACCGATGCTCGTCTTCGCGCCCTTCAAGTACTGGCCGATGCAGCCGTGTGGGCAGCCAGTCGCTACGGCGTTCGAGCACGAGATGTCCTTCGAGAGGATGTTGGCGATGGCGCACCGCTGGACCTGATCGCAGAGGGGCGAAGCGACGTTGTGAGGGAGATGGAACTGGCTGCAGAGGCTTTGGGTCTCGTGCGACGAGGTGCGGTGTCTGTCAAGAATCGCCGTACAAATCGGGACCCCCTCTACCTGAAGGCCCGGGAAGCCTGGTCGGACCGAATCGATCGACCCACGCCCGGAGGCCGCGTCCGAGATTCGGGGGTCTACGAGCAGGATCTCTCGGAAGCGCCCCGGACCCCGCCCGCTCCGACCCGCCCCAGACGTCGCCAGATCTGACCGGATTGGCCACAGATGTTCATTCCGTCGGCCGGACCGCTCAATCAGGGCGACATCCTCATCGCGCCGATCGCGCGCGTCTGCGCGGCTGACTACTTCGTTCCGGACCGTTGGGACCGGGTCGACCAGGACGAACACGTGGTGGACCGGTCCCGGCTCGACGGCGAGGACATCCACGTGGTCTCGGGGCGCGCGATCGTGATGGTCACCTCACACGATTGCCACCACGACAAGGAATGGAACTCGGCACGGTCGCGACTCATCAGGGCCGGACACGAGCCCGAGGAGGCCGAGGCACTGGCCGAGGCAGACCTCACGCTCGATCGACACTTCCACGCCAGCCCACTGGTGCCGATCGAAGATCTACCTGCCGGTGAACGAGGCAACTACCGAGCTGGGCGCGTCGTGGGCTACTTCCCGGTTCCAGAGTCCCCAGATGGGGCATTTCCAGAGAGCGTCGTTGACCTCACCTATCGCTGCACCATCGACAAGCACGCGATCTCAAACCGCCGTTGGTGCCTTGATCCAGCCGGGCGCGATCAGCTGAGGTACGCCATCGCTCGGTTCGACTCCTTCCGTTCAGTCGGACTCAGCGAATCGATCGAGCAGGCCGTCGGCCGGACCATCACCGCCATCGAGGTGGACAACTCCAACCGCCTCGTCATCGACATCACCCTCGACGACGGATCAAGCCTGCGGCTCGTGCAGCCGCCCAGTGATCCTGACCCGTCGGGACGTACCGCAATCTGACCCCGCCGCCAACCCGTTAGAAGATCCGTTAGAAGTCGACCCCGGGCAGCAAGAGGCCCGGTCCTTCGGACCGGGCCTGACCTGCGATTTCGTTGGTGGCGGGGGCAAGATTTGAACTTGCGACCTTCGGGTTATGAGCCCGACGAGCTACCAGACTGCTCCACCCCGCAGAGCCACGATATCAACGAGTCGGGGATGGCCCAACTCTGTTGGGAACTGCAACTCAGCTGCGGCGGGCTGGTCAGGCCTGCGACTGCGGGGGCGAAGTGGTGGTCGTGGTGGGCTCTACGCCCTGGGGCTGGTCCATCAAACCCTGGGCCTCCACGATCTTGGCCCTCGCCTCGGCGATCTTGCTCTGGTAGAGGGCGAGGTCGCCTGACCGTAGGGCGGCGTCGGCCTCGACGAAGAGCTGCTGGGCCTGGGCAAGCAGGGCGGCGGCGTCGCCGGAGAGCTGCGGGCCGATCGGCGTGGTGCCGCTGGGGGGCGGGCTCTCCTCGCCTTCCACCTGACCGGTCTGCTGCTCGAAGGTCTCCACGCCCACACCGAAGAGCTTGGCGATGGCCTCCTTCAAGGTGGGCTCCATCACGATCTGGTTCCCCCACACCACGATCACGTTCTTCAGCTCGGGCACGGGCGAGGCGCCGGCCGACTCCACGTAGAGGGGTCGCACGTAGAGGATGGTCTCGTTGATCGGGACCAGCAACAGGTCGCCATACCGAACTCGGGAGCCGGTGTCGTCCAGCAACGAGATCCGGGTGGAGATCTCCTCGTTGGCCTGGATGGCGGCGTTGACCACCAGCGGCCCGTCGGCCGGCAGTGACGAGGGCATCTCGTAGACGACCAGCTTCCCGTACTCCGAGGGGTTGCTCTTGGCGACCATGAACGCCGTGAGCTGGCGACGGTTGTAGTCCCGCGAGAACGGGACGAAGGATCTCAGCATCACGAGGTTCTCGTCGGTCTCCCCGGGCAGCCGCGTGATGACGTAGTACGGATCCATCCGCGACGCCTGGAGCGGCTGGAGCTGACCAGCGGAACCCACCACCTGCGAGACCTGACTGGAGGCGGTTGTGACGTCGGTACCTGGGTTCTGCGCCACCAACCAGGTGTTCGCCTCGTCGAAGAAGGTCTGCGAGTCGTCGAGGTGGTAGCGGCCCCACATGTTGGTCTGCACCCGGAAGAGGTCCTCCGGGTACCGGTAGTGCTCGCGCACCTCGGGCGAGAGGTCGTCGGCGTCCGCGAAGAGGTCGGGGAACGCCTCCCGGTAGGCGGCCACCACCGGGTCGGACTCGTCGACCACGTAGAGCTTCACCGATCCGTCGTAGGCGTCGACCACGGCCTTCACCGAGTTGCGCACGTAGTTGAACGACCCGCTCGATAGACCGCTGTTGGGCGGGAGCCCGCTGGTGTCGGCGCCCTGGGCGTTGGGGTAGTGATCGGAGGTGCTGTATCCGTCGAGGATGTAGATCACCCGACCGTCGTCGACCACCGGGTAGGGATCGGAGTCGAACGAGAGGAACGGGGCGACGGCCTCCACCCGCTCCTTTACGTCACGCCCGTAGATGATGCGCGACTCGGGGGTTATGAAGCCCGAGAAGAGCAGGTTCACCTCGAAGTCGAAGCGCAGGAAGTAGGCCGCCCGCTTGAACCAGTTGTCGAGGGCGACCCCTCCTGTCCCCTCGTAGTGGTAAGGCACGGGCGCCCCAGCCGAGTCGAGGTAGTCGATCTCCTCGCGGTTGGTGCCCACCACTGCGTAGCCACCCAGGTTCTCGCCGAAGTAGAGCTGGGGGACGTCGATGGACAGGTCGATCCGCTCGTCGTTCACCTCCACGGGGACGTCGCTCACGATGAAGTCGGGGCGCCCCGCGGGGTCGGTGGCGTTGGCCGCCGAGAGCGCCAAGCCGTAGCCGTGCGTGTAGGCGAGGTGACGTGCTTCCCACGAGCTGCCCGGGGCGTTGCCCGGATCCAGGTCGCGGTTGCCGAGGACCACCTGGGTCATCTCCACGCTGCCGTCGGGCCTCCGGATCGGGTACCGGTCGACGTCGAGGTCGTTGAAGCGGTAGTACCCACGGGTCGACTGGAGGTTCTGGTAGGTGGGACCCACGATCTTCGGGTCGAGCAGGCGGACGTTGCTCAACGTCCCCTGGTTCTCCCGCACGGCCTGGACCGCACCCAATCTGGAGGAGTCGTATTCGAACGACTGCACCTCCACGTCGTCGAGGGCCAGCCCCTGGCGGGTGGCCGTGATGTTGTTGCCTATGTAAGGGCCCTCCCTGCTCGACAGCTCGGGCTCGACGATGAAGCGCTGGATGAAGGCCGGGTAGGCCACTCCCGCCAGCACCACCACGATCCCCCAGAGACCCACGGCCACGACCGGCAGGACCCACCCACGCCTCCAGATGTTCGCTATGAACAGCGCGCAGGAGAGCACGGCGATGAGCAGGAGCAGGTAGGTGGCGGGGAGCTGGGCCTGGACGTCGGTGTAGGTGGCGCCGTCGACCGCCCCCCGGGAGGAGAACGTCAGCTCGTAGCGGCCGAACCAGTAGTCGAGGCCCTTCACGGCTGCTAGGAGCGCAAGGAGCACCGAGATGTGCGCCTTCACCTGGGGGGTCACCCGCTGGCCCGGGCCCTGCAGGCGGATACCGCCGTTCAAGTAGTGGGCGACGATCGTGATCAACAGCACGAACACCAACGAGGCGAAGAGCCAGCCGATGGCCGACAGGATGAAGGGCAGCTTGAACATGTAGAAGCCCACGTCGGCCCCGAAGGTGGCGTCGGTGATGCCCATGTCGCCGCCGTGGCGGAAGAGGATCCACGAGTTCCACTGCGACGACATGCTGACCCCGGCTATGAGCCCGAACACCAGGGAGATCGCGATCCGGATCCAGGCGGCGTGCCGGCTGACGACCTCTCGGTAGCGATCGAGGAGGTCCTCCTCGGGGCCGACCCGGCGATCGGCGGGGGCCACCCGGTCGGCGATGACCAGGTTCACCCAGGTGATGACGGCGAACGTGAGCGTGAACACCACGGCGAGCATCACCCTGGTGCCCACGATCGTGCGCCACACCGAGCTGAAGTTGAGGCTGTTGAACCAGAGGTAGTCGGTGTAGAAGCCCGCTGCACCTCGCAACGAGGTGAACAGCACGAAGAGGAGGCCGGCGACGACCAGCAGGACCAGGCGGCCCCTCCCGCTCAAGCGTCGCCGTCTCGGGGCGCGGCGCTTGGGCATGTCGTCTGCAGACCGCATACGGACGAGCCTACGGGACGGAGGAGTCGAGCACGCCTCGGTCGAAGGCGATCAACACGGCCCGGGCGGCCACCTGGTCGACCTTCTGGGTCCGCCACTCCCGGTAGCTGTCGCGTAGGCGCTCCACGAGGACGTCGTTGTCGTCGCGAGACTCGGCCACGCACTGCTCCAGGCGCTCGCGCAGCGGCACCACCAGCTCCACGGCCACCTCGGCGGCGATGTCCTGGATGGCCGACGAGGTGAGCGTCTCGCCAGAGCCGTCCAGGCGGGCGCCCGCGACCGCAGCCTCCGTGAGTGGCGGGATCATGGCAGCAGCCATCCGCTCGACGTGCGCCTCGGGGGTGGGCAGGAGGTCGTCGAGGTCCCGCTCGCGCCTCCGGACGACGTCGAGCACCTCGTTCTGCTCGTCGGAGATGCACCGCTTCACGGCACGACCCAGGGTGCGGGTCAGGTCCTTGACGGCCTCGTCCCGCTCGTCGAGCTCATCAGGCTCTCCGCTTTCCTCGTCCTTCCCATCCTCCTCGACCTCCGGCGGTTCGCCAGGCCCCTTGCCTGCAGGATCGATATCCGGATCCGGATCTGGGTCTGGGTCGAGCTCCACGTCGAGCTCGGAGATCGGAGCCGGGGACTCCTGCTCCGCCGCCTGGCCCGCGCTCGGCTCCTGACCGGGGGCACCCTCGACGGCGTTGGCCTCCACCTCGGTCACGAGGGCAGCCATCTCCTCCTCGAAGGACTCCCCGTGGGCGTCCTCCTCGGCGGCGCGCAAGGCCGCTGCCTCAGCGGCGAGCTTGGCCTCGGGCTCCATCACACGCAGCTCCTCGGTGGCCACGTCGAGGGTCTCGCGGACCACGTCGTAGGCGGCCGCGAGCCGCTCGCGCCCCGCTTGGAGCTGCTCGATCTGCTGGCGCAGCTGCTTGCGCCTACGGGCGAGGTCGCGCAGGACCCGCTCGCGCACCCTCTGCGCCTCCACGAACATCTCGCGGCCACGCTGGCGGCCCGATTCCACTGCCTCCTCGGCATCGGCACGGGCCTGCTGCGCGAGCTCTTCGACCTGTCGCCGGGCCTCGGCGAGCAGCTCCGCACCCTCCTCCTGGCGGCGTGCCAGCTCCTGGGAGGCTTCCTGGCGCATCTGCTGGGCTTCGTCCTGGGCCTCCCGGAGGAGGCTCGCCACCTTCTCCTCGGAGCGCGCACGTATCTCGCCTGCCGCCGAGTTCGCCGCCTCGAGGATCCGGCTGGTCTCCTCGCCCACCAGGCTGCTCAGCCGCCCAGGGGCCATCTCGGTGAGCTCGTCCACCTTGCGCTCGGCATCGTCGAGGCGCGACTGCAGCTCTCGCTCGCGGTCGCGGGCGGCGCGCAGCTCGGTCGCCAGCTGCAGGAGGAACTTCTGCACCTCGAGGGGGTCCAGCCCTCGTCGCACCGAGGTGAAGGTGCGGCGGAGGATGTCATCGGGATCGATTGGGCTTGCAGCTGGATCGGCCACTCCGGCCGATCGTACTCAACGTGCACCTATCGCCCGGGGAGCCTCAAACGGTGGGAAGCCGGGCCCTTTCGATCGCACCGACCGCTGCACCGGGGAGGGCGCCCGTGCGCTCCTCTAGGGGACGTGACCGCCCACGGATGCCAGCACCGCGAGTGCGTCGTCGAGCGAGTCCACCGGCTCCACACGCACGTCGCCCGCGTGACGCCTCGCAACCTCCACCTCGCTGCTGGGCACGAGGAACAGATCGGTGCCGTTGCGCCTCACCGTCACGGCCTTCTGCTCGACCGCTCCCACCGGGCCCACCCGGCCGTCGATGCCGATGGTCCCGGTGGTGGCCACCTTGAGGCCGCCCGTTATGTTCCCCGGGGTCAAGACGTCGATCACCCCCAGGGTCAGCGCTAGCCCCGCAGAGGGACCACCCACGGAGCCGGAGTCGATGGTGACCTCGAAGGGCAGGTCGTAGCTCAGCTCGCGGGTGGAGAGCGACACCCCCATCCGGGCGCTGGAGGGATCCTGGGGGTTCTCGCCCAGCACCACGTTGATCTCTCGTCGCCCTTCCGGAGTCCCGTCGCTCGCACCGGTCCCCGGTGCGGCGGGATCCAGCGGCTCGACCACGAGGCTCATCTCGTCTCCGGGCTCGAGCGACTGGACGATCTCTATCAGCTCCAGGTGCGTCGACACCGGCGTGCCGTCGACCTCCACGATCACATCGCCCCTCTCCAGGAGCCCCACCGCCGCGCCGTCGTCCTCCACGCCCACCACCACGGCACCGGTCCCCACGGGGACCACCTCGTAGCCCAGCTCCATGAGGGCGACCGCCACGGCGATCTGCTGCGAGGTGGCCATCTGGCGCAGGTTCAGCTCCCTGTTCTCCTCGACCGTCCGGTCGCCGAGGACCTCGTGCTCGGGCCGCACGTCCACCGATGGGTCGAGCCATCCCACGAAGGCGCGCAGCGCGCTGGAGGTGCCGATGGACACCGTGGTGAACGAGAGGTCGTCGCCGTCGTCGTACGTGGGAGCCCCCACCACCTCGATGTGCTCACCCGTGGGGTAGACGCTCCCCGGGCTGACGAGGATGTAGGGCACGGGCACGAGGGCGGCCCCGATCAGGAGGGCGATCAGCAACCCCACGGCCGTGCCGAGAACCCAGGGCCAGCGCCGCCGACTCCCCGCCGGCGGCGACTCCACCGGCTTCGTGTCGCCAACGAGGAGGTCTTCTTCCGTCACCTTCCTCAGCCTTCCACGCGCCCGGTAAGGCCGGGTAGCGGCCCGCGGTGCCGGCGAGTGCCAGGCTGTGGCCGATGCGAGAGCCCGATGCGGCGTCCAGGAGGCGTTCGGTGGCGGTGGCCGGCCACTCCGGGGACATCGAGACGGCGCAGGCGCACCTCGACGACCCCGAGCCGGTGGTGCGCGCCACGGCGCTGCGAGCGCTGCTGCGCGCAGGCGCCCTGGAGGGCCCGCAGCTGTCCAGGGCCGTCTCCGATCCTTCCCCCGTGGTCCGCCGGGCTGCCGCAGCCCTGATAGCGGCGCGACCGGAAGCCCTCGGGGCCGAGCAGCTCGACGCCGACCTGGCCACGCTGCTCGGCGATGCCGACGCAGGCGTCTGCGAGTCGGCGGCGTGGGCGGCGGGAGAGCACGTCGGCCTGCCGGCGGCGCGGGTCGACCAGCTCGCCGAGCTCGTCACCAGCCACGACGACCCACTGGTGCGCGAGGCCGCCGTGGCCGCCCTCGGATCCCTGAGGGATCCCGCCGGGCGCAGCGCCATCCTCGCGGCGACTCACGACAAGGCAACGGTGCGCCGCCGTGCGGTGCTGGCGCTGGCGTCGTTCGAGGGGCCCGACGTAGACGAGGCGCTCCGGCGCGCGTCCACCGATCGCGACCGCCAGGTGCGCCAGGCCGCCGAGGACCTGGGGATCGACGACGTCAGACCCGGGAGTCCATGAACATCACGCGCAGCTCTTCGAAGGCCTCGATGCAGTGGCCGGCCCCCAGCACCACGCATTCGAGGGGGGTGTCGACGAGGTGCACGGGTATCTCCGTCTCCTGCTCGAGGCGCAGGTCGAGACCCTTGAGCATCCCCCCTCCGCCCACCAGGTGAACGCCCTGGGCGATGAGGTCCTGGGCCAGCTCCGGCGGGGCCTGGCCCAGGCACGAGACCACGGTGTCGACTATCGCCGAGACGGGCTCGTCGATGGCGGTCCGCACCTCCTCGGCGGTGAGCACCACCGTCTTGGGTAGGCCGCTCATGAGCTCGCGGCCCCGCACCTCCGCGGCGTACTCGTTCTCGGTGCGCCACGCAGAGCCGATGGTCACCTTTATCTCCTCGGCGGTGCGCTCGCCGATGGCGATCCCGTACTCGCGCCTTATGTAGCTCTGGATGGTGGCGTCGATGTCGAACGATCCCACCCGCAGCGCTTCGAGCGCGACGAGGCCACCCAGCGAGATGAGGGCGACCTCGGAGGTGCCGCCCCCGATGTCCACCACCAGGTTGCCGAGGGGCTCGTTGATGGGCAGGCCGGCTCCGATGGCCGCAGCCATGGGCTGCTCTATCAGGTGCGCCTCTGCCGCCCCCGCCCTCTTGGCCGCCTCGGTGACCGCCCGCCGCTCCACTGCCGTGATGGCCGAGGGCACGCAGATGACCACCCGGGGCCGGTTCCAACGACTCACCCCCACCCGCTGCAGGAGCAGGCGGATCATTCGCTGCGTCACCTCGAAGTCGGTTATCGCGCCCTTGCGCAGGGGCCGCACGGCCACGATGTAGCTCGGCGTGCGGCCGATCATCTGCCAGGCTTCGTGGCCCATGGCAAGCACGTCCTGGGTGCGGCTGTTGAGGGCTATCACGGAGGGCTCGTTCAGGACGATGCCCTCGCCGCGCGCGTACACCAGCGTGTTCGCAGTACCGAGGTCGATGGCCAGGTCGCGTGCCAGGGCTATCTCTCCTCTGGACTCGGCTGCTCGAGCCCGTGCCCGGCGTGCCCGGCGTGCTCGGCGTGCTCGGCGTGCTCGGCGTGGGGCCCCGAGCTTCCCTCGCCGTTCTCGTGCCGCCACACGTGGCGGCCCTGGCCGGCAGGTTCGGCAGACGAGCGCGTGCGGCGGGACAGCCACCGCCGATCGGATCGCCTCTCGGTCGGGGGGCGGCCGAGAGCGCTCATCTCGCGCTGGAACTCGTCGACGCTCGACGACAGAGAGCTCGGCTTGCGGTGTCGCAGCCAGAGGAGGAGTGAGGCGAGGACGGCTACGCCCACCGCCACGAGCAGGAAGCCTGCATTGGCTAGCACCCCGTCATCGTAGTTAGGGACGAGGGCGCGGTCGTCGGAACCAGATCGGTCACTATCCTCACGCCATGCCGTTCGACGACGAGCCGGACGACGTTCCTGGACGGCGAGGTCCTCTCCCACCGGACGACCGCATCTGGCGACACCCCTCGGAGCTGGGTCCCCCGGCACCGCCGGGCGGCCTGCCGACCCCTCCGATGGTCCCCGGATCGGCAGGGGGCCGGCCGCCTTCGGGCAGGAGCTGGAGCCTGGCTGTGGGCTCTGCCCTGGCGGGTGCGGCGCTCACCCTCGGGGCGCTCGCCGGCTTTGGCATGCTGGGCGACGGCCTCCCCATCAGGGCGGTCGAGCGCGTCGCCATCTCGGTTCCCGAGGATCCCGACCCGAACCAGGAGGCTGGCCAGAGGGCATTCGATGCGGTAGCGGCGGTCGTGGTCACCGGCCCTGAAGGCCAGACCCGAGGAACGGCGGTGGCCTACCGGTCCGACGGCTACCTGCTCACCACGGCCGACCTCGTCGCCGGCGCAGGCTCCATCGAGGTGACGACGGCCGATGGGACCACGATGGGCGCCGAGGTGGTGGGCTCCGACGAGCCCAACGACGTGGCAGTGCTGCACGTCGAGGCCACCGACCTCCCCACGGCGACGCTGGCCGACAGCTCGATGGTGCAGCTCGCCGACAAGGTGATGGCTCTCTCCACCGACGACAGATGGCCAGGCGAGCGAGAGGTCCGCATCGGCGTGGTGAGCGGGCTGCGCCAGCAGGTGGTGGACGACGACGGCATGCTCCACGGGATGGTGCAGGCCAACGTGGACCTGGCGGGCCCTCCGCAGGGGTCCGTGCTCGTGACCAGCTACGGCGCCGTGGTGGGGATCGTGACGGCGAGGGGCCTGCCCGACGACTACG
>CAYNQN010000005.1:0-21619 GCA_964399375.1 uncultured Rhabdothermincola sp. | reverse complement strand
GATGCGTCGGAGGGCGACGTGCACCGAGGAGGTGCGGAGGTCCGCCGGGTGGTGGACGGCTCCCCCGCCGACGCCGCCGAGATGCAAGAGGGCGACGTCGTCACGGCGGTCAACGACGAACCCGTCAACTCCATGTCGGATCTCGTCCTGGCGTTGCGCGTCCACGAGCCGGGCGACATGGCCGTCGTCCGGTACAGCCGCTCCGGTGACGACAAGGTCGCTACGGTCCAGCTCGCCGAGAGGCCCTGACCAACAGGATCTGCCTCCGAGGGCACCGGCGGCCGGCTGGTCTACGGCCCGGCTCGCCGCGAAGCCCTGATGCGGCGGATGAACAGGATGACGCCGGTGCCGAGGACGGCCACGACAGCGCCCGCTGCGACCAGCGACAGCTCCTGGCGGCTGCGCGCCCCGAGCACTCGGCGGCCCCGCATGGCCACGACCAGCTCCTCCGTGCTCGCCGAGGGCGCCCAGCCGGCAGCCTTCATGCGGTCGTTGGCCACCACCCACGGGTGCTCGAGATAGGCGGCGACCCCCTGCGCCGCCCGCAACCGGCGCTCGCGCAGGTACCGGCGGAGAGCGCCGGGGACGGGAAGGATCCTTCCCGTCAGCTCCTGGCGCTCGGGCGCGTCGAGCCATCCGTCGGGCGCCACGTTGAAGGGCCCGTCGAGCCGCTCCCGGCAGGCGACCTCCACCGCCGCAGCCAGATCGTCGATGTCGAGGAGCTGGACCGGTGGGTCACCATCGTGGGCGAGCCAACGTCCCGCGCCCCACACCGAACGCTGGAACGAGCGGCGGCGCCTGCGATCCACGGTAACCACAGGCCTGAGCACCGCGGCAGAGGCCCCTGGGTTGTCGAGGCGCCAGGCCGCCAGCAGGCGCTCGAGCTCGGCTCGCGAGACCGCCAGGTCGAAGCCGTCGGCAGGCCGCAGCGGCGCCTGCTCCGTAAGTGGCACCGGGTTCTCCGCGCTAGCGCCGTACACGGTCGCGCTCGACAGAACGACCACCGATCTCACGTTTGCCCTATCCGCCGCGCCCAGCAACGACCGGAGGGCTGCCATCGGGAGCGGGCCCACTCCGGTGCCGTCCACATCGACCTCCCCCGGCCGCAGAGCCGGGCCCAGCAACACGAGGACGTCCACACCCTCCAGCTCCGAGGGAGCGGCCCCGAGGTGCTGTGCGCCTTCGCCTCGCTCCCTCGCGGGCGCCTCCAGGGCACGGGTGAGCACGTCGGGGCGTGAGGCAAGCCGGGTGACGATGCGCCGCCCGGCGTCGCTCGTGGTGCCCCACACCGCGATCGTGAACATGGCGCCTACCATGCCAGGTGTGAGTGCCGGTCCGCCCGACGAGAGCTTCGGCGAGGGCAACCCCTTCCGCGGACTGCCCATGTTCGGCGACCTCGCCAAGCTCTTCGGCGACCAGGGCCTCGTGAGCTGGGACGCCGCCCGCCAACTGGCGCTGTCGATAGCCGGTGGGGGCGAACCCGAGCCGAACGTGGATCCTGTCGAACGGATCAAGCTGACCGAGCTGGGCCGCGTCGCCGAGCTACACGTGGCCTCGGCCACCGGTCTCGACACTGCCGTCGACGGGCACCAGGCCACGATCACGCCCGTCACCCGCAGCCAGTGGGCACGGCGCACCCTCGACGCCCACCGCGAGCTGGTGGAGACCCTGGCGGGATCGCTCAAGCCGGCCGAGGACGACGACGATGATGACGACGCACTGGAGGGCTACGGCGAGGCCCTCTGGATGGCGCCGCTGATGAAGATGGTCGGGCCGATGATGCTCGGCATGACGGCGGGGAGCCTGGTAGGGCACCTGGCCAGGAGGACCTTCGGCCAGTACGACCTGCCCATGCCGCGGCCGGTGAACGAGGAGATCCTCGTGGTACCGGCGAACCTCGACGAGTTCAGCGAGGCCTGGAGCCTGCCGGCCGACGACCTGCGCCTCTGGGTGTGCCTCCACGAGCTGACCCACCACGCCGTGCTCGGCGTTCCCCACGTGCGGGCAAGGCTCACCGAGCTGCTCCACGCCTACGTGCGGGGCTTCGAACCCAACACCGGGTCCATAGAAGACAGGCTCAGCGGCGTGGAGATCAGCGATCCCGCCAGCTTGGACCTGCAATCCCTCTTCGCCGACCCCGAGGTGATGCTGGGCGCGGTCCAGTCGGACGCCCAGCGCATGCTGCTCCCCCAACTGCAGGCCCTGGTCACGACGGTCGTCGGCTACGTGGACCACGTGATGGACACCGTGGGCACCGGGCTCATCGGCAGCTACGGGATGCTCACCGAGGCCATCCGGCGCCGGCGGGCGGAGGCCGCTCCGGCAGATCGCTTCGTCGAGCGCCTCTTCGGCCTGGAGCTGACGCGCTCCCAGTACGAGCGGGGCGAGCAGTTCGTGACCGGCCTGGTCGACAGAGCGGGCGAGGAGGTCCTCGCCCGGCTGTGGGAATCGGCCCAGACCCTTCCCACACCTGCCGAGGTGGACGCCCCCGGCCTCTGGCTGGCCCGCCTCGAGCTGGACCTTCCCGGCTAGCGACCGCCCGCAGCAACACCCGCTAGGGCAGGCCGCTCGGGTCCTCCTGCGAGGGCGGGATGTTCTCCCTGCGGCGCAGCAGGCCCACCCACGGCCTGCGTGAGAGCTGGATTCGCCGCTGCGGAACCTTCCCCTTGCGAACCTGCGACTGGCCCACCAGGTACGAGGTGGCCGAGACCGCTGCGAGCAGTGCGATGGCCAGGAAGCCCCATGTCATCGGGATGGGCACCACGATCGGGATCAGCGCCCCGATCACCCAGAAGAGCTGGAAGCGAGTCTCGAACTTGGCGAACGACCGGCCCCGGTTGGCGTCGGGGGCGTCGCGCTGGACGAGGGCGTCGAAGGCCTGCTTCGCCGCGTTGCTCGCGGCCCCCACGAGCAGGGCGAGGAAGCCCGCCGCCGCCAGGCCCCCCACCAGAGCGCCCGCCACACCTCCCAGCACCACCGAGATGAGGCACCCGGCCATGATCGTCTGCTCCCTGGCCATCCGGCGCAGGAACGGAGCGATCATCGCCCCCACGAAGACACCCGCCTGGGCGCAGACGGCAGCCACCCCCAAGTACCACAGCGAGGCGTCGTCGTCCTTGAACGCGAAGGCGAGCATGAAGGTGAGGAAGCCGACGATCGCCCGCATCGAGCCGATGGCCGACGTGGCCAGCACGATCCCCGCGCTGCGCAGCTCCGCACGCTCCATCTCGCCCTCGGGTTGGGACGCCACCCGCACCGGGGGGAGCTGGAAGGCCAGCACGATCCCGACGGTGAACAGGACGGCAGACAGGCCGAGCACCCACCCCGACCCACCGAAGCGCAGCAGCAGGCCTCCGAAGGGGAACACGACCGCGACGGCGATGCCGCTGAGCACGGTCAGCCGCGAGTTGGCCCTCACCAGCTCGGCGTCGGAGCGCACGGTGGTGGGCACCAGGGCGCTCTTGGAGATGGAGTACGCCTTGGCGAGCACCAACATCAGGAACGCCTCGGGGTAGAACCAGATCGCGTCGAGGTGGCGGATCACCAGCACGGCGAAGATGGCCCGCAGCGCCATGGAGCCGATCACCACCCAGCGCCTCCCGCCAGGTATGCGGTCTAGAGCCGGGCCTATGAACGGCGCCGCCACGGCGAAGGGGGCCACCGTGAGCGCCAGGTAGAGGGCCACGCGCCAGCGGGCTGCGTCGAAGTCGAGGGAGAAGAAGACCGAGCCGGCCAGGGCGATGACGAACAGGGCGTCTCCCCCTGCGCTCGCCGCGTGGGCGCGCGCCAAGCGGGTGAAGGACGAAGGCGCGAAGGGCCGCCGAGGGTCGACCACCGCCCCATGCTACGAGAGCATCGCCAGAGCTCTGCTCCCAGGTGTCGACAGGCCGAGGACGACCGCCCGCTACGACACCGGAGTGGTCCCCTGGCGGGCCACGTCGTACTTGTATCCGACGCCGCGGATCGTCACTATGCGCGCCGGGTTGGCGGGGTCTTCCTCCACCTTCCCTCGGAGGCGCTTTATGTGGACGTCGAGGGTCTTGGTGTCGCCCACGTAGTCGCTCCCCCACACCCTGTCGATGAGGGTGTCGCGGGTGAGCACGCGGCCGGCGTTGCCCAGCAGCAGCACCAGCAGCTCGAACTCCTTGAGGGGCAGCTGCACCTGGGCTCCACGGATCGTCACCTCGTGGCGATCCTGGTCGACCGAGACGTCTCCCACCGAGAGCACCCCGTCGGAGACGTCCTCGCCGGGTGAACCTGCGGGATTCGATCGGCGGCGCAGGACCGCCCTCATGCGCGCCACCAGCTCACGCAGCCGGTAGGGCTTGGTGACGTAGTCGTCCGCACCCACCTCTAGGCCTACCACCGTGTCGATCTCGGAGGCCTTGGCGGTGACCATGATGATGGGAACCGACGAGCGGGATCGGATCTGCCGGCAGACATCCACACCCGACACCCTGGGCAGCATCAGGTCGAGCAGGACCAGGTCGGGCTGGACGGCGTCGAAGACCTCCAGGGCCTCTGCGCCGTCGCGAGCCACCGACACCTCGAAGCCCTCGCGGCCGAGCCCCACCGTGAGCGCCTCGACGAAGGAGTCCTCGTCCTCCACCACCAGCACCGACGTCAGCTCACCCATCCAAGCCACCCTCCACGCTCGTCTCGGCCTCGGCGCGGCCTGCCAACGGCAGCAGGAGCGTGAAGGTGGAGCCCTCCCCCAGGCGTGATTCCACCCTCACCTCCCCTCCGTGGTTGCCGACGACGTGGCGGACTATGGCCAACCCCAGCCCCGTGCCCCCGGAGTCGCGACTGCGACCCTGGTCGACACGGTAGAAGCGCTCGAAGACCCGGTCGATGTCACGTGCCGGGATGCCCATACCTTGGTCTTCCACCGCGATCGACACCTGAGTGCCGTCCGCGCCCGCGCGCACCTCCACCTCAGAGGAGGCCTCGGAGTACTTCACGGCGTTGTCGAGCAGGTTGTAGACCGCGGAGACCAGCTGGAGGCGATCACCGAGCACGGCCAGGTGCGGCGAGGGCTCGCTCGCCCGGATGACCATGCCGAGCTGGTCGGCGGCCGGCCTGATGCGCTCGATGGCCTCGGCCAGCACCACCCCCACCGGCACCGCCGAGCGGTCGGCGACCTCGCCGCTCTCCACGCGGCTCAGCTCCAACAGCTCGTCGATCGTGCGCGACACACGGAACGCCTCGACGCCGATGCGCGAAGCCAGCCGCGCTGTGACGTGGGGGTCCTCCTCAGTCACGAGCGTCTCGGCCAGCAGGCCCAGCGCGCCCACCGGCGTGCGCAGCTCGTGGCTGATGTTGGCCACGAAGTCGCGCCGCACCGCTTCGAGGTGGCGGAGCTCGGAGATGTCCTCGATGATCCCCAGGGCGCCCACCCCCAGCTCCGAACGCAGCGGCAGCGCCCTCACCACGAGCGTGCGGCGGGGAGGCCCGAACAGCTCGACGATGCGAGAGCCCTGCCTGCCTGCCATCGCCTCGGAGACGAGCTCTTCGAGCTCGGCGCTGACCAGGGCCTCGGAGTGGCGGGCCGAGGCGTACTCCTCGGCCACGGCGTTGCGGAGCACCACCTCGCCCCGCTCGTCGACTATCACGACACCCGAGGGGATCGACCCGAGCACCTGCTCCAGCCGGGAGCTGCGGAGCTCGGCCTCGGCCGCCTGCTCGTCGGCTGCCGCCGCGAGCCGGCGGGCCTCCTCCTCACCACGAACAGCCGCCAGGCGCCTGGCGTTCACCATGCCCAGGGCGATCACGAGCGCGCACGCCACGACCAGTGCTGCGGCCGCCACGGCGACGATCATCGCTCAGCTCTCCTCTGGGTCCGACCCCACCTCTGGAGCGAGCACATCTTCCTGCGCGCCGGTGCCGGTGTCGGTGCCGCTGCCAGGCGGGACCGATGGCCGGGCCCAGGGCTTGGCCGAGTCGTTCACCGCGGCACGGGCCTTGTGCCGTGCCGCCCCGCTGTGCTCGGGCAGCCAGCCCGTGACCATGTACTCCACCCTGTTGCCGATGTTCACGGCGTGGTCGCCGATGCGCTCGTAGTAGCGGCCGACCAGCGCCAGCTGCACCGCCACGTCGATCTCGAGGCCGCCTTCGTGGTGGGCCTGGAAGATCGCCTCTATGTAGTCGGTGTGGATCTGGTCGAGGTGGTCGTCCATGTCGTCGAGGGCCGCCGCCAGGCCGGCGTTGTGCTCCACGTAGGCGTCGATGGCCAGCTTGTAGAGGCGGGAGGCTTCCTCGCTCATCCTCTCGATGAGCCCCCGCAACCCGGGGGGCAGCTCGCTCGGGTAGATGCGCCGAGCCCCCTTCGCCACGTTCACCATCAGGTCGGCCGAGCGCTCGATCTCCGAGACGAGCCTCACCGCCGTCACGATCGATCGCAGGTCGCCTGCCATCGGCTGCTGGAGGGCCAGCACGTTGTAGCAGTTGTCCTCGATCTCCACCGAGAGGTCGTCGATGGCGTCGTCGTCCTCGATGAGGCGCTGCGCACCGATGAGGTCGTTGCCCAGGAGCACCTCGGTGCCCCGCGGGATGAGCTCGGTCGTCATGGCGGCCAGGCGCACGATCCCGTCGCGGATGTTGTCGAGCTCTTCGTGGAAGGTCCTGCGCTGCTCTTGCATGGGGCTCTCCCTGCTAGCCGAAACGGCCGGTGACGTAGTTCTCCGTCCGCTCGTCGGCCGGGTTCGAGAAGATCTTCTCCGTCGTGTCGTACTCCACCAGCAACCCGGTGCGCGTGTCGCTCTCCGGGTTCACCTCGGTGGTGAAGAAGGCGGTCCGGTCGCTCACCCTGGCCGCCTGCTGCATGTTGTGGGTGACGATGATGATCGTGTACTCCGACTTGAGGCCGTGCATCAGATCCTCGATGCGAGCCGTGGCGATCGGGTCGAGCGCCGAGCAGGGCTCGTCCATGAGCACCACCTCGGGCTCCACGGCGATGGTGCGAGCGATGCAGAGTCGCTGCTGCTGGCCGCCCGAGAGTCCCAGGGCAGACGACTTGAGGCGATCCTTCACCTCGTCCCAGAGAGCGGCCTGGGTGAGCGCACGCTCCACCACGTCATCCATGTTGTCCTTGGTGCGGGCGATCTTGGGCCCGTATGCCACGTTGTCGTAGATGGACTTGGGGAAGGGGTTGGGCTTCTGGAAGACCATCCCGATGCGCTTGCGCACCTCCACCGGGTCGACCCGGTCGTCGTAGAGGTCGACCCCATGGTAGAGGATCGTCCCCTCCACCCTGGCCCCCTCGATGAGGTCGTTCATGCGGTCGAAGCAGCGCAGCACGGTGCTCTTGCCGCAACCCGACGGGCCGATGAACGCAGTGATCTCGTGCTGGCGGACGTCGAGCGAGACATCGCGCACGGCCCTGAACGCCCCGTAGAAGACGCTCAGGTCGTCCACGTCGAACACGACCCTCCCGGCCTGCACCTCGGGCTGAGCAAGTGGTGCCTCCTCAGCCATGGTGTCGGACCCTATGAGCTCTGTCATCGGCGCTCCACGGAGAATCGGGACGAGATCGTGCGTGCCAGCACGGTGCAGACGAGCACTATGAACACCAGGGTGAGGGCGGCACCCCATGCCTTGGCCTGCGCTGCATCGTACGGCTGTTGCGCATTGGAGAAGATGAGCTGGGGCAGCGCAACGTTCCCGCCCTCGAACAGGTTCCAGTTCGACTCGTAGACGATGCCGATCGTGAACAGCAGGGGGGCAGTCTCCCCCGCGGCGCGTGCGATGGCGAGCATCACACCGCTCACGATCCCCGGCAGGGCGGCCGGCATGACCACCGTGGAGATCACGCGCGACTTGCGGGTGCCCAGGGCGAACGCCCCCTGGCGCAGCTCGTCGGGAACCAGGCGGAGCATCTCCTCGGTGGATCGGATGATCACGGGCAACATCAGGCAGGCGAGCGCCAGCGACCCGGCGAAGCCGCTGGTCCCGAACACCAGAACCCAGATCGTGTACACGAACAGGCCCATCACGATCGAGGGAACGCCCGTCATCACGTCGCTCATGAAGCGGATCACCGAGGCCAGGCGACCCTTGCCGCCGTACTCGTGGAGGTAGATCGCGCCGAGCACACCCATGGGCACCGCCATGGCGGTGGCCCCCAGCGTGATGAGGGCCGTTCCCACGATGGCCGGGCCGATACCTCCCAGCCTCCGGCGGGACGGGTCTATGGGGCCGGTGAGGAAGTCCCAGCTGATGGTGGTGATCCCCTTCTGCACCACGTAGCCCACGATGAGCACCAGCGGTATGGCCACCACCACGAAGGAGCCAACCAGCCAGGCGGACGCGAGGCGGTCCCGCACCTTGCGGGACCGGTCGAGGGTGGCGTCGAGGATCGACAGGTGGCCATCTCCCTCGCCACCGGCTCCCGGAGCTCCGCCTGGGGGGGCGGTCACGTCCCGGCCACCTTGCGCTGCCATCGGCCCACGATGGTCCGTGCGCTGATGTTGACGGCGATGGTCACGAGGAACAGGAGCACACCCAGCCCAATGAGCGCCGACTGGTGCAGGCCGGTGGACTCCCCGAACTGGTTGGCGATCACCGAGGCCATGGCATCGCCCGGCTGGAAGACCTGGGTGGTGATCTGAGCGCTCGACCCGATCACCAGCGCCACGGCGATCGTCTCGCCCATGGCCCGGCCGAGGCCCAGCATGACCGACCCCACCACGCCACCGGCGCTCCAGGGAAGGATGGCGCCACGGATCATCTCCCAGCGCGTCGCACCCAGCGCGTACGCGCCCTCGCGCTGGTGAGAGGGGACCGTGGCTATCACCTCGCGGCTGAGGCTCGTCACTATGGGCACGATCATGATCGCCAGGATGACGCCGGCCGTCATGATGCTCTTGCCGTTGGCCGGGCCTGCGAAGAACCAACCCAGCACCGGCCAGCTGCCCACGCCGTCGGCGACCCCCTGGTACACGGGTTGGATCCAGGGCGCGAACACCAGGATCCCCCAGAGGCCGAAGACCACCGAGGGGATGGCCGCCAACAGGTCGAGGAGGTACACGACGGGGCGCTTGAGCCATCGCGGGGCAGCCTCGTTGGTGAACAGGGCGATCCCCACGCTCACCGGGACCGCTATGGCCAGGGCGATGAGCGAGGAGGCGATCGTGCCGTACACGAGGGCGAGGGCGCCGAAGCTGTCGGTGTTGGGCACCCACTCGTCGGAGGTGATGAACCCGAGGCCCTCGAAGCTGAGCGCCGGCCATGCCTCCCTGGTGGTGCTCACCAGGATGGCCAGGAGCACCAGCAGCACCACCAGGCCGGCCAGCAACGTGACCGCCTTGAAGGCGCGATCGGCGCGCCCGGCGCCCCGCCGGGCCCGGATCTCAGAGGGATCGGGACGGCCCGGTGGGGCGGCGGGAGGCGCGTCTTGCTGCGTCAGCTCGAGTGCTTCAGCGGGCTCGACTTCGACCATGCAGGACTCAGCGTGCCGTGAGCTGGGCCACCTGCGCCAGTGCCCTGTCCTTCAACGAGCCCGGGAGCGGTGCGAAGTCGACGTCGGCGGCGATGGCCTGGGCATCGGTCAGCAGGAAGGTGAGCCAACCCCGGAGGTTGGCAAGGTCGCCCGCACCGACCTGCTGGTAGGTGATGACCCAGGTGGGAGCCGTGATGGGATAGGCGTCGGCCCCCTCTGCGAAGAGCGGGTCGTAGGTGAGGTCGGGGTTCACCTGGGCCCCGGCGACGGCAGCGGAGGCACCCGCAAGCGACGGGGCAACGAAGTTGCCCGCCTTGTTCAGGACGCTCGCCATTCGCAGGCCCGAGGCCACGGCGTCGGAGAGGTCCACGTAACCCACCGCACCTGGCGTGCTCTGCACGATCTGCGCCACGCCCCCGTTGCCCTGCCCCGCCTGGGTGTCGGAGGGCCAAGCCACGGTGTCACCGCTCCCCAGCGTCCAGGCAGTAGGGGCCGCCTTCGTGAGGTACTTGGTGAAGTTTGTGGTGGTGCCCGAGCCGTCTGCACGGCGAGCGACCACGATGGGCTCCGAGGGAAGGCTCACGCCGGGGTTCTCGGCAGCGATGGCGGGGTCGTCCCACTCGGTGATCTGGCGTTGGAAGATGCCCGCAATCAGATCTCCGGTGAGGTCGAGCTCGGGGAGGCCGCTGAGGTTGTAGGCGATCGTGATGGGAGCCGAGACCGTGGGGAAGTAGAAGATGTCGCCGCCCTTGAAGCCGCCGAGGTCGTCCGGCTTCACGAGGCTGTCGGTGCCGGCCCACGCGACGATCTCGTCGGCCAGGTCCTGCTTGCCCTTCCCCGAGCCGCCCCCTCCGTAGGTCACCTGGAGGCCGGAGCCCAGGGCCTGGAACTCGGAGATGGCCTCTTCGTAGAACGCTGCGGGGAACGTGGCCCCCGACCCCGGCAACGAGCCCGACAGCGAGGTGAAGTCGGCCTCGCTGGCGCTGGGGGGGGAGGTGTCGGACGAAGCGGCGCTGCCGCCCCCGTCTCCACCGCAGGCGACTGCCACCATCGCAAGCGCACCAATCACAACTGTCAACCAACGAGCAGACCTGGCTCGTGACCGCAAGGTGGATCTCCTTCGTGCTCGGTTTCGTCCTCGACCCGCATCCTGCAAGCCAACGCCGACCCTACGGAGCCCAGGTAGCGCGCCGGCTCCCCTCAGGTGAACGCGGCCTTCTCATCTGATGACATCCGGGTGAACGACCCCAACAGCTCCACCGGGCGAGTCAGAGCCTTCGCCCTAGCCACGCAGCATCTCGGTGAACGACCCGAGCACCTCGACGTCGTGGGCATACGTGAGCGTCCCCGAAGCCTCTTCGAGGCTCAGCCAGCGCACCTCGTCGACCTCGTCGTTGGGCTGGAACGAGCCACCGTCCACCACCATGGCCCAGTAGCGCACCAGCTTCGGGCGATCGTGCCCGTCGCGGTACGACGAGCTGGCCAGCTCGGGACCGAGCGTGCAGCGAAGGCCCGTCTCCTCCGCCACCTCGCGCAAGGCCGCTGCCTCGTGCGTCTCGCCGGCGTCGAGCTTCCCCTTGGGGAGCGACCAGTCGTCGTAACGCGGCCGATGGACCACGAGCACCTCTGCTCCTCCGGCCTGCTGCTCGCCGGGCGCCTCGCGCCACACCACCCCTCCGGCGGCCTGGACGGCCTGCCTTCCCTTCGGGCTCACGCTGTGCGCCGCTCCAGGGCAAGCTCCTGGAGCCTGCAGTGGGTCTCGACGGCGTCCGCACCGGTGGCGGCCCTCACCCGTGACCAGGTGCCGTCGGCGCCCAGCTCCCAGGCCAGCTCTGTGTCGGAGAGGCTCACGGCGAGGATCTCCCCCAGCTGGTCCTGCAGCACAGGGTCCTCCACCGGGACGAGGGCCTCGACGCGCCGGTCGAGGTTCCGCGGCATCAGGTCGGCCGAGCCGATGTAGTAGGCGGGCCCCTTGTCGGTCCCGCCGTGGGCGAAGTGGTAGATGCGGCTGTGCTCCAGGTAGCGACCCACGATCGAGCGCACGCGGATGTTCTCCGAGAGGCCGGGCAGCCCGGGCCGCAGGCAGCAGATGCCCCGGATGATGAGATCGACGCTGGTCCCGGCGGCGGACGCCTCGTAGAGGGCTTCGATCATGTCCGCGTCCACGAGGCTGTTCATCTTCAGCACAATGCGGCCCTCGGCGCCCTGGGCCGTCTCGGCCTCGATCAGCGACCTGATCCGCTGGCGCATCTCGGTGGGCGAGACCAGCAGCTTGGCGAAGCGCGGCTCCCGCGCGTAGCCGGTGAGCAGGTTGAAGAGCTGCGTGAGGTCGGAGCCGATGTCGGGATCGCACGTGAGCAGGCCTACGTCCTCGTAGAGCCGTGCGGTGTTCGGGTTGTAGTTGCCGGTGCCCACGTGGCAGTAGCGCCGGATCCCGTCGCCCTCCTCGCGCACTATGAGCGTGGTCTTCGTGTGCACCTTCAGGCCGGTGAGCCCGTAGACGACGTGAACGCCTGCCTTCTCCAGCTCGCGCGCCCACACGATGTTCTTCTCCTCGTCGAAGCGGGCCTTCAGCTCCACGAGCGCCGCCACCTGCTTGCCGCCCTCTGCGGCGCGGATCAGCGACTGCACGATGGAGCTGTCGCCGGAGGTGCGGTAGAGGGTGAGCTTTATGGCCAGCACGTAGGGATCCACCGCCGCCTGGCGGATGAACTCCTCCACGGAGGTGGCGAACGACTGGTACGGGTGGTGGACGAGGACGTCGCCGCGCCGTATGACGTTGAAGAAGCTCACGCCCTCCTCGTCGCGGCTGGCCAGGCGGCCCTCGGTCACCGGCACCCAGACCGGGTCGCGCAGGTCGGGCCGATCGAGCGCGTGCACCGACCAAAGCCCGCTCAGGTCGAGGGGGCCGGCCTGGGTGTAGACGTCCTCGTCGGTCACGTCGAGCTCGCGCTGCAACAGCTCGCGGATCTCGCTCGACATGTCGAGGTCGATCTCCAGGCGGACGGTGCGCCCGAAGCGCCTGCGGCGGAGCTCCATCTCCACAGCCGCGAGCAGGTCGTCGGCCTCCTCCTCTTCCAGCGTGAGGTCGGCGTTCCGGGTCACCCGGAAGACGTGGTGGCCCTCCACCTCCATGCCCGGGAAGAGGCCCTCCATGTGCGCCGCTATCACCTGCTCCAGCGGCACGAAGCGCTCGCCGTCGGGCATCACCACGAAGCGGGGCAGCAGGTTGGGCACCTTCACCCGGGCGAAGCGACGCTCGCCGTCGGACGGGTCTGTGACGATGACGGCCAGGTTCAGCGAGAGGTCGGAGATGTAGGGGAAGGGGTGCCCCGGATCGACGGCCAACGGGGTCAGCACGGGGAAGATGCGGCGGTCGAACACGTCGTCGAGGTGCTTGCGGTCGTCCTCGTCGAGGTCGGCGAAGCTGGAGAACACCACGCCCTCCGCCGCCAGCGCCGGCACCACCTCCTCGAGGAAGAGGTGCTGCTGGTGCCGGCTCAGCGCCTCCACGCGGTCTCTGATGTCGAGGAGCTGCTCGGCAGCGGTGCGCCCATCGGGTGTCGGGACCGTCAGGCCGGCAGCCACCTGGTCCTTGAGGCCCGCCACGCGCACCTGGAAGAACTCGTCGAGGTTGGAGCTGAAGATGGCCAGGAACTTGGCCCGCTCCAGCAGGGGGACGTCGTCACGCTCGGCCAGCCGCAGCACCCGCGCGTCGAAGTCGAGCCAGGAGGTCTCCCGGTTCAGGAACCGGATGGCGTCGTCGGCCAGCGGCACGCCCACCACGTGGGGGTCCTGGGAAAGGGAGGCGATGTCCTCATCGCCCGCCGAGACGAGCCCGACGGGGCCAGGTGCGGAGCCGGCGGCCATCGGCCCTCAGGCCACGGTCTCGTCTTCCTCGGGGATCCCGAGGTCCCACTGCAGGAGGAGGTTCTCGCGTTCGGCGTCGCGCACCACGCGCTCGCGGTTGCGCCGGAACTGCGGGTCGTGCGGCGGGAGCAGGAGCAGCCGCGCGAGCACACGGTCACGGAAGCCCTCGATCAGGGAGCGATCGCCGAAGTCCGAGCGGATCTCCCAGTGGGGGGCGACCGGCCCGACGTAGATGATCTTCACGTGCCCCCGCGGTGGCTCGAGGGTCTCGGGGGTCTCGGTGTTCGACATTCGGCCAAGCCTACGCCCTCCGACCTCCACGGGCTCCCAGAGCCCAGCCACCGCCCACCGCTCGGTTGCACGCGTCGCTCCGGGCGCCAGGTGCACCGGGTCATCCCCGGCCGCTCTGGTCCCTGCGCCTCAGCTGCACGTCGACGCTCTGGCGGGTGCCATCGCGCTCGTACACAAGGTTGATCTCGTCGCCAGGCTCCAGGGAGAGGATGCGATCGCTCAGGTCCCCGCTGCTGAGCACTGGTGTCCCGTCGACGCTCACCACCACGTCGCCCACCTCCAGTCCCGCTGCCTCGGCGGCCGAGTTGGGGATGACGCTGACGATGACGGCTCCGCTGGTGGCGGTGATCCCCAACGAGGTGAGGTCTTGAGGGCTCAGGCTCTCCACGGGGACCGTCTGCACGCCGAGGAAGGCCGAGCCGGGCGTCACCACCCCCTCACCGCTGCGGAGGTCCTCCACCAGGGGCTTGATGTTGTCGATGGGGATCGCGAACCCGATGTTCTGGGCCTGCGCCGCGATGGCCGTGTTGATCCCGATCACGCGGCCCAGGGCGTCCATGAGAGGACCGCCAGAGTTCCCCTGGTTGATCGCCGCATCGGTCTGGATGAGGTCGCGCAGCACCACAGAGGACGTCTGGATCGTGCGGTCCTTCGCCGAGATGATCCCGCTCGTGACGCTTGGGAGGCCCCCCAACCCCAGGGCGTTGCCGATGGCCACGACCTCGTCGCCCACCTCGGCGTCGGCCGAGCTGCCCAGCTCCGCCGGGACGAGGTCGGTGACACCCCTTGCCGACAGGAGCGCTACGTCGTCACCGGGCAGCGAGCCGAGCAGGTCGGCCTCGAGCTCTCGGCCGTCGGAGAGCGTGACGGTGGCGGTCGACGAGACGCCCACCACGTGTGCGTTGGTGAGCACCAGGCCGTCGGGGCTCATCACCACGCCGGTGCCCGTGGTGAGGGCCTCCGGTGTGCGGACCCACACGGTGACCACCGACGGCTGCGCCTTGGCGAGCACGGCGCCCACGTCGAGGCCCCCCGGCGCCGCACCGGCCAGGTCGTTGCCACGGTTGTCGGAGGAGCGGGCGACCACCAGGGCCACCAGGGTCACGGCCAGGCCAACGGCGAGCACGGCCGCCACCAGGTAGGGCACGCGCAGGCGCCCACCGTCGCCACGGGGGCGCTCGGAGGGCCGCTGCGGGGTGGGTGGCGCCGGCGGAGGCGTGGGATACCCGGACGACGGATCGTACGTAGGCGGCGCGTCCGGGTAGCGGGCAGGGCCCTGCGGGTGATGGGGGCGGTGTGGCTCCACCTGCGGCACTGTAGAGAACCTCCCCCCAGTCGGGAACCTCAGGGCCGTTCGCTACGTACAACTCCTAGACGGAACGGAGGAAGTATGGACGCATCGTGGATGGCCGAAGGGAACTGCAGGGTCCAATCTCCCACGACCTTCTTCCCCAGTGACGGCGTGGGCGTCGAGATTGCCAAGCGCATCTGCGCCAACTGCCCCGTCAAGGAGCCGTGCCTGGAGTACGCGCTCGACAACCACATCGACCACGGCGTGTGGGGCGGCACCTCGGAGCGTCAGCGCAGGCGGCTCCTGAAGGGCCGCAAGACCGCGAACCAGGGGAACGCCCTCCTCACTGTCACACCCGCCTGATCGGCCCCCATCTGAGAGCCGACCTGCCTGAGTGCGCACCTCGGCCCGAAGGCCGGCGGCGACTCTCAGCTCTTCGAGTCGTCGTCGCTGGAGCTCGCTGCCTTCGAACCCGCACCCTCGTCGAGACCCGACTTGAACTCCTTTTGAGCCTGGCCTAGCGAGCGGGCGAGCTTGGGCAGCTGGGTGCTCCCGAAGAGGAGGAGAACTATCACAGCGATGATGATTATCTCCGGTGTCCCGAGCATGCCCCTAGCCTAGGGCCACTCATGATCCACCGCGCCATCAGCGCCCCCAGCAGGGTCGCAGAGAACGGCCCGTAGCGAGCCCCGATGCTCGAGTGCGTGATCAACATCAGCGAGGGTCGGAGGCTCGACGTCGTCGAGCTGGTGGCCCGCAACGCCGGGCGCTGCCTCCTCGACGTCCACCTGGATCCCGACCACCATCGCTCGGTGCTCACGATCGTTGGCGAGCCGGCTGCCAGGGCGGTGGCCGCCGCGGCCGTGATGGCCCTGGACCTCACGGGCCACGACGGCGTCCACCCCAGGCTGGGCGTGCTCGACGTGGTCCCGTTCGTCCCCCTCGGTGAGGGGACCATGGACCAGGCCGTCGAGGCGCGAGACCGCTTCGCCCGGTGGCTCGGCGACGAGCTGGGCGTGCCCTGCTTCCTCTACGGCCCCGCCAGCCGCCACGGTGGCGGCAGGGAGCTCCCCGAGGTGCGGCGAGAGGCGTTCGGCTCCCTCGCTCCCGACTTCGGCCCCACCGGTGCTCATCCCACGGCCGGCGCCACGGCCGTGGGGGCAAGGCCCGTGCTGGTGGCCTACAACGTGTGGCTCGCCACGGCCGACCGCTCGCTAGCGAGCCAGGTGGCCAGGGAGCTGAGGGGCCCTGCGGTGCGGGCTCTGGGGCTCTCGGTGGGGGGTGTCGCCCAGGTGTCGATGAACCTCATCGACCCGGTCTCGGTAGGCCCGGCCGACGTCTACGACAAGGTGCGGTCGATGGCTCCTGTGGCGAGGGCCGAGCTGGTCGGCCTGGTGCCTCGGGCGGTCCTCACGGCTACTCCCGAGGATCGCTGGGAGGAGCTGGACCTCGGCGAGGACCGGACGATCGAGGGCCGCCTCGCTCTAGCGGGCTGAAGCGGGCCGGGGCGCCCAGCGGGCGCCGAGGTGGGATGGCGATGTCCTCAGGCGGTGTTGGCCGCGCGGGCGATGGCTCGCTGACGCCGGATGCGTCGCCGCTCCCGCTCGCTCATGCCTCCCCAGATGCCGAACTTCTCGCCGTTCGACAGGGCGTACTCGAGGCAGTCGTCGCGAACGACGCAGCCTCTGCAAACCTCCTTCGCCTCCCGTGTGGACGCGCCACGCTCCGGGAAGAACAGGTCAGGATCAACACCCAAGCAGTTGGCTAGATCCTGCCAAGACTTGTCTACAGATAGATCAATGATCGGTTCCATCGTCCAGATCCCTCCTCTTCGCCTGAGCGGCGTTGACCTGCCCAGACGGGAGATCGCTTCGTCTGTTCGTGTGGAGATGCCCCCTTCCGGTTCCTCCCGCCCCCGGCCTCGGCGACCCAGGAACGCCCTGGCCTCGTCGGTCGGTGGAGAGAGCCCGGCCACCTTGGGCCGAGACGGGGGTGCTGCGGACGTTCCCCGTAGCACAACTGTAATTACAGCTGTGTGATCTTTACCCGTGTTCCGCCCCCAGCGCAAGAGGTGAGCCGAAAAACCCCCGAGAAACTTGCGAAGCAGGCGCCAATCAGAACGTGGGATGCTGCACAGATGAGCCAGGAGCAGGACGCCCAGAAGGAGGCCGCCGGGCGCCAGGCCGCCTCCTACGTGGAGCCCGGGATGAAGGTGGGCCTGGGCACGGGGACCACCGTGCACCACGCCATCGTGGCGCTCGGTGAGAGGGCCGGTGGGAGCGAGGGCTTGGGCATCACCTGCACCGCCACCTCGGTGCGCAGCGAGCAGCTGGCCCGATCGGTGGGCCTGGAGGTGGTGGCACCGGACGCTCTGGGCGTGCTCGACATAGCGCTCGACGGCGCCGACGAGGTGGCCTCGACCTTCGATCTCACCAAGGGCGGCGGCGGGGCTCACACTAGGGAGAAGATCGTGGCCCAGATGGCGGCCAGGTTCCTGGTGGTGGTCGACGAGAGCAAGCTGGTGGACCGCCTCGGCGCCTTCGGCACGCCGCTGGAGGTGCTGGCCTTCGCCCCAGAGGTCGCCTACGCCCGGGTGCGCGCCCTGGGTGCGGCAGACGTGGTGCCCCGCTCGGAGCCCAGCGACAACGGCAACATCCTCGCCGACGCCCACTTCGGCTCCATCGCCGATCCCGCCGCGCTCGCCCGCGAGCTCGATGCCATCCCCGGGATCGTGGAGCACGGCCTGTTCCTCGCGCCGATGGTGGAGCGGGTGATCGTGGGCGGCGCCGACGGCGTCCGCGACCTGGTGTGTCGCTTGTCATAGGTTGCTCATGTCCGGGCACGAGCCTGGCGAGCACTCAGGAGGCAACCAGATGGATCCCAACCTCTGGCGCCGGCTCCTAGCGGAGCTGATCGGCACCTACGTACTAGTCCTCGGCGGTACCGGCAGCGCAGTGCTGGCGGCCGTCTTCTTCTCTGGCCAAGGCGTGAGCATCGGCATCGGGTTGGTGGGCGTGTCGCTCGCCTTCGGCCTGACCGTCGTGTGCATGGCCTACGCCTTCGGCCACGTATCGGGCGGGCACTTCAACCCTGCCGTGACGGTGGGCATGGTCGTGGGCGGGCGCTTCCCCGGTAGGGAGGCCATCCAGTACGTCGTCGCCCAGGTGGTCGGGGCCATAGGGGCCTCGGGCACGGTCCTGCTAATCGCCATGGGTCAGGACGGCGCCTCGGCGAGCAGCGTGCGAGAGGGCGGCCTGGCCGCCAACGGCTTCGCCGAGCACTCCCCCGGGTTCTTCAACCTGGGATCGGGCCTGCTGGCCGAGATCGTGCTCACCGCTGTGTTCGTGATCGTGATCATGGGCATCACCGATCGCCGCGCCCCCAAGGGCTTCGCCGCCCTGGCCATCGGCCTCACGCTCGCCCTCATCCACCTCATCAGCATCCCGGTGACCAACACCTCGGTGAACCCCGCTCGGTCCACCGGACCCGCCGTGTTCGTGGGTGGCTGGGCCATCGAGCAGCTCTGGCTGTTCTGGTTGGCCCCGCTGGTCGGGGGCATCCTCGGAGCGCTCATATACCGAGGCGTAGCGGGTTCCAAGGGTGGCGCTCCCGGCGAGGACACGGGCGTCACGCCTGCCTGACCCCAGGACCGCTCCGAGCCTGAGGCCGGCTCGACCGAGCGGCCGCACCGGGCGTCATGACTGATCGATCGGGGTAGCTTCTCCGGAGCATGTCCGCTCCGGAGAAGCATCCACCCCGAGACCTCGCGGGCACGTGGCGGGTGGCGCCTGCCGACGAGGATCTGCGGCGCCGGTACCAGGAGCCCTCCTTCGACGACAGCTCCTGGGAGCAGGCAGAGGTCCCGGGCCAATGGCGCTCGGCGCCTGGCCTATCGGCCTCAGGGGGCCCGGTCCTCTACCGCCACAGGTTCGAGACGGCACCGCTGGGCCCCGGCGAGCGGGCCTGGATGGTGCTCGACGGCGTGTTCCACTCCGGCGACGTGTGGCTCGACGGCACCTACGTGGGCGACGCCGAGGGATACTTCTTCCCACACAGCTTCGAGGTGACCGAGCTGGTCGGCGGCACCGAAAGCAGCGGCGAGCACGTGGTCGCCCTGGAGGTGACCTCCAACGCTCCCGCCGAGCAGAGATCCCGCAGCGGCCTGGCGAGGCTGCTCGAGCAGCGTGACGTGTGGGACCCCCTGGGTACTGGGGCCAACCCGGGGGGAATCTGGCGCAGCGTGCTGTTGGAGCGCACGGGCCCGGTGCGGATCTCGCAGCTGCGCGCCATCTGCCGGGACGCCGGTGCTCCCTCGGCGACGATCGCCCTGCACGCCGCCATGGAGGCCGACACGTCCAGGCAGGTGGAGCTGCGCACGATCCTGATAGCTCCCGACGGTCGCGAGCTGCTGGAGCTGACCCGCGACCAGCACCTGGCCGCCGGGCCCAACCACATCGAGTGGCAGGTGACGGTGCCCGACCCAGACCTCTGGTGGCCCTGGTCCCTCGGCGACCAGCCGCTCTACGTGGTGAGGGTGGAGGTGATCCACGAGGGTGCAGCCAGCGACGCAAGGCAGCGGTCGGTGGGCCTCCGGAAGCTCGCACTGCGCAACTGGCAGCTGTGGGTGAACGGCGAGCGGTTCGTCCCGAAGGGCTCGAACCTGGCGCCGGCTTCGCCCGGCCCCGGCCCCACCGCCGACGAGGCCGCCGCCCGGATGGAAGCCGCCCAGAGGCAGGGCATCGACCTGCTGCGCATCAGCGGGTACGTGCCGGGCCCGGAGCTGTACACCTCCGCCGACAGCGCCGGGGTGCTCCTGTGGCAGGACCTCCCCCTGCAGTGGGGGGTGTCACGGGGCGTGAGGAGGAAGGCTCGCCGAGAGGTCGCCGAGGCGGTGGACGTGCTCGGGCACCACGCATGCATCGCCGTGTGGGGCAACGTGGTGAACCTCGACAGGTCCATCTCTCGCCTCCTGTCGCGCAACGACGGGTCGCGCCCCGTGGTCGCACATGCCGACCTCCTGCCGAGCTCACCCACCTTCGACGGCTCGGACCGCCGGGGCCGAGGTGGCCGCCTGGTGGGCACCGGAGGCCTGCTGGCCGTGCTCGGCACCTCTCGGCTCAGGCCAGGCGGTCGCCTCGACCTGGAGATCCACGTGGTCAACCACCGTGATATCTCCTTTCCAGATATCGTTCTAAATGTTGATCTCTATTGGAGAAGGGAAGACGGTGAGCTGGTCAACCACGAGAGAAGGGCGTGGCAGGGTCAGCTCCCCGCCAAGGCCAGCATGCTGGCGGCGACGGTCGACTCGGTGGCTCCCGCCGGGGCCCGCTCGCTGGCCTGCGAGATGCAGCTCGTCGACCCGAGCCGAGGGGTGGTGGGCACCGGCAGCTGGGCGCGGGAGCTCGACCAGCCCATCGCTCCGATGCGCTGGTGGGCCTCGGTTCGCAACTGAGCTGAGCGCGTCGCTAGCGTCTGCGCCGGTGGAGGCCCATCAGTGACAGCAACCAAGCAAGCCCCAGCGATCACGCCGAACGTGACGTCGCCCACGATCCGGCGACCGGCCAGGCGCAGCAAGTTCCCGCTTATCGACATCTACGGCTCGGCGGTGGGCAAGAAGTGGGTGATGGCGCTCAGCGGGATCATCCTCATGGGCTACGTGCTCGTCCACATGATCGGGAACCTGAAGATGTACCTGGGCCCGGTCGACATGAACCACTACGCCGAGTTCCTCCGCGAGCTGCTCGTACCGATCGTGCCCCGCACGGTCACCTTGTGGATCATGCGGATAGGCCTGATCGTGGCCTTCGTGCTGCACATCCACTCGGCCTACTCGCTCACCGTCCTCAACCGGAAGGCCCGCCCCGCCCGGTACCAGTCGCCGCGTGACTACATAGCGGTCAGCTGGGCGGCCCGGACGATGCGCTGGACGGGCATCATCATCCTGCTCTTCCTCCTCTGGCACCTCGCCGACCTCACATGGGGGTTCGCGTGGGCCAACCCAGAGTTCGTGAGGGGGATGCCGTACGAGAACGTCGCCTACAGCCTCAGCCGCTGGTCGGTGGCCGCCATCTACATCGTGGCCAACGTGGCGCTCGGCATGCACCTGTACCACGGCGGCTGGTCGATATTCCAGAGCCTCGGCTCGATGAGCCCACGGTTCAACCCCCGCCACAACCCCCTCCGCAGGGGCTTCGCCGCAGCGTTCGCCGTGGTGGTGGCGGTGGGCAACATCTCGTTCCCCATAGCGGTGCAAGCCGGAGTGATCGCCACATGAGCACGACCACGTTCCTCGACGCCAAGGCCCCCACCGGGCCGATAGAGGACCGCTGGGACAACCACAAGTTCTCCGTGAAGCTTGTGAACCCCAACAACAAGCGCCGGTTCACCGTGATCGTGGTGGGCACGGGCCTGGCAGGTGCGGCGGCCGCCGCATCGCTCGCGCAGCTCGGGTACAAGGTGAAGGCCTTCACCTTCCACGACTCTCCCCGCCGGGCGCACTCCATCGCCGCCCAGGGCGGCATCAACGCCGCCAAGAACTACAAGAACGACGGCGACAGCATCTACCGCCTCTTCTACGACACCGTGAAGGGCGGCGACTTCCGGGCCCGCGAGTCGAACGTCTACCGGCTGGCCCAGGTCAGCGTCGACATCATCGACCAGTGCGTGGCCCAGGGCGTGCCCTTCGCCCGGGAGTACGGCGGCTTGCTCGACAACCGCTCGTTCGGCGGGGC
>CAYNQN010000004.1:16252-41086 GCA_964399375.1 uncultured Rhabdothermincola sp. | reverse complement strand
CTACCCATCCCGATTATCTCGGCCCGAAGCCGGTCGGCCAGTTCACGGCAGCGTTCGACCGCGCGGATGGCTTCCCGCTGCTCAACCGTCGGCTGCTCATCGCCCCAGTAGCGATCCGTTGCGTCGACGCCGTCCCCCGGCAACCAGACGAGGCCGTTGTTCCGCGGTAGACCCTCACCGAGTTGCCAGTACTCGTGCGAATCCAGTGCGTCGAGGAGGAGCTCCAGGTCCGAGCCGACACCGCCCGGATCACTCGTGAGTCATCGTCGTTGCGCATGAGCATCCACGATCTCGAGCAGCGCTGGCGCCGTCAAGGCCGAACTCCACGTCAGGTGACCCACGGCGAACGAGTCGCCTGCCACGGTTGCTCAGCTCGCTCGTGTGGAGGCCGGCCCAACCTCGAGCGTGTAGGTGCCCATGAAGGCGTCGCCGGTGAGGTCGACCAGCAGGTCGAGTAGTTCGGTACCGATCTCGTGGAGCGCGTCCTCAATCTCAGGCTCCGCACCGGCCTCCACGTCGAAGAGGGTGGTGCCCGTATCCGAGCGCACCGCTCGGATCCGCAGCACCTTGAGCCAGTCCTCGTTCATCCAGCCATGGACCTCGACCACGGCGGCCTCGGGAAGCAGTGTCCGTACCTCCGCGAGCGCCAGCTGCTCGGCGAGCTGCGCCAGTCGTTCGCCGGCTGCGGTGTACTGCACCAGGACGGCTTCGAACTCGGCTCGCACCTCTGGCTCGTTCTGCTGATCGCGCATCCGGTCCTCCTCGTGGGTCAGCCGCCGAGATCACTCCGTCTGACGAAGTCATCGATGACGTCCTGGTCCTGAGTCGTGGCGACCTCGGCCAACTGATCTCCGCCGCCCGTCTCGCACTGACGGATCGGCGCGACGCGAGGGTCGCCGCCGACGAACTTCGGGGCTAAGCCGCCTTCCCGGACGCGGTCACCGAGCGCTCCGGCTTTGGGTCAGCTGCCTGGCTTCGGCGCGCCGGGGTTCCGGCCGAGGATCCGTGCCGCCACGCGGTCGGCGGCGTCGGACTGCATGGGCCTGGTGACGTGGGTGTAGATCTGGCTCGTGATGTGGGTGCTGCTGTGGTCGAGGCGGTCGCTCACGACGTGGATGTCGATGCCCTCCTCGAGGGCGAGGGTCGCCCAGGTGTGGCGGAGGCCGTGGAGCTTCAGCCGTGGGAGCGGCTCGTCGGGGCGGGCCTTGTTGTAGGCCTCCTGCTTGCGGAGGAACTCGCGGCTGAAGCGCTCGGGATGGATCGGGGTGCCGTCGGGGCGGGTGAAGATCCAGCCGTTGTCGTGGTAGCCGCCGCCGAGGAGGCGCTTGATCTCCGCCTGGCGCTCCCGGTGGTGGGCGAGCATCTCGACGGTGCCCGGGTCGAGCGAGATCGTGTGACCGCCCTTCGTCTTCGGGAGATCCTTCACCACGATGCGATGCTCGACCATCGCGACCTGGCGGGACATGATCGCCGTGGCCGCGTCGAGGTCGACGTCGTCCCACTTCAGGCCGAGGACCTCGCCACGGCGTGAGCCGGAGGTGGCGAGGAACAGCCACGCCGGCAGGTACGGGTTGTCGGCCACGAAGTCGAGGAAGTCGCGTAGCTGACCGGCGGTCCAGGTGCCTTTCCTGCCGCACTTGGTCGACGATTCGGGCGGTGGCACGGCCGCGTCGGCGGGGTTGCGGACGATCCGGTTTCATCGCAGCGCGTCCTTGAGTGCGGCGTGCAGGATCGATGCACGTAGCGAACCGACCGCGGGCTCAAGCGCCGGCTCGGCGTCGTTGACGCGGGACGAGAGGTCTTCATCATTCCGTCCGAGAGCGCGCCCGATGCCGAGGTCTCGTGGTGGACCGATCACTACACGGTCCGTGAGCCTGCATACCTCAAGGCGCGTCAGGTTCGGTTCCAGGCAGCGGGTTGATGCGGCGGTAGACGCCCGGCTCACGCCCCGTGAAGCGCGTCGACGACCGGCTGGCCAAGCGCTTGCAGCTCCTCGGCCGTGATGGTCGCCATGCGCTCGTCGCCGGCCTTGAGCCAGCCGATCGTGCGAGCGGCCCGCTCGACGAAAATGCGCTCGGCGGTGTCGGCGATCACCTTACGAAGCGGATCGGGAAGTGCGCTCAGCTCATCGCGCACCTCGGCGTCGCGGTCGAGGTCGAGGAGGATTCGATACATGTCCCAGGCGTCGCCAGCTCGCTTGTCGAGTCCGCCGCCAGCGCGCCGGTCCTCGATCGCGTGGAGCTTCATCGCGAACAGCGCACCTGGGGTTGCCACGGGCACGGTCGCTCGAGCCTGCTTAGCTTGGGCGACGAGCGTGAGGGGGGTCGCCGAATCGAGCGCGTACCGGTGGGCCCCGACGTAGAGGATCTGCTTCTCGGTCAGACCGTCGAGATCGGCGGGGGTGAACGGCTCTGTTCCCTGTACCTCGACCTTGATGCCGTCGATGAGCACGCGGTGCGCTCCAGTCGGGTCGGCGTGCGCGCCCGGTACATCGAGCAGCGCCTCGATGGCGGGAGGCGGTGTCAGGTCGTCGACGACGGTGTCGATGTCGGCTGTGGCTCGGTGGGCCTGGCCGAGACGAGCCGACACCGCAACGCCTCCGATGACTGCGTAGCTACCGAGGTTCGCATCGGCGACCTTGGCCGCGGCGCGCACGAGTCGCACCATTGCCTCTCCCGGTAGGACGACGAGCGGTTCACCAGACACGTTCGGGCGGGCTCCAGTCCTCGAGGATCTCACGGCCGCGTGCCCGGTCCTGTGCGAGATCGAGCGAGACCGCGACGGGGTGGGCGAGCGGCCAGGGCTGATGCTCAGGTGGTCGAGTCTCGTTGGTGATCTCCGACGCGGGCGCCACCGCTATCGACGCGGCGGCCACGCTGGCGTCACGGGCTACGCCGTAGCGACGGGCAGCGATGGTGACCACGACAGGCCCGGGCACGTAGAGGTCGGGGGCGGTGTCGGTCGACATGACAGGCGCACCGAGCTCCGCGGCGGCGACGGTTCCCGTGACGCACCATCCGGCGGTGTCGCTTGCCGTGGGATCGGGTTGCTCGGCGAGCCAGGTTCGTTCCGGTGCCCAGCGGTCGGCGAGCGCCCAGAACAGCTCGGGCGTCACAGCGAACCCCGTGTCGTCGACGAGGCCCGCGGCTCGCAGTCGGGTGAGCGCTTCGCTGATGGTGGACGGAGCGAAGCCGAGTCCCGAGCGCGTGGTCGACACCGGCTCGTCGGGGTGGGTGAGTAGCCGGTAGGCGATGGCGATCCCAGCACGCCCACGGATCGGCTCGTCGGGCGCCGACCCGTCGCGGGTCGTCGCGGGCACGTTGGTGTCGACGAGCATGCCCGGGGAGCGGAGGCGGAGGTGGCCCCGCCGATCGAGCCAACCCCAACCACCTTCGGCCAACCGGTCCCTCGCCTCGGCGGTGACGCGGTCGGCGACGAGCACCGGCAGGTGTCCCTCAGGGTGCGATTCGTTCATGAGCTCCTCGGCGCGAGCCCCGGTCGCGTACGCGGCCGGGATCACATCGAGGTCGAAGCGGGCGTCGTCGAGTCGGACCTTCAGCGACCGCTTGCCCGCCCGCTCGACCCGCAGGCCAGCAGCGTCGAGCGCGGCAGCGAGGTCCTCGATGGCGAGGGCTCGCATGTCATTGGCGCTGGTCCTGGTCCTCGGCATCAGTCGCTCCTTCGGCCTTCGAGTATACCCGAATGCCGAAGCCACGGTGGGAATCTGGCTTATGTGACAAACACGGACTGTGTCGAACCAGGTAGTATCAGTGTCCTATTTGTTCAAGTCCCCTCTCCGACACGATCTGACCAGCACGAAAGTGCTGGTCAGCGTATGTTTTGGGTGGCGGTCGATCGACCCGAACTCGCCGTTTGTCGAGCGGGAGGGTCGTCAATGTCGGACGAAGACTACGAGCGGTGTCACTACAGCGTGTCGTGCGAGACGCACGATCTTGCCGTCCTCCACTGCCTTCGGAGCCTCTCCCAGTTCGCCGAGGGGTCGAAGATCCCAAAGAGCATTCCCTGGGGCGGCACCAAGGAAGCGGCCTGGAGGAGGAACGACTACGTCGTGACCTTCCGATTCACCTCGCCGGATTTCCGCGACGACTTCTTGGGGGAGGCGACGCGGCTGCTGCCGAGGGAGCTGTGGACCAAGGTCGGAGCCAGCGACAACGATCCGGCCTCTCGGCGCCGGTAGGACTGCAGATCATCGGTCGAGTCGTGGACCTGCCCGCCGCCGTAGATTTCCGCCATGCCGACGCCGCCCGCCCAGCCCATCCTCGACCTCACGATCGAACTGCTCCGGGTCGAGCCCAGGGTCTGGCGCCGCCTTCTCGTGCCGGGGAGCGTTCGGCTCGACAAGCTGCACCGGATGTTCCAGGCAGCGATGGGGTGGGAGGACTGCCACCTCCACTCGTTCGAGATCGGCGCGGACCGGTACGGCATGCAGTTCGACGATTACCCCGACGATGAGCTGCAGGAGAAGGACTTCACCGTCGTCACCGCGGTCGGGGCGAACGAGCGCTTCACCTACGAGTACGACTTCGGCGACTCGTGGGAGCACGAGATCACCGTCCACCGCGTGTGGCGGATGCCGAAGGGCCTGAAGTTCGCCGTCTGCCTCGACGGCGCCAACGCCTGCCCGCCCGAGGACGGGACGACTTCGCGGTGCCGGCGCACGACCCGGCGGGTGACTTCGTTCAGTCGGCCCGGCGTGCTGATCAGCGACGTCGATGTGCGCAACTGTGCACTTCTGGGAACGTGTGCACGGCGGTGCACCTGCGCTAGGATGTGCATGACTGTGCACATCTGCGGGGAGGAGAACACGTGCGGATCGACAGACCGGCAGATCTTGGCTGGACCATTCGCGATCGTAGACGAGCACTCGGATTGACTCAGACCGACCTCGCTGCCGCTGCAGGGGTGAGCCGACGCTGGATCCTCGATCTCGAAGCAGGGAGGACGACGGCCCAACTCAGCCTCATCCTGCGGGTACTTGCCGAGCTCGATCTGGTGCTGGACGTCAGGCCGGTGAACCGCTC
This sequence comes from uncultured Rhabdothermincola sp., assembly GCA_964399375.1. Taxonomy (GTDB): domain Bacteria; phylum Actinomycetota; class Acidimicrobiia; order Acidimicrobiales; family Acidimicrobilacustridaceae; genus CAYNQN01. The sequence goes on along the minus strand of CAYNQN010000004.1, from coordinate 36,044 downwards.
GCACTCCACCGAGATGGTTGATCTCGATGAGCACCTACGGGGCTTCGGAGCCGACGCAGAACGGTTGACGAGCTCGCCGCCCGACTCCCTGACGCTATAAGCGAAGTCTGCGCTGACCCGACCATCCGAGCGATGAACAGCTCGCTCCCTGGCCGGCTCCGTGAGAGTGTCGCGAAGCATGCTGCTAGGTGTCGCGAGTCGCTGAGGGTCGCGGACTCGTGATTCGCCTCGTCGTCGCCGAAGCGGTGGGACAGCGAGGAGCACAAATCGCACGCGTACTGGCGGGCACGGCCCGATCGCGGGGTTCAAGTCCCCCTCCGACACCACACTGACCAGGGCAAACGCCCTGGTCAGTGGAGCGCGGGTTCGAGTGCGGCGGCGAGCTGGCGGTAGCGGTTGACGGCGATGAGGTGGGCGCCGTCGAACGCGTTCGAGTCGCGAACGTCGAGGACGAGCTCAACCGCGAGATCGATGCCGGCATTGGGGTTGGCCTCGAGTCGGTCGAGGATGTGGCGCGGGACAGCGAGCTGCGGGACGTCGGCACTGACCTTGCGGGCCATGCTGGCAGACGGCAGCGCCATGACACCGGCGTAGACCGCGCCGTCGAACTCGATGCCTGCCCGCCAGGTGACCATCGCGTCGAGGTCATAGGAGACCTGCAAGTACCAGGCATCGGCGTGGTACTTCCATGCCGGCACGGCGCCGAGGCCGCAGGAGACACCGATGCGGATGGGCATCTTCTGCTCCTCGGCGAAGTCGCGTGCCATGTCGATCATGGATCGCACCGTGAGGTCGTCAGATCGTCGACCTGTCTCGGGCCGGTCGCCGTACACAAAGAGGAACTCCTCGACGCCGTAGGCCGCCGCGGTGAGCAGGTCGCGCCGGAAGCCGAGCAGGTTGCGGTCCCGGGCGTTGATGCACGCGACGGCGCGGCACCCCATCTGCGCGACTTCGTGGGCCACGGCGACGCTCGACACGGTCGCACGACCGATGTGGTTGTCCGGGATCAGAAAGCGGGTCGCGATCGTGCTGAGGACCCCGATCTGGTGGCGGACCCGTGTCAGGTCGGGCCGAGTCGCCGGTTCGATCTCGCACACCACCTCGAACGCACCCATCACGAGATACTACGACCGCATCGAACGAGCCGGGCCTTCCCGGTGAGGCCCAGCGCTAACGTCGAAACGGCACCCGGATGCAAAACGCGGCCGCTCGGCTCACCCCCGTCATGAAGCGTGAGAGCTCGAGCCTGCCGTGGCCGTCCGGTGTGCGCATCATGGCAATCTCGACGCGTTGGTCGCCGAGGCCGGTGACGCGTCCTGCCCATTCGTCCTCGACCAAGCCTCGCCCTTCGAGCTCTAGGCCGAGCTCGCGGAAGAAGTCGATCGCCACGGCGAGGTCTTCGACGACGACGTCCACGTCTGCCCCCGGCGGGTCGACTGTCGCCAAGCCGCGCTATACCGGGTAGGCCTGCGGACAGAGGACCAACGTCACCTGGCGAGCCCGCTCCGCCGGGGGAGGGGGATGGATGGAGATGGACGAGGCACTGCGGCAAGCCGTGGACCACATCGCCATCTCGCGGTTGCAGAGCGCTTACGCAGACGTGGTCAATCGCAGGGCGTGGGGCGAGCTTTCCGACCTGTTCCTTGCCGAGGCGGTCGTCGACCTCGACCTCGTGACAGTCGAGCGCCGGGAGATCGTCGGGCCAGTCGCGCTCGGCGGGTTCATTGCCGCAGCGATCGAGCGCTTCAGCTTCTTCGAGTTCGTGATCCTCAACTCCCGCATCGAGCTGTGGCCCGACGGGGATGTCGACAAGGCGACAGCGAGGGTCTTCATGTGCGAGCTCCGGCAGGACATCGACAAGCGAGAGCGCAACGAGGTGTTCGGTCTCTACAGCGACACCTACCTCCGGCAGGGGGGAACGTGGTGGTTCGCCCACCGCCGGTACCGCACGATGGCGCGCTTCCCGACCGGCGAGGTGTTCGACCTTCTCTGATCCGAGACCCTGCACGGCTCGGGCTGGCCGGCCGCGACCCCCGGTTCGCCGTCGGTGATCGAGAGTTTGGCGCCCCCTAGCCCTTCGCGGTCAGCCGGAAGGTGGGGTGATCGGCAGGATCGGGGAGCTTCTCGAAGTAGGTCTTGACGGTCTTGCCCGCCTCGGCTCGGTAGGCCTCGATCACGGGAGGGCGCTCCTCGACGGTCAGCTCCTTGGCTTCGAACTGCAAGGGAGCCTGGCCACGCCGGTGCAGGGCGCCACGGCCTTGGGCTGCCCGGAGGTTCCGGACCCACTCCGACTCACCCCGGGTCGATACCAGGTAGGTGATGCCGTCGATGTCGACGGGTACCACGGGCACATGCTGGAGCTGGCTCGTGTGGCGACCGGAAATCTCGAGCGTGGCCGTGCCGCCGACTCCCGTTCGCATGGCGATGTTGTTGAACACCGATCGAACGAACCATGGGGGTCGCAAGTAGGCCATCGGGAACCTCCGTAGTCGGCACCGCAAACCTAGCCCTCGAGCCCATGGCGCTTCTCCAACAGCGAGGGGTGTCAGAAGGGAGATCAGCCTCCGAGTGCGACCGCAGGGCGGAACTGCTGGGCCCAGTGGCGGAAGCGAGGTATGGGCCCGTCGCCCTTGACGAGGCGAGGGTGGTCGACGTGGCGCAGCCCCTCCCAGATGGGGATGTCCTGGCGGACTCCGCCAATTGCGCCGCGGTGCATGAAGTCGGCGACCTCCTCCACCTCCACACCGGCGATCCGAGTGCCTGTGGTGGGGCACTGCACGGTGGTGGCCACGGTGAAGTCGATGCTGTCGGGCGTGGTGGGGGTGGTCAGCAGTAGGACCCGGTAGCGGAGGCCCACTGCCTCGGCGGTGTTCAGCGAGTGGGCATAGCCCAGGCCGTAGGTGTCGGTGTCGAAGAAGGTGGTGATCTCGGCCGGACCCTCTCGAAGGAAGTTCGGGGTGGCGAAGTGGAACTCGGAGTGGAACGAGGCGCCGCGGTCGTCGTAGGCGGGCTCCGACAGCGGGAAGCCATGCACGATGCCGAAGTGCACGGTGTCCACCCCGTTCTCGTGGATGGTCTCTACGTGGGCGGCGATGGGGATGGTGGTGACGACCATCTCCGTCCAGCCATCCAGGTCGAGGTCGGGGATGTCGAATGTGGGCTTGCTCCCTGCCGGATCGTGCCAGGCGAAGAGGAAGCCGAAGCGCTCGATGACCGGATAGGAAAGGAGTCGGACCGGGTACGACGGATCGCCTGGGTACTCGGAGCCCACGGATGTCCCGTCGACCGCCCATCGGAGGCTGTGGAAGGGGCATCGGAGAGATTCCTCGATCACCGTCCCGCCCCTGGCCAGGTTTGCGCCGAGATGGGGGCAGTAGGCCGACACCACCGCCGGCTGCCCAGACTCCGTCCGGAACGCCACGACTTGCTCGCCCAGGAAGGTCCGCTCCAGCAGGGCACCAGGCTCGATCTCGTTTGCCCCGGCCACTTTGAACCAACCGATCGGAAAGCGCGGGCGAGGGTCTACGACCATGTTCAACGCCCGTCTGTACTCGTCGGTGATCATCCGTAGATATCGGGTGCGAAGCGCCCTGCGAACGTACGCAGCGGAAGGTCCGCGCTGGTGACGATGCCAGCCGGCGCAGCCACGACGCTGCGGACGGCGTTGAGCGCGGGCATGCCGGTTACCGTCATCCCCACGGAAGCAAAGGCCTCGGGGGTGGAGAAGTCGGTGCCAGGCTTCGGGAAGATCATGTGCTTGGAGTAGATGCACGGATCCCCCTCGATCTGAGTGATGTAGCAGGCCTGGATGTCCCAGTGCGGGTCGGTGAAGGGCGTCATCTGCCACTCCAGGTGCATCTCGATCCTCGACTCCCCGCCGACGGTGCCTATGTACATCAGCCTGCATCCCCCGAGGGAACCCTTGGGAAGCTGGTACCAGCCGAGGTCGATGTCCTTGGTGCACGCACCGAGCTCGTACTCGAAGCGGACGTCGTTGTCGAGGGTGAGGTCGAAGCAGTCGGCCATGAGGCGCACCGAGTCCTCGAACACCCGGGTGTACCTCTCCAGCATCCCCGGGATGGCGGGATCGTCCACCGAGCGGCCGAAACCCACCTCCACCCATGTGTCGACGGAGTGGTGGCAAGAGACGTCCACAGACTCGGTGCACGTCACCCGCTGGATCTCGGTGACGTCGGCTGAGTGAGCGATGGTAAGGATCTGGGCGAGCCCCGGGTTCATGCCCGTCCCGTAGAACGTAGAGCCACCTCGTTCGCACGCGGCCTGGATGACCTCCTCCTCGGTTCGGCCCGAGGGATGGGGATGGTTGGCGTTGCGGTGGTGGCCGGTGACCCAGTCGGCAGTGGTGACGATGTTGATCCCGGCGGAGAGGATCTGCTCGTAGAGGTCGACGTCGGGGAAGACGCCGTGGAAGGTCACGCAATCCGGCCGCGCGGCGACGATCTCCTCCACAGTGCCGGTGGCCAGCACCCCCACAGGGTCGATGCCGACGATCTCACCGACGTCGCGCCCGATCTTGTCGGCCGAGTAGCAGTGCAAGCCCACCAGCTCGAGATCTGGTTGGTTGCGGATGCGCTTGATCATCTCGCTTCCGACGTTGCCGGAAGCGATCTGGAACACCCGAATGGGGTCCTTCTGGGTGGTACCCGCCGACGTCATGCTCGTCCCCCTTGCTTGCCCGTCCAAACCCTACACAGAGAGGCAACGAGCATGGCTGGCTGCGAGACGAGCCTTTGAAACTGCTCATGCGCTGCGAACCCAGGCAGGTGGGGAACGGCCTAGGGGCTGTGCCTAGGGCCGCTGTGATTGCTCGGCTATCTCCTTCACGCGGGCGAGGGTCTGGGCCATGCCGCGCTGGTTGGTGCGACCCCTCGCCCATCCGAGGATCGACCAGTAGAGCCGCATCCAGAACGTGGGGGTGAGGCGGAACGACTCGGTGATCTCGGTGGCGGCACCGCCGTCGAGAGGGGCCAGGTCGTAGCGCCAGGTGTTCAGCACGTTGCCCATGGTCTCCACGCCGAACTCGAAGACCCGCTCAGGATCGCAGGCCGTCACCCGGCACTTCGTCCGGTACGTGGGTCCTCGACCGTTGCGCTTCACGTGCCCTGCGAACCGGGCGCCTACCGCTGGCCCGGTCGACCCGTCTATCCACTTGGCCTCGAAGGTCTCGGGACTCAGCTCGCCTATGCGGGTCACGTTGCTCACGATGTCCCAGACGTCCGACGGAGGGGCATCCACTCGAACCGTCACCGCCCCCTGCACGGCTCCGAACCTACCGCACCAGCGCTGTGAGCTCGCCGAGTGCCGAGGATCGACCGGATAGTGTCTGATCTCGATCTCGAACGTTCATCCGTTCCACATACAAGAGACCCAAGAGCGATACTTGGAGCGAAGGCGATCATGGATCGTCAGGGAGGCGACATGACGACGACACCAGATGGCGACTCCCAGGCCCAGCCCGATGTGGTGGTCGAGGTGCTGCTCGCAGCGGCGATCGACGAGATGGTGGGCAAGGTGCGGGTGCTGGCCGCCACGGAGGGGATGCCGCAGCTGGTGGCCGACTGGCGAGCCGCTCACGGCGACGAGCTGTGGAGAGTCCAGTCTCACGACCACGCTGTGGTGGGTGAGACGCTCATGTACCTGCACGATGCCCCCGATGGGATGCTCGTTCCCCACGTCCGGTACCCCGACGGCACCGAGAAGGTGTACACCGACGCTGCCCACTCCGACGTCGCCTACCCCAACGCCGGCGTCTGATCTCCTTCGGGATCGGGATCGGGTGCGGGCTCGCCTCGCCCCCAGCCCCTCACCGTCGAGCGGAACGTGGATGCTCGGCGAGTTCGCCTCGGTCGCAGGACGCGTGACGTCATGAGACGGCCAAGAGCTCTCGTGGTGCAGCACCGTGAAGTTGAGGCGCCGGCCGGGTTGGCCGGGGCGCTCCACCGTGCCGGGTGCGAGGTCGACGTCGTGAGGGTGGACCTCGACAAGAGGCTCCCGGCCGGGCTGGACGATCACGATGCCCTGGTGGTCATGGGCGGCCCGATGTCGGCAGCGAGCGACGAAGGCTTCCCGACCCGCCAGGACGAGATCGAGCTGCTCCGGGAGGCGCTCGCCGAGGAGGTCCCGGTCTTCGGGGTCTGCCTGGGGGCTCAGCTGTTGGCAGCAGCCGCAGGAGCTCGAGTCCACGCCGGCTCGGGGCCGGAGATCGGCTGGGCTCCCGTGCACATGCAGGCAGCTACCGCTGGAGATCCGTTGCTCGATGAGGCATGCGGCGATCGGTTGACGGTCCTGCACTGGCACGGCGAGACCTTCGAGCTGCCCGACGGCGCCGTGCACCTGGCGTCGACGTCCGCCTACCCCAACCAGGCCTTTCGGGTCGGCCGGTGTGCCTGGGGGTTCCAGTTCCACCTGGAGGTCGATGCTGACGGCGTGAGCCGCTTCCTCGAAGCGTTCCCGGACGAGGCAGCCATGGCGCCGGGCGGAGCCGAAGCCATCATGGCCGCCACGTCCGAGGCCCTTCGCGCGTGGGAGCCCGCTCGTACGACGATCCTGGACCGCTTCGCCTCACTCGCCACACCTTGATGCCACGGCGAGCTGGGTGCGCGACCTCTATCTTCGGTCCGCGTGAAGATCGCTGTGCGGGTTCAACCCGGTTCACGCAGGCCAGGCGTGGGTGGCCGCTACGGAGAAGACGACCCGCCGGTGCTCATCGTCCGAGTGGCCGCCCCCGCGACGGAGGGCAGAGCCAACGAAGAGGCTCGGCGAGCCCTGGCCGATGCCTTCGGAGTGCGCCTCCCGGAGGTGGTTCTCGTCAGGGGATCGAAGAGTCGCAGCAAGACCTTCGACGTCCCGGCCGCTTCGCCATCCCGCCTCGCCGAGCTCCTCGTTGCCGACCTGAGACGAGGCACCTGAGCGACCTCTGACGGCGGCTCTCACACGGCACCGCAGATCCATTCTCTCTTGAGATAACTGGAGAGACATAACTGTCACAGGTCGTTGAGACGATAGGGGAATGGATGTTGAGAATGAGATCACGCTTCGGGTTCTGACGGAGTCGAGCATTTGGTTTGTGCGGCAGTCCACCTACTTGCGTCTGCCCCGTGACGGGGTGCCGCGTGCACCGCTGGAGGACTTGGATGGAGCGACGCGCGATGGCGGATGGCATCAGCACTCAGGAGTCTGGTTGGTGATTCTGAGTGGCGTCCTGAAGTTGAACATCCTCCCAGCGGGGCGGCCAGACGGTTCGATCGGGTTGCTGAGTGGTCCTGTTGATCAGATCGCGATCGAGGACGATCGGAATTCTGATAATCTGATTTGGTGGCAGAGGTGAGTGCGACCGAGGCGGCACGGAACTTCGCAGATCTCCTGGACGCCGTTGAGCACAAGGGGGAGCGCTTTACCATCGTCCGACGCGGGAGGGCCGTAGCCGAGCTCCGACCGACGGGAAGGGGTCGGGGCTCAGAGGTGAAGGGACTTCTCAGGCAACATCATCCGGACCCCCAGTGGCTCCGAGACTTTGAGGACGCGCGCCAGCTCCTTGAGATCGAGGATCGTCGGTGAACCGTCTTCTCCTCGACACCACGTTCCTGATCGACTCGGAGCGCTCCGAGGAGTCTCTCGACAGCCTGCTTGCCGATGATGACGACGTCGCCATTGCCGCCGTCACGGTTGCGGAGCTCCATTTGGGCGCACTGGCCAGCACGGGGAGGCGGCGCGCAGCCCGGGACGCCTATGTCAACGGCGTCGTCTCAGTCGTCCCAGTGCTGAGCTACGACTCGTCGGTTGCGGAAGCGCACGCCGTGCTGCTCGCGGTTGTCCGCAAGAGGGGACGTCCTCGCGGGGCTCACGACCTGATGATCGCGGCCACAGCGAAGGCATCTGGTCGGATACTCGTCACGAACGACAAGACGGGCTTCTTGGATCTTCCGGGCGTGGAGCTCCGGAGCTACGAGTGATCCGGCATCACTAGCCGGTGAAGAGGGGGACGGTGAGCAGGCCGTCGGCAGTGGTGGGGTCGAGCTCGACGGCTCCGATGTCGCAACCTGCCCGCTGGGGCGGCGTGTTGACCACAATGGTTCGATGCTCGGCTGGCTGCGGGAAGGTTTGGCGCGGCTGAGAGCGCGCCCCGGCTTCCAAGCCGCGGCCAGGCCAGTGAGGGTCCTCGCCAGGGAGTGGACCGACAAGCGCATCGGTGGCCTGGCCGCCGAGGTCGCGTTCTGGGCGACCCTGAGCGCTGTTCCCCTCCTGCTCGCTGTCGCGGCTGCCCTGGGCTTCCTCGATGTCGTGGTCAGCCCAGATTCCGCCGACAGGGCGCGCGACCAGGTTGCCGACTGGCTGGGCTCGGCGTTCGGGACCTCGTCGGCTGTCTCCGAGGGCGTCGACGAGCTCTTCGATCGCACCAGCCCAGGGCTCCTCAGCGTGAGCTTGCTGGTCCTGCTCTGGGCGGCTTCGAGAGCGTTCGGCGCACTCATCCGAGCGCTCGATGTCGTCTACGGCCTCACCGAGCGCCGCAGCTGGCTGAGCGTCCGGCTCACCGGCCTGGCGCTCGCCGTGGGCACCGTGGTCGTGTCGGCCCTAGCCGTGGCCGCCATCGTGGTGGGGCCGTTCCTCGGCAAGGGTTCGGGCCTGGCGGAGGCGCTCGGCTTGAGCGACACCCTCGGCACCGTGTGGGCATGGGTGCGCATCCCGTTGGTGATCGTCGTGCTGATCGCCTGGGCCACGACGGTGTTCCACTTCGGTCCTCGTCGCCACGGTCGCTGGCGAGCGGATCTCCCAGGGGCGATCGCCTCCGCGGCCCTGTGGCTCGTCGGTTACGTGGGCCTCCTCGTCTACCTCAACCTGGTGTCGGGCTCGGCCAACGCGGTGTTCGGGGTGCTCGGAGGCGCCCTGAGCCTGCTGCTGTGGCTCTACGTGCTGGCCCTTGGCACGCTCCTCGGCGCGGTGCTCAACGCGCAGCTCCAGCGACGTGACCGCTCACCAGCGGCCGTACCACCGGCGGCGCCCGCCGGCCTCGGCTGCACCGAAGAGCCAACCCAGCAGCCAGAGGATGAGGAGACCGAGAGCAATCCACCAGAGGACCTCTAAGGCGAAGCCACCCACCGCCAACACGATGATGATCAACAGCGCTACCAACACGATGACCACGAGGGTCTCCTTGTCTCTTGGTGGCCGTCTCCTACCCTCCCAGCGGGGAGCTCAACCGAGGTTCGGCGTCGAGCGCTCGTCGAGGTGGTCGTACAGCGGGGTGAGCAGGACGATGCCGGCATCCACTGCCTCGATGACGTCGAGGGGGTCGCCCACCAGGTAGGCCCGTCCGCATGCTCGCACTACGCCCACCGATGCGTTGGCCGCCGTGCGGATCTCCACGTCGTCCTCGGAGAGTCCCAGGTGCAGCGATAGCACCTTGGCGAGCGTCGCTTCGAGCGTCACCACCATCGAGAGGAGCTCCACCACCGGCGCCCGGCTCCAATGCCCGCCGGCAGCGTGATCCGACCGCTTGTCGTCGGCTTCGAGCGCCTCCACGAAGGCACGAAGGCCGTGGCGGACCATCTCAACCGTCGGTGTGCCGGCAGGGAGCCCCGACATCGCCTCGGTAGCTGCGCCCATGTGGAGTCGCCAGCTCACGAGCAGCAAGTCCGCCTTCGTCTTGAAGTGCCGGAAGAACGTTCGCTCCGTCACGCCGGCGGCCTCCGCCACCTGGGCGGCAGTGGTGGCGTCGTAGCCCTGCTCTGCGAACAGCCGCAGGCCGGCCTCGATCAACCGCCGCCGCGTCTCGGCCTTCCGCTCTTCGCGGAGGTGGAGCGGGCTTGGATCGCCCGTCGAGGGGCCCGAGGTCGAGGCCATGGGGTTGCAGCGTACTTGCCGTCAGCCACTGACCTAACTATGTTCGAAGTGACGTCAGGGACTGACGTCACTTCCAGTCCAGGGATTTGAACGAGGAGCGATCGGATGGTTCGTGTGTGGCAGCGTGGCTTGGCAGCCTTGGCCGTGGGGGTCATCGTCGTAGGCATCGCCGGGTGCTCGTCGTCCACCGGCGACCATGACGGCCCACGCTCCACGACCACCATCCCGTCCGACGAGCAGGCTGCGGGTGGGCCCCTCGTGGGCGATCCGTCGTTGGTCGCCGGCGAGCAGGCTTGCATCCAGGCGAACCCCAATCCGCCCTGGTACCCGACGATCGCAGCGTTCGAGGTTCACGACTCGAACCGCACCCACCTCTACCCCTGCGCGACCTTCCCTGGCTCGACCTCGGGCGGCAACCAGGTGTTCGCATATAGCTCGGAGGACGTCTACGTGACGCCCTACAACATCGTCGATCGCGGCCCCGACGAGCTCTACATCTACGGCGGCGGCTATGGCGACAACCCGGCAGCATCGGGATCCTTCGTCTCCCGCGTGGAGCCCTCCACCTTCAACGAGGTGTGGCGCCGCGTTCTCATCAACACCCACGTGACGGGGGAGTGGAACTACCCCGGCGTCCTCAACGTGCTGAGTGACGGCAACCTCGTGGTGATCTACGGCTACCACATCGCCAAGCTCGACCCCGAGACAGGTGACGTGCTCGCACGCACGACACTGCCCACCGGGAGCTCCGACCCGTCCAACACGGCGTACAACGGCTACGACGCGCTGCCGGACGGAACGATCATCGCCAAGACCGTCAACCGCCAGCCGGGATGCACCGAGCAGGGCTTCTCGGCCTTCCTGCAGTGTCCCGACCCCACCGACACCCCGCCCTCGATGCTCGTCGCCATCGACCCCACGACGCTCGCTGTGCTCGACCAGGTGGAGCTGCCGGAGATGATGGGCGGTCGCATCACCACGACCACGTTCAGCGGCGCCCCGGCCATCTACCTCCCAGGAGCCACGCAGCTCTACCGCTACACCTACGCCGGTGGTCAGCTCCAGGTGGACGAGACGTGGGGACCCGTCAGCTACCTGCTGGACGGCCAGACGGCGGCGTCGGCGATGGCCGTCATCGGCGACTACGTGGTGGGGATGACCAACGGCGGCGCTCCCACCTCCACGCCCATGAGCGTCGTGGCCGTCTCGCAGGCGGACTCATCCCAGGTCGCCAACCTCCAGCCCTTCGCCGACAGCGGCTCCAACCAGAGCTTCATCCCGTCGATGGTCTCCGTCGACCCCGAGAACCAACGCGTCTACGTGATGGACGCGGGAGCGGGGAAGGTGGCGGGGATCGACCTCGTCGGAGGTGAGCTGTCGGTTGCGTGGAGCCAGGACCAGACCACGTTGAGCTTCACGACCTTGCTCGGACCGCCTGAGGCCAGGGTGCTCATCGGCACCGACATCCCGGTTCGCTTCTTCAAGCAGTTGAAGGACTACAGCAGCGAAGCCGTCGTGTGGCGCAGTGCCGATACCGGCGAGGAGCTGGCCCGCTCGGATGAGCTCCCGAAGATGACGCAGGGCATCCTCGTCACGCCGGGCTATGCCGGGCTGCAGTACTTCCTGACCGCCGATGGCCACATCACGTCGCTCCAGGTCACTCCTGGAACCGGTGGATGAGCTGAGGGCAGGTTCGTCCCTCTCGTGGGGATCGTCGTCGGGTAGCCGACAGTGCTCGGCCAACGAGGGCGACCCCGAGCGTCGCCCCAGGGGTCGGGAAGCCACCGATGGGTCGCGGGCTAGGGTGCCGCCATGTCGAACCCACACGCGAGCTCCAGGCGCGACGCTCGGCCCTGGTTGGCGCGCAGGACGGCCGGGGCCTTAATTGCCCTGGCTCTTGCCCTTGGGGCGATCGCTTGCAGTAGCAGCAGCAGCGACGCCGAGTCGGGGTCGGGCTCCAGTGACACGACGGCGCCCAGCTCGGCCTCCAGTGGAGAGGTGGTGCGCGACATCCTCGGTCGCTACCCCACGCCGCAGTCGCCCGGATACGAGCAGATCCTCATGAGGGTCACGGTGCCCGCAGGAGCAGAGCTCGCGGCCCACACGCATCCCGGGTTCGAGATCGCCCGCATCGAGCAGGGGGAGCTGACCTACACGATCCTCCAGGGCACAGCCGAGGTAGGCAGGGGAGGGGCAGAGGAGCCGACCGAGCAGGTCTCGGCACCTACCGAGGTGGTGCTGAGCCCTGGAGACACCGTCTACGAGCCTTCCGGCATGCACCACAAGGCCGCCAACCGTGGCGATGTGCCCGTGGTGATCCTGCTCGCCACGTTGATCGAGATCGGTCAACCCATCGCCATAGCCGACTGAGCCCGAGCCGATCGGCTCAGCGATCGGCTCCGCGTGGCAGGCAGTCTGCTGTGCCATCATCGCTCGCAATCGACCAGGGGAGAGCATGCACATGAAGGCAAGCCGTAGTTCGCGCTGGTGCGCGGTCGCGCTGTTCGGCGTCTTGCTGATCGCCTCGGCCTGCTCGAGCGACAGCGGCTCGACCGAGGAGCCCTCCACGAACGGGCAGATGACCGAGGTCAGGTTGCCCGCCTTCGTGAAGGATCTCTCGTCGTTGCGATTGAGCACGGGGGCCCCGCCCGTCCCGTTCCCGGCCACCGACGGTCGCACGCACCTCAGCTACGAGCTCTACATGACGAACCGCATGAACGAGCCGGTCACGGTCACAAGCGTGAAGGTGGTGGACGCCGACGATCCCACCAAGGTCGTCGACGACCTGAGCGGCCAGTCGCTGGACCAGCGCATGACCTTGGATCGCACGCCGCAGATCGAGACCACCACGCTCGCACCCAACGAGTCGGGCATCGTCTACATCGACGCATCTGTGCCCACCGCCGGCGACGTCCCAGCGGTCCTGCAGCACGTGGTACAGACCCAGCGCGCCTCGGGTGAGGCGTTCGCCGCCATCGAGGGCGCCTTCGTGGCGCCCGACAACATGGACGTCCCGGTCTTGGGCCACCCGGTATCCGACGGCACGTGGGTGTCGGCCGAGGCCTGCTGCTTCAAGTCGCACCATCGCCGTGGCCCGTTCACGCTCGGCGGCCAGGACTTCCTGGCTCAGCGCTTCGCCATCGACTGGATCAAGACCGTGGACGGCCGGACCTACGAAGGTGACGACCCCAAGGACCTCAACTCCTGGTACACGTTCGGCCAGGACGCCCTCGCCGTGGTCGACGGCACCATCAGCTCGGTGCTGGAGGACGAGAACGACATCACACCGCTGGAGCCGAACCCCCTTCCCCGCAACATCGACAACATCACCGGCAACCACGTGATCATCGACATGGGCAACGGGCTGTACGTGGTGTACGCCCACCTCCAGAAGGGCAGCGTCCAGGTGCAGGTGGGCGACAAGGTGAAGGCGGGGGACAAGCTCGCCCTCGTGGGCAACTCGGGCAACACCGATGCCCCGCACCTCCACATCCACGTGATGGATGCCAACCACGTGGTGCAGTCGAACGGCGTCCCGTTCGTCTTCGCCAGCTTCGACCTGCTCGGCAGCTACGAGTCGATCGCCGACCTGCTCCCCGAGCTCGACGGCGGGACGAGCCCTGGGCCCTTCACGACCCTGATGGAGCCCAAGCCCATGACCAACGTGTACCCCCTAGAGCTCGACATAGTGCGCTTCTAGGACCAGGTTCCAAGCTCGACCAGCTCGTCACCGTCACGCCCGGCGAGACCCGCATGGGATGATCTCGGCATGGCTCTGCTCGTGGCGTTCGTCGTGGGGCCGGTGGTCACGGCTCTGAGCGTCGGCGTCATGGTGTCGCTGGTCGTGAACCTGATCTCCATCCGCCGCCTCCGCCCTGGGGCCCCATCGTCGGGCGCCAAGGTCAGCGTCCTGGTGCCTGCGCGAGACGAGGCAGCCACCATCCGGCAGTGCCTCGAGAGCCTGGTGGCGCAGGATCACCGCGAGATCGAGCTGATCGTCCTCGACGATCGCTCCGACGACGACACCGCTGCCATCGCCCGCTCCTTCTCCCAACGGGGAGTGCGGGTGATCGACGGCGAGCCCCTACCCGGCGGCTGGACGGGAAAGAACTGGGCCTGCGAGCAGCTGGCGAGGGCGGCGAGCGGGGAGGTGCTGTGCTTCATCGACGCCGACACCACGCTGGAGCCCCAAGCCGTGCGTGCCGCTGCGGGACTCCTCGAGTCGGAGGGGGCCGGCCTCGTGACCCTCCTCCTGAGGGCCGAGCGGCGCACGTTCGCCCAGGCGACCCTGCTCCCCATCGTCAACTACGCGCTCCTGTCGCTGTTCCCTGTGTGGCTCATGCACCAGCGGCGTGCCCCCCGTGTCGCACTGGGTCTGGGGCCGTTCATGATTGTCAGCCGCTCGGCCTACGAGGAGGTCGGGGGCCATGCCGCCGCGCCCGGCGAGATAGTCGACGACGTGAGGCTGAGCAGGGCGATCAAGGGCGCCGGCTACCCGGTGCGCCTCGCCAACGGCACGGCGCTGGTGCGCACCCGCTGGTACACGAGCGTGAGGGAGATCTGGCGCGGCTTCTCGAAGAACGCGTTCGGTGCCCTCGACTCCAACGTCCCGCTGGCGTTGGCGGCGGCGCTCATCCTCGTCCCCCTGCTCTGTGCCCCGTTCCTGCGGATCCCCCTCGGGCTGATCGCGGGGTCGGTGCCCGTCGAGGCCGTCGTTCAGGCCTCCCTGATCCTCGGGGCCCGGGCGATCACCTCCATCGTTGGGCGCGACACCCTCTGGGCCGTGTTGCTCCACCCGTTCGCGCTGGTGGTGTGGGGAGCCACCCTCCTGCGCTCCATGACCCTCACCATGACCGGCAGCACCGTGCAGTGGCGCGGCCGCGAGGTCACTGTGCGCTCTCGCGACGAGTGACCACAGGCGATCCCGCCGGACCTGTCTCAGCCTGCGGTTGAGGTGGGCACGTGGCCCAGGCGGTGCGAGACCCGATGCGACGCAGCTACGAGGAGCGGGGCTATGACGTCCAGCTCACGCCGGAAGCGCTCGAGGGGGCCGCACACGGAGATCACCGCCGCGGGTTCGGCGGATCCCTGCTCGAACACCGGAGCGGCCACCGAACCTGCCCCAGGGTCACGCTCGCCCAGCGACGTGGCGTAGCCCTTGGCCCTCACCGTCTCCAGGTCGGCCTCGAGGACCGAGCGGGACGTGATCGTCTGAGGGGTGAGCTGGTCGAGCTCGCCCGAGATGCAGTGCTCCACCTGGTCGGGTGACAGGAATGCGAGGAAGGCCTTCGACGACGAACCCGCGTGCAGCGGGTAGGTGTGGCCGATCTGCACCATCATCTTCACGTCGCGGTCGGGCGTCACCTGGTCGATGTACATCCTGGTGCAGCCCA
The DNA here is from genome assembly GCA_964399375.1 of uncultured Rhabdothermincola sp. Lineage (GTDB taxonomy): Bacteria > Actinomycetota > Acidimicrobiia > Acidimicrobiales > Acidimicrobilacustridaceae > CAYNQN01. The sequence continues at coordinate 20,790 of CAYNQN010000004.1, read as the reverse complement.
CCCGCAGCGAGAGCGTGGCCGTCTCGCCCGTTTCCCGCACCAGCTGGACCATCTCGTCGCGTGCGATGCCCCCCACGTCGATCTGCCTCCGGTAGGCCTCGGCCAGGGCCAGGGCCTTGGGGCCCAGCGAGTACCGGTGCGTCGTGTGGTCGATGTGCACGAAGTCGCGCGCCCGCAGCGAGCTGAGGATCCTGTACACGATCGTCTTCGAGAGGCCCACCGCCTCGGCCAGCTCGGTGACACCGAGCGAGGGCTGATTTGTCTCGGCGAAGTAGCTGAGCACGTCGAGGGCCCGCAGCACGCTGTTGACCGTGGCCTCGCTGCTGACGCTTTGTTGCTGGGGGTCGTGTGGGGCCACTCGGACTCCTGGATCGAAACGGCGGTACGACGGGCGGGCAGTCACCGTAGTTCGCGTCGGGATGGCTCGTCGGGATGGTGGAAAAAAACGAAACGATGTATCGACCTATTGACGGAGCCACCCTGCCTGGCTATGTTGATTTCCGAAACGCTTCTACGTAGTGTGAAACACGGGCAGGAAGAGGATGCGCTCTGTGGCCTATGACCTGGTGATCCGCAACGGGACCATCGTGGATGGCTCGGGATCGGAGCCCTACAGGGCCGACCTGGGGATCGTGGGGTCCCGGATCACCACCATCTCGAAGGACGGCCCCCTCTCGGAGCGAGGCGCCGACGAGGTGGACGCCGAGGGTCACGTGGTCTCGCCCGGCTTCATCGACGGGCACACCCACCTGGATGCCCAGGTCTTCTGGGACGCCCAGGGCACCTCGTCGTGCTGGCACGGTGTCACCACGGCGGTCATGGGCCACTGCGGATTCACGCTCGCGCCCGCCCGGCCGGACGAGAGAAGCCTGGTCATCCGCAACCTGGAGCGGGCCGAGGACATGTCGCCAGCAGCCCTTGCCGCGGGCATCGAGTGGAGCTGGGAGAGCTTCCCGGAGTACCTCGAAGCCGTCGATCGCCTGCCCAAGGGCATCAACTACGCGGCGCACGTAGGTCACTCGGCCATCCGCACGTGGGCGATGGGCGAGCGCGCCTTCGAGCAAGCCGTGGCAGGCGACGACGACCTGGAAGCCATGCAACGAGCTGTTCGCGAGGCTATGGAAGCCGGCGCCTTCGGCCTCTCCACCTCCCGCGGCGACCAGCACGAGACGTCCGACAACCGCCCTGTGGCCTCCCGCGTCGCGGAGTGGTCCGAGGTCTGCAAGCTCGTGGAAGTCATGACCCAGATGGGCGGTGGCCTCTTCCAGATCGCCCCCGGCCCCGACTGGTACTCGCTCGACGACGAGCTGCGCTCCCGGGCATGGGCGGAGCTGTCCGACCTGGCCATCAGCTCGCGGCGCCCGATGATGTTCGGCCTACCCGCCACCGGGCCCACCTGGCCAGAGCGCCTCGAGCACCTCGACCGCGTGGCGGCGGCCGGCGGGAAGATGGTGGGCGTCTCGCGCAGCCGCGTGCTCACGAACATCCTGTCGTTCCAGACGCGGCTCCCCTTCGACAAGCTCCCTGAGTGGCAAGAGGTGAGGTCGCGGCCTCTCGCCGAGCAGCGCACCGCCCTGCTCGACCCCGAGACCCGGGCCCGGCTCGTCCACGCGGCGCACCACGGCGACTACCCCGTGGCCCTCGGTGGGGAGCCCAAGAAGCCCGACTACACCCTGCTGAGGGCGTTCAACGATCCCCTTCCCCCCAATCCCAGCATCGCCGAGCTGGCCGAAGCGGGCGGTGCGGATCCGGTGGACTTGATGATCGACCTCGCACTGGCGAGCGACTTCCGGCAGCTCTTCCTCCAGCACCACACGCAGCCCGACCTGGCCGCGCAGGAGGCGGTCATGCGCCATCCCAGGACCGTCATGACCTTCTCCGACTCCGGCGCCCACGTGAGCCAGATCTCCGACTGGTCGCTGCAGACCTACCTGCTGGCCTTCTGGGTGCGCCACCGGCAGACCTTCTCGTTGCCCGAGGCGGTGCGCATGATCACGTCCGCAGCGGCCTCGGCGTGGGGGATCACCGATCGGGGCCTCATCCGTGAGGGCTTCGTCGCCGATCTCAACGTGTTCGATCCCGCCACCGTGGGCCCAGAGCTCCCGGTGGTGTCCGAGGACCTCCCGGGAGGGGCGAAGCGCCTCCAGCAGAGGGCCAAGGGCTTCTTGGCGACGGCGGTCGCCGGCCAGGTGACCCTGCGGGAGGGCGAACCGACCGGAGCGCTCCCTGGATCGCTCCTCCGAGGACCGCTGGCCAAGGGGGCCAGGGAGTTGGAACGAACCGTCTCATGATCCACACAACAGCCCGGGGGCTGCTGAGAACAGGAGAGTTGACATGAAGGAACGTCGAACGTCTCGGCGGGGGACCAGTGCAACCAGATCGGTGGTGGCCCTGCTGTGCGCGAGCGTGCTCGTGGTGGCGGCCTGCAGCAGTGGTGGGGGTGACGAATCGAGCACGGGCAGCACGACCGGGGGCGACCCGCCCGCCTCGTCGTCCATCGTTTGGGCCATCGCAGGTGAGGTCGGCAGCCTCGACACGTCTGCCAGGGCGCTGCCCGGCTACTCCACGGCGGATGTCAACGGCGTGCGCCAGGCCGAGCTGCTGCAGTACGACCTCGACGAGGACTCCTGCCAGCGCGCCCTCACCACGGAGGACATAGAGGGGTCCTGGGGGATCGAGGAGTGGTCGCTCGTCGACGGCGGAAAGCAGCTCCAGTTCAAGATCCGCCCCGGCACCCTCAGCCAAGCCGGCAACGAGCTCACCAGTGAGGACGTCCGCTGGTCGATAGAGCGCTTCATGGCGGTCGACAGGGTGGCCACGTCCGTGTTCACGAACATCGGAGGCTTCTCTGCCGACAACCCGATCACCATCGTCGACAAGTACAACTTCTTCCTCAACGTCGACAACCCGTCTGCGGCCACCCCGGCCATCCTCACCATCTACTGGTTCGAGATCTACGACTCGGTCGCGGTCAAGGCGAACGCCACCGCAGAGGACCCGTACGGCCAGCAGTACCTCACGAACCACGTGGCGAACTTCGGCCCGTGGAACCTCGAGTCGTTCACGCCCAACCGCAGCGTCACCTACGTCCCCAACCCGAACTACACCGGGCCCAGGGGGAACATCGACAAGGTGACCCTCACGACCATCTCCGACGGGACCCAGAGGACCCAGCTGCTCTCCCGCGGTGAGGTCAACATCGCCAAGGTCCTCTCGCCCCAGCAGCTGGCGAGCCTCGAGAGCAACCCGAACGTGACGGTCAAGAAGTGCGTCTCGTCCATCCGTGACTACCTCGGCCTCAACGCGAGCGACCCGATCCTCTCCAAGGTGGAGGTGCGCCGGGCCATGTCGATGGCCATCGACCGCGGTGCGCTGGCCGAGGGCATCTACCTGGAGGAGTACGGGACCCCCGCCACGCACGGCGTGTCGGCGGTGTTCGAGCCGGAGCAGGGCGACAGCTTCTACCGCTACGACCCGGAGGAGGCCAAGCGCCTCCTGGCCCAGGCCGGCTACCCCGACGGGTTCCCGCTGACCATCAGCATCACCCCCTCGAACCCCGGCGACTACGTCAGCTCGCTGGCGGTGTTGCTCCAGTCGCAGCTGGGCGCCATCGGCATCGACGTCACCATCAACACCGTGGCCTCCAACCCGACCTTCACGGCGGCGGGCGCCGAGCGCCAGTTCCAGGCCTACATCTGGAACGAGACGCCGGCGGTGGCGAACCCGGGCCTCGGTGCCACGGTCACCTTCGGTTGCACGGCCTCGCAGAACTACGGCGGGTTCTGCAACGAGGAGATCGACGCCCAGGCCAAGCGGACCCTGGCTCACACGAACAACACCCCCGAGTACCGGGCCGACATCAACAAGCTGTCGGAGATGATCAACCAGGAGCAGCCTGCGATCTACCTGGTGGACGTCGTGAAGCCTGAGCCCATCAGCACATGCGCTGCGAGCATCCCGCAGTCGTTCCAGGTGGACTGGTCTCCCCTCAGCGAGCCCGTCATCTACTGCTGACGGTGCGCTGGTCGCGGGGCTGGGTGACGACGTGGTCGCCCGGCCCCCCGACCACACCGGCGACGCCGGCCTCCGGGCAGGCGAGAGAGCTCTCGGGAGGTCGTAGCTACCATGGTCCACATCCCTGGGGGATGAAGGGGTTTTGAGCTCAGTGTCCAGGGTCACCGAGGCGTCGAAGCGGATCGCCCGGCGTGTGCCGTGGCGGTTGGTCGCGCGGCGGCTGCTGGCACTTCCGGTCATCTTGCTCCTCGTGGTGACCGTGGCGTTCCTGATCTTCCACGCTCTCCCCGGCGACCCCGCACGGACGCTTGCCGGGCCCTACGCGGACGAGGCCACGATCGCCGGCATACAGAGCGATCTGGGCCTCGACCAGCCCCTTCCCGAGGCTTACCGGAACTTCATCACGGGCCTGATCCGCGGCGACCTGGGTGAGTCGTACATCAGCCAGGCCCCGGTGACCGAGGAGCTCGGCAACCGCGTTCCCGCCACCGTCGAGCTCATAGTGGCGAGCATCGGCTTCGCCC
>CAYNQN010000004.1:5916-16242 GCA_964399375.1 uncultured Rhabdothermincola sp. | reverse complement strand
TTCTGGGGCGCCATCCTGGGCGGGACGGGTGCCTACTGGCGAGGTCGCACGGTGGACCGTGCAGGTAGGACCCTCGTGGGCATCCAGCAGGCGGTTCCCGACTTCGTGGCCGGCCTGGTGCTGGTGTATCTGCTGGCCTTCAGGGCGGGCATCTTCCCCCAGGCGACGGGCCAGCTCGGCATCACCACCGCCGCCCCACCCGACGTCACGGGCATGATCATCGTCGACAGCGCGCTGGCGGGGCAGTGGTCCACCTTCCGCGAGGCGGTGTCGCACATCATCCTCCCGGCCGTGGCCCAGGGCCTGCTGCTGGCAGCCATCTACGCGCGCGTCATCCGGTCGCGGCTCGGGGCGGCCCTGCAGGGCAACCAGGTGGAGTTCGCCCGGGCATGCGGGCTGCGCGAGCGCACCGTGCTGCGCTACGCCGCCACCGGAGCACGTACGTCGGTCCTCACCTACACGGCGCTGCTAATCGGGGCCCTCTTCGCCACCAGTGCAGTCATCGAGACGGTCTTCAACTGGGGTGGTGTGGCCCAGTGGGGGATCCGGTCCATCAGCGAGCTGGACATCCCTGCCATGCAGGGCTTCGTGGTGCTCACCGGCGTCGCCACGGTCCTGCTCTACCTGGCACTCGACGTGATCATCGTCGTCCTCGACCCGAGGGTGCGCCTTGACTGACCTCACCGAACCGCAGGGTCGCACATGACCGCCGTGGGGATGCCTCCTGTCGACGAGGAGCTGGAGTCCGCGCCCGACCTCGAAGAGCGAGCGCAGCGACCCCGCCGGCGCTGGCGCCTGTTCGCCATGGTCGGCTTCCTCGTGGCCCTCGTCCTGGTCTCGCTGTTCGCCCCGCTGCCCCACTCGGCCACCACGCCCGACCCGAGGGCCGTGCTCGAAGAGCCCAGCGCCGACCACTGGTTCGGAACCGACCAGACGGGCCTCGACATCTTCGCCCGCACCATCCGCTCGGCCCACCTCGACCTGCTCGTCGCGACTGGGGCGATGGCGATAGCGGTGGTCGTGGGCACCGTCCTGGGGTTGCTCGCCAGCACCAGGGGCCGTGCCCCCGACCTCTTCATGCGTGGCGTGGACGCCTTCCAGGCGTTCCCGGGCCTGATCCTCGTGGTGGCCATCCTCGCCCTGATCCAGGGAGGGACCCTCACGATCCTCGCCGTCATCGGGCTGCTGAGCATCGCTCCGTTCATCCGCCTGGTGCGCGCCGAGGGCCTGATCGTCCGCGAGTCCGGCTACGTGGAGTTCGCCCGGGTCATCGGCGTCCCCTACCGGAAGGTCATGGTTCGCCACGTGCTGCGCAACCTGAGCGGCGTCATCCTCGTGCAGGCCTCCGTGGGCACGGCGGGAGCGGTGGCAGCGCTGGCTGCCATCAGCTTCCTCGGCTTCGGCGTCCCCCCGCCCACACCGACCTGGGGGACGATGATCGAGTCGGGCGCGGCCGACATCACCACGGGCCACTGGTGGCCGGTCGTCTTCCCGGCCCTGGCCCTCACCGTGTGCATCCTGCTCCTCAACCGCATCGCCGACGACATCGAGTCGTGGCTGGCGAAGGACCTCACGTGAGCGGCGAGGTGCTGCTCGACGCTCGGGGCGTGAAGGTCGCCGCCCAGACCAAGGATGGCTCGCGAACGCTGCTCCACGGCGTCGACTTCGAGGTGCGTGCAGGGGAGATGTCGGGCATCGTGGGCGAGACCGGCTCGGGCAAGTCGATGTCGCTGCGCGCCGCCATGGGGTTGCTGCCGGGGGGCGTGCGGCTGACGGGCGGGACCATCCACCTCGGCGACGTCTCCCTCTTGGACCTGGACCGACGTGAGCTCCGCCGGCTGCGGGGTTCGCGCATCGGCTTCGTCCCCCAGCAGCCCCTGGAGGCCCTGCACCCGATCATCTCGCTCGACCGCCAGTTCTACGACGTGATGCGCTCGCACGAGCGGATCAAGCGGGCGGCGGCCAGGGAGCGAGCGAGGGAGATGCTGCAGCACGTGGGGATCATGGACCCCGACCGCGTGCTCGCCAGCCGGGCGTTCGAGCTGAGCGGTGGCATGGCGCAGCGCACCGCCATAGCGATGGTGCTCACGTTGCGACCGTCGGTGCTGCTGGCAGACGAGCCCACTTCGGCTCTCGATGTCACCATCCAGCGAGACGTCCTGCACCTGCTGCGGCGGCTCTGCGCCGAGGACGGCCTCGGCATCCTGCTGGTGACCCACGACCTCGGGGTCGTCGCTCACGTGTGCCAGGACGTAACCGTCTTCAAGGACGGCAGGGTCGTGGAGCGTGGCGCCACCCGCGACATCCTCGATCGCCCGGACCACGAGTACACGCGACTGCTCGTGGGCACGTCCACCCGTTCCCAGCTTGCGAGCGAACCGATGGGATCTCCATGAGCGCGCCGGGATCGGCTACGTCTGCGCCCCAGGCCGCCAGGGGACCGGCCGAGCCGGAGGCAGGCCCCGTGGAGGTCACGCCCACGCTCGAGCTGGAAGGCGTGGTGAAGACCTTCGAGGTGCGCGGCCAGCCCGTGCGTGCTCTCCAGGGGGTGGGCTTGCAGGTGCGCCCCGGAGAGGCGGTTGGCCTCATAGGCGAGAGCGGTTCGGGGAAGACGACGCTCGGCCGGGTCGCGCTGGGGATCGTCGAGGCCGATTCGGGATCGGTGCGCTTCGAGGGCAAGCCCTGGAGCGATGGCGGCCCGAAGGTGGAGGCTGCCCGGCGAGGTGGCGTCTCCATCGTCTTCCAGAACCCGGCCCACTCCCTCAACCCACGACTCACCGTCGGTGCCTCGGTGCTCGAGCCCATCGACCTCCATCGCCGTGACCTCGGCCAGGGGGAGCGCCGGGAGCTGGCCGAGCAGGCCCTCGCCCTGGCCCAGCTGCCCGTCTCGCTCTGGGGGCGCTACCCCCGCCAGCTCAGCGGCGGCCAGCAGCAGCGGGTGGCCATAGCGCGGGCGATCGCCATCGAGCCGCGCCTCATCGTGCTCGACGAGCCCACCGCCGCCCTCGACGCTGCCGTCCGCAGGGGCATCCTCGCCACGCTGGCCGAGCTGCGCGAGCGGCTGTCGATCTCCTACCTGCTCATCACCCACGACATGACCACGGTTACTGCACTGGCCGAGCGCACGGTGGTGCTCTACAGGGGCGTGGTGGTGGAGGAGGGCCCCACGGCCCAGGTCCTCGACGAGCCTGCCCACCCATACACGAAGGCGCTCATGTCGGCGGTCCTCACGGTGGACGCCGACGCCGACCGCTGGTACCGCTTGAGCGGCAGGCCCTCGGTACCCGACGCCACCCAGGGCTGCGTGCTCTACGGGCGCTGCCCCGAGGCCGCCGACGACTGCCTCGGATCGGCGATATCGGTGCGGGCCGTAAGCCCCGGGCACACCGCCAGGTGCGTCCGCGTGGACGAGGCGCCGGTGTCGGTGAACGGCGTCGAAGATCTCTCCGAACACGATCAGGAGCACAGCCCATGACGAACCCCGACCCCCACCAGAGCGCATCGGCCTCCGGGCCAGGCGAGCACGAGGGCCGTGTCGCCCTCGTGACGGGCTGCGGCCGGCGGCAGGGCATGGGTGCGGCCATCGCTCGCCGGCTGGCTGCGGATGGCGCTCGCGTCGCAGTGGTCGACGTGGTGGCGACCGGTCTGCGGGGAAGCGACGTGGAGCTCGGAGAGGAGGAGCGAGCCTGGGCGGGCATCGACGACCTCGTCGCGGAGATCGGCGAGCACGGCGGCAAGGCGATCGCCCTCACCGGCGACGTCTCCTCAGAGGACGATGCCGTCCGCCTGGTCGAAGAGGCGGTCGCCGCTCTGGGTGGCCTCGACATCCTGGTGAACAACGCAGGTGCCGGCCGCTCCCTGTACCTGCGCTCGCTGGAGGAGATGTCCGGTGCCGACTGGGACGCGGTGATGGCCGTGAACGCCCGCAGCGCCTTCCTCATGTCGAAGGCCGCCTCCCTCCAGATGCGCAAGGCGGGGTGGGGTCGCATCGTGAGCGTCGCCTCCGTGGCCGCGAAGGTGGGAGGAGATCGCATCTCCTCTTACGCAGCGTCCAAGGCCGCCGTGATGGGCCTCAGCCGGGCCCTCGCCGTGGAGCTCGCGCCGCACGGGATCACGTCCAATGCCATATGCCCGGGCCGCGTGCTCACCAGCAAGATGATGGACACCCTGCGCTCAGCTCCCGCCGGGGCCGGTGCCGTGCCCACGACGGGCCTGCTGGGCCGCATGGGCCAGCCCGAAGAGGTGGGGGCGCTCGTCTCGTTCCTGGCCTCCGAAGGCGCCGGGTTCATCACCGGTCAGGCGATCAACGTCGACGGTGGGGAGCTGGCGTCCTGAGCAGCGGGTCACCACCGGGCGACGGCGTGCCGAGGGCTGGCCCCCGGGCTCCTCGCACGGTGCTCTACGTGCCGGGCGATTCCGAGGCCAAGCTGGGCAAGGCCCCCGGCATCGGAGCCGATCTGATCGTGGCCGACCTGGAGGACTCGGTGATGCCTGCATCGCGCCCGGCGGCGCGCCCGGCCGTGGCCTCCTGGCTGCAGGAGCACACCGACGCCGGGTCTCGTCGGTGGGTGCGCGTGAACCAGGGAGACGATCTCGCCGACGACCTCGATGCCGTGGTCGTCCCTGGCCTGGAGGGCATCGTGCTGCCCAAGTGCGGCTCCGCCGAGGAGGTGGAGCGGGTGGGCTCGCTCCTGTCGTCGCTGGAGGAGCGCAGGGGGATGGCGGTGGGCGAAGTGGCCATGGCGGTGCTCGTGGAGTCGGCGCGCGGCGTGCTCGCCGCGGCCGAGATGGCGCGGTGCGAGCGTGTGGTGCGCTTGCACCTGGGTGAGGCCGACCTGTGCGCCGACCTGGGCCTGCGGCCGAGCGCTGCGGTGCCCGAGGGAGCCGAGCTGTTGGGCATCCGGGTGCAGGTGGTGCTCGCGTCGGCCGCCGCCGGCATCGAGCCCCCCATCGGCCCGGTCCATACCGATCTGGGCGACCTCGACGGCCTGGTGCGCACCAGCGCCACCCTGGCCGCCCTGGGCTTCGGGGGCCGGTCCGTCATCCACCCCAGCCAGGTGGACGTCGTGAACGCCGCCTTCAGCCCCTCCCCGGAGGAGGTCGACGAGGCGAGGGAGCTGATCGAGCGCTTCGAGGAGCACAACCGGCGCTCGGCCGGGGTCTTCGTGGATCGCGACGGGCGGATGGTCGACGAGGCGGTCGTGCGTGCCGCCCGCCGCGTGCTTCAGCGCTCGATGTAGCGACCGGGCCAGGCGTCCAGCACCTCTCCGTCGGCGAGCACGGCCTGGCCGCGCACCACCGTGGTGGTCGGCCAGCCCTTCACCCGTACGCCCTCGAAGGGTGTGTGGTCCTGTGCGGAGCGGCACAGCTCCACCGTGACCTCCTGCTCCAGGTCGAGGTCGACTATGGCCAGGTCGGCATCGGAGCCGACCGCGATGGTGCCCTTGCGCGGGAAGAGCCCGTAGGCCTGGGCGGGAGCAGCCGACGCCACCTCGGCGATCCTCGTGAGGCTGATGCCGCGCTTGTGGTGGCCCTCGGAGAGCAGCACTGGGTAGAGCAGGGCCGTGCCGCCGAAGCCGGGTAGCGCCGGCCACAGCTCGTCGCCCTTGTCCTGTTCCATGCAGCAGGCGTGGTCGCTCGCCACCCACGAGATGCGCCCGTCGGCCAGCGCCCTCCAGAGCGCCTCGTTGTCGGAGCGCTCGCGGATGGGCGGGTTCACCTTGCCCCCCAGGCCCTTGCCCTCCAGGTCCTCCACGGCCAACGCGAGGTGATGGACGGTCGTCTCCCTGCGCACGTCGAGAGCCGGGTAGCGCCGGGCCACCTCCACGGCCGTGTCGAGAGCCAGCTCGCTGGAGAGGTGCAGGAGGTTGAGCCGCGCACCCGCCACATCAGCGAGCACCCCGGCCTCTTCGATGGCGAGGCGCTCGGTGATGGGGGAGCGGCCCGCCGAGTACTCGGCCAGGCCGGCGAGGCGGGGGTCGGCCTGCGCCCGCGCGATGAACACGCGGAGCAGCTCGGGTTGCTCGCAGTGCAGCGACACCGATATGCGCCGGCCGCCAGGAGCGCCATCACCGTCGGCGGCCACCGACGCGATGTCGGCCTGGCGCGCCGCCTCCATGATCTCGAGCAGGTGGCCCAGGTCGTAGTCGTCGGCCATCGTGTACGACGAGGCATCGCGGCTGTCGGCGGCGAGGTTGAAGCCCTTGTAGAACATATAGTACTTGAAGCTGCTGACGCCCATCTCGTTGACGAGCCACGGGATCTCCGAGACGTGCTCTGCGGTCATCGGCGCCAGGTGGAAGCCGTAGTCCACCTTGGCGTGCCCCGAGACGGTCTCGAGCACCTCGGGGAAGATCTCCCGGTAGGGACCCGTCTTTCCCAGGTAGTGGTTGCCGGTCCGGAAGTAGGAGATCACCGTGGTGACCCCACCCACCACCGACGAGGTCGTCTCCGACTCGGTGTCGGCGGTGAGGTCGCGGTAGATGCCGAGGTGGTAGTGGGCGTCGACGGCGCCGGGGAGTACCACCTTGCCCCTGGCGTCGATCACCTGGTCGGCGTCGGAGGGGCTCAGGTCGTCCGAGATGGCGGCGATGCGCCCGTCTCGCACGCCGATGTCGGCGCGCACCTCGCCCACCTGGGGTATCACCAATCGCCCGCCCAGGACGGCGGTCTCGTAACGAGCCATCAGTCGTCTCCTGTCATCGGTCGGTGTTCGAGGTCGCCGCTTCCATCGCCCTGGAGCTTCCCCCAGCGTCGCCGTCGGCGCCCGGGTTCTGGTGGGCCAGGGAGCGGGCAGGTGCCAGGACCGCCGAGACCGGCCCGCCGCCGGCGAGCTGGTCCACAGCGGTGCGCACGGCTGCGACACCTCTGTCGTCGAGGCCTCGGCGTGCGTTGTCGGAGAACTTCTCGGCCAGCTCGGCGGGCGAGAGCGGTCGCTCGGGGCTGCCGCGCCCCGCGTCCACCCTCTCCACGAGCGTGGCGCCGGCCTTGGTCCGCACCTCCACCACCCCGGGGAAGCGATCGGGGAAGAGCTCGCTGCAGCGCTCGTCGGCGAACACCTCCACCTTGGCCATGTGGCGGCGGCGCTGCGGCGACCGGGCCAGCTCGTCGGTGAAGTCGTCGAGCCCCAGGCCCAGGCCGCTGCCGCCGAGCATGGCCGCCACCACCGTGTAGGGGCCGCTGAACTGGGCCTGGTAGCCGGTCTCCGGCGCCCTCTTGGCATCTATCGGCTCACCGACGGTGCGAAGGGTGGGAGCGGGGACGCCGAGGCGGATGTGCACCACGTCCTCGAGGTCCACACCGCGATCGCGCAGTGCGATGGCGGCGTCGATGCCCGCGTGCGTGAAGTGGTTGGCCGGGTAGGGCTTGAAGCAGATGCCTGGCACTGACCACGTGGTGCCCAACCCGTCGGTCACCGCGGCCGGGTCGAAGTGGCCGGAGAGGAAGGCCTGGAAGAAGCCGAAGCGGCCCTCCAGGACAGTGGGTGGACCGGTGAAGCCGTGACGGACCAGGCCGACGGCGGAGATGGCTGCGTGGGCGGCCCAGCCGCAGTGCAGGCGCTTGACCGTGCCGCCGGCGCGGTTCGCCTCGATGATGCCGCTGGCCATCGAGGCGGCGACGCCCATGGCGTTCACCACGCCCGCTTCGTCGAGCCCGGTGAGGGCGGCGGCTCCGGCCGCCCCTCCTATCGCCCCGCAGAGCGATGTGGCGTGCTGGCCCCTGTCGAAGTAGGTGGAGTTGCGCTCGGCAGCGTCGTAGCCGGCCATCCCCAGGCGCACGCAGATCTCCAGGCCGGCGGCGGTGGCTCTGACCAGGCGCTCGCCGTCGGCTCCTGCCAGCTCTGCCGCGGCGAGGCAGGCGGGCACCACCGTTGCGCTGGGGTGGACCACCGAGGGCAGGTGGGTGTCGTCGTAGTCGAGCGAGTGGGCGAGCGTGCCGTTCACCAGCGCGGCCAGCGCGGCGGGCAGGGGCGTTGCGATCCCTACGGCCTGGGCCTCGCTCACACCTCCTTGGCCGAGCGCGTACGCCTGCACGCCCTTGCTCGTGGGGAGGTCGGCCGCGGCGATGCATATCCCGACTATGTCGAGCACCCGGTCGCCGACGCTGGAGGCCACGTCGGCGGGCACTCCGTCTTCCATCGCGCCGATCGTCATCGCACCGAGCACCTGGGCGAGGGATCTCTCGCTCGTCCCGGCGCTGCTGGTCATGCCGCCACCAGGGCGAGGGGCCGTACTGGCGAACCGGTCGCGCCCACCAGCTTGAGGGCGGAGAGCACGAAGGTGAACTCGTGCACCTCGGCTGCTGCGAGCTGCTCGAGGTCGAGCGTCTCGATGATGTGTATGCCCTCGTCCACTATCAGGATGCGGTGGGCCGGTAGCAGCCGGTGCCCGTCGCCAGGGCCCAGGCGCTCGAACGCGATGGTGTCGGCCCCCACCGCCACGGGGTGCTTGGAGGCGAGCCAGCGGGCGCCGTCGGCCCCGGGGCCCGGCACGCCGGTGGCGGCTCCCACGTAGCGCTCGGGTTCGTCGAAGAGCTGGCCCCAGCCGCTGCGCACCAGCACCACGTCACCCGGTTCGGGAGTCGTGCCCTGGCGCTGCGCCGCTGCCTCCAGGTCGTCGGCGGTGATCTCCTGGGCCGGCGAGCATGTGGTGAGCCCCAGCGCCGCCGGCACGTCGAGCAGCACGCCCCTGCGCACCATCGGCTCGATCGTCTCCACACCCAGGGCCGAGAAGCGGCCACCCACCTGCGCAGCGGTCGCGTCCACCCCGCCGTGGAGGCAACCGTCGAACGACACGTGGGAGAGGGCATCGATGTGGGTGCCCACGTGGCCGCCGGTGATGATGAGCTCGTTTGCCGCCGAGGACCCGTCGGGCCGCACCATGTCGCCGTGCCGCCGCTGGAGGGCGAGGCGGAACTGCGGGTGGTTGGGCGACTGGGGCATCCCCGCGAACATGGGCCTGCCCAGGTCGAAGATGCGCAGGCCCCCGCTCACGACGTCGAGCAACCGGTCCTCTCGCCGGCGTTCGGGGGTGGGGATCTCAGGCAACGACACCTCGCTCTCGCAGCTCTGCCAGCTCGACGGCGTCGAGGCCCAGCTCCCGGCCGAGGATCTCATCGGTGTCGGCGCCGAGCGGGCGCCCGGTGAAGCGGATGCGGCCCGGGGTGCGCGACAGGCGGAACAGCACGTTCTGCATGCGCACGGGCCCCAGGTCGGGGTCCTCGACCGTGGTGATCACGTCCCTCTCGATCACCTGAGGGTCCGACATCAGCTCGCTCACGTCGTACACGGGGGCAACCGCCGCATGCACGGCCTCGAACGCCTCGGTCACCTCGTCGCGGGTGCGGGCACCTATCCAAGAGCCCACCATCTCGTCGAGCAGGTCCGCGTGCTCGGCCCGCCCGCCCCCGGTGGCGAACCAGGGCTCGTCGAGCACCTCCGGGTGGCCCACCAGCTCCATCACCCTGCGAGCCACGGAGGCGGCGCTGGTCGACACCGCCACCCAGCGCCCGTCGGCGGTGAGGTAGGTGTTGCGCGGGGCGTTGAAGGCCGAGCGGTTGCCGTGCCGCTGCGGCAGCTCCCCGAGCTGGTCGTACACGGTGGGCTGGGGGCCCAGGACGGTGACGAGGGGCTCCAGGATGGCCATGTCGGCCACCTGGCCGCCGCCCCTGGTGGCCCGCTCGTAGAGGGCGGTCATCGCCGCGAGGGCAGCAGCGATGCCCGCCACGCCGTCGGCCAGGCCGAACGGGGGCAGCACCGGCGGGTCGTCGGGATCCCCCGTGATGGCGGCGAAGCCCGACATCGCCTCTATGAGCGTCCCGAAGGCCGGCCTGCCCGAGTAGGGGCCCTCCTGGCCGAAGCCGCTCACGCGGACCACGACGAGCTGGGGGTTCGCCTCCAGGAGTCGCTCGGGGCCCAGACCCCATCGTTCCAGCGTGCCGGGCCGGAAGCCCTCCACCACCACGTCAGCGGTGGCCACCAGCGAGAGGAAGACCCTGGCACCGTCGGGATCGCCCAGGTCCAGCCCGATGGTCCGCTTGTTGCGGCCCACGACCTTCCACCAGAGCGGTACCCCGTCCTTCGACTTGCCGTGGCCCCGCATGCTGTCGCCCACCTTGGGATGCTCGACCTTGACGACCTCGGCACCCATGTCGCCGAGCAGCTGGCAGGCGAGCGGCCCGGCCAGCATCGTGGCGCAATCCAGCACCCTCAGGCCGGTGAGCGGCCCATCGGCCGGATCAGGCCCTCCTTGGTGCTGCTCGTTCATGTAGCTCTCCGTTACGGCGATGCGCCAGTCCGTGTTTCGTATAGCGCATGTCTGTTTCGTC
>CAYNQN010000004.1:0-5906 GCA_964399375.1 uncultured Rhabdothermincola sp. | reverse complement strand
CGCGTCAACAGCGGGAAGGGGCTGGATGACCTGGAGATCGGGCGGGCTCGGGCAACTGGAGGCACCCGGGGAAAGCAGATGGGCGAGCGGCCTTGACGGCGTTGCGGGGGAGAGGCCAAACTCACTACGAAACGTCAATACGCTATACGAAACAACTGGGAAACCACGATGGAGATGGCTGAGACCCGGATGCGACACCAGATGGAGAGAGCGGATGGCTGCCCTGCGGCGTGACCAGGCACCGGCCACCAGCCCCCTCTACCCGCACCTGTTCACGCCGGTGCAGATTGGGCCCAAGGTCGCCAGGAACCGCCTCTGGATGACCGCGCACGCCACCCAGCTGGTGAAGGACCACAAGTACTCCGACGAGCACATCGCCTACTACGCCGAGCGCGCCAAGGGCGGGGTGGGCGTGATCACGATGGAGGCCACGGCGGTCCACCCCACGACGCAGCCGTATGCGGGGAAGGTCTTCGCCTTCGACCACGCGGTCGTCGACAACTACCGCAAGCTCGCAGCGGCGGTCCACGAGCACGGTTGCCTGCTCCTGGCGCAACCCTGGCACCGGGGCCGCGAGACCACGGGCACCGTCAACCGGCTCCCGGTGTGGGCGCCTTCGAGCGTGCCGTGCACCGTCTACCGCGAGATGCCCCACGCCATGACGCTCGCCGACATCGACGAGATCGTCGAGGGTTACACGCTCGCCGCCCGCTACGCGGCCGAGGGTGGGCTCGACGGCGTGGAGGTCCACGGGTTGGCCCACGGCTACCTGCTGGGCCAGTTCCTCTCGCCCGCCACCAACCACCGCGACGACGCCTACGGCGGCTCCGCCGAGAACCGCCGGCGCATCGTGGTGGAGATCGTCCAGCGCACGCGCCGCGAGGTCGGGCCCGATGCGATCGTGGGCGTGAGGATCAATGGAGACGATGGTGACGTCGAGGGTGGCCTTCGCACCGAGGATTGGGCGGAGATAGCGAGGACCCTGGCCGACACGGGCCTCATCGACTACGTGTCGGTGAGCCAGGGCACCTACCAGGACCGCATGCTCATCTACGGCAACGTCGCCAAGCGCGCCGGCTACCAGCTGGATGCGACTGCGACGATCAAAGAGGCCGTACCCGAGCTCCCAGTGGTGGCGGTGGGCCGCATCAACTCGCCGGAGCTGGCCGAGTGGGCAGTGGCCAGCGGGAAGGCCGACATGGTCGGCATGGCCCGCGCCCTCATCGCCGATCCGGAGTGGCCTCGCAAGGCACTGGAAGGACGTTCGGAGGACATCCGGCCCTGCGTGGGGGCCAACTGGTGCCTGGCTGCCATCACCAACTCACCCCTCGCGTGCATCCACAACCCGGCTGTCGGTCGTGAGGCCACGCTCGGGGTGGGCACGCTCGAGCGGGCGGAGTCGCCCCGGCGCGTGGCCGTGATCGGCGCCGGGCCCGCTGGCCTGCGAGCTGCGCTCACCGCTGCCCAGCGAGGTCACGAGGTGGCCCTCTTCGAGCGCGAGGACGCACCGGGAGGGCAGGTCAACTGGATCACCCGTGCCGGCACGTACCGCGAGTGGGGAAGCATCGTCGACTGGCTGGTGGCGCAGGGCGCCAAGGCCGGGGTCGACCTGCGCCTGGGGATCGAGGCCAACGCCGAGACCCTGCTGGCCGAGGGGTGGGACGCCTTCGTGGTGGCCACCGGCTCGCAGCCCGTGCGCCACGGTTGGAGCGCCTCTCACCCAGTCCACTGGGGTGACGGGAGCACCTTGCCGGGTGCAGGCCAGTGGAACGTGATCACGCCGCGCGAGGCGCTCTTCGAAGAGGTGGAGGTGGGCCCCAGCGTCGTCGTGTACGACGATGTCGGCAGCCGCCAGGCCGTCGTGGTCGCCGACTACATGCTCGAGCGGCGCCACCAGGTGGAGATCGTCACGCCTCTCACGCACGTGGCGCCCGACCTCTCGGCGTCGCGCGACCTGGGCTCGGTGCAGCGCGACCTGCGCCGCCGGGGCGCCGTCTTCACGCCGAACCACGAGATCGGCGAGATCGACGGCGACCGCGTGGCGCTCGTCGACGTCCACACGGGTGAGGTCACCTGGCGCGAGCCCGCCGACGCGGTCGTGCTGGTGCTGGGCAACGCCGCGCAGGACGGCCTGCTCCACGAGCTGGGCTCGGCCGGAGCGGACGTGCACGGCATCGGCGACTGCCTCGCTCCCCGCCGGATCTTCAACGCCATCTGGGAGGGCGAGCTGATCGGGCGCTCGCTGTGACCCCAGACCAACGACCTCAGAAGCCCCAAGGACCTCGAACACAAAGAAAGGTGCTCCGATAGCTATGGAGAAGCTCATAATCACCGTGTGCCCCACCGACGGCACGCTCAACACCCAAGAGAAGTTCCCGGCCATCCCCAAGACTCTCGAGGAGATCGCCAAGGCGGCAGCCGATGCCCACGAGGCAGGTGCGGCCATCGCCCACCTCCACGGTCCCTGGGTCGCACCGCACGGCAGCCACTCGCGCATCCCCGACACCGAGGCGTGGGGCCGCATGGCCGAGCTCACCCGAGAGCTCGCCCCCGAGCTGATCATCCAGTTCGGCATCGCCGGCGCACCGCTCGACCAGCGCATCCCCCAGCTGGAGGCGGCCGGGATGGCGCACCCCGACATGATGTCGGTCTGCCTCACCTGCCACGACTACAACTTCGGCGGCACCGAGATCTACATCACGCACACCCGCGACGAGCTCGCCGAGTACACCAAGGTCTGCGCCGCCAACAACGTGAAGCCCGAGTTCGAGGTGTTCCACGTGGGCGCCTACTGGAACCTCGACTTCCTCCTGAAGAACGCCGAGGTGCCGCCCACGGCGCCCTTCTGGCTGACCCAGTTCATCGGCTCCACCGGAGGCGTGTGGACGCCCCCCACGCTCGACGAGCTCGACCAGCGCATCCGCCACCTTCCGGAGGGTGCGATGTGGACCATCGTCCCCCGGGCCGACATCAAGGGCGACATGACCAACGACCAGTACCTCACGCTGGTGGCGGCTGCCGTGGGCAGCGGTGGCCACGTGCGCATCGGCGTGGAGGACAACCCCTGGTACCTCGACGGGGTGAAGGCCGAGAGCAGCGCGCAGCTCGTCGAGCGCGTGGTGAAGATGGCGGAGCTGTTCGGGCGTGAGGTGGCCACCGCCGCCGAGGCCCGCGAGATGATCGGCCTGCCCCCGGCCCCCAAGAAGTAGGGGTCGGTGCGGCCAGGCTTGAAGGAGGCCCGATGAAGCTCGCCCGCTGGGCAGATGGAGGAGGCGACAGGTTCGCGCTCGCCTTGGGCGAGCGCTGGTACGACCTGCCCGAGCTCCTGTCCGGGGTTGATGCCCCGATCCCCGGACAGGGCTCGGGCAGCTCGCAGGCCTGGTCTAGCTGGTTGGCCTCCTCCACCGGCGCCCTGGTGGGAGAGCTCCCGGCCATCGAGGGCGCTGTGGCCGCGGGGGAGGCGTCCCTCCCGGCGCAGCTCGACGGAGGCGTGGTCGAGGCGGGCCTGCGTGCTCCCCTGTGGGGTGAGATCACCATCTACTGCGCCTCGCTCAACTACCACAGCCACATCCGCGAGACCGGCCGGCCCGTGCCCGACCAGCCGCTCTTCTTCCTCAAGCCGGTGCGGTGCGTGGTCGACCCCGGTGGCGACGTGGTGACGGCAGCGATCTCGGCCAAGCCCGACTACGAGGTGGAGCTGGCGGTGGTGATCGGTCGCGAAGCCAAGCACGTGACCGAGCAGGAGGCCCTCGATCACGTGGCGGGCTACACCGTGGTGAACGACGTCAGCTTCCGCGACCTCCAGGTCGACCCCGGAAAGCCGGGCGTCGTCGACTGGGTCATGGGCAAGGCGCTCGACACGGCGTGCCCCGCCGGCCCCTGGATCACCACCGCCGACGAGGTCCCAGATCCTCAGGATCTCTCGTTGCGGCTCTGGATAGGCGATGACCTCCGCCAGGACGGGAGCACCTCCGACATGGTCTTCGGCGTGCGCCGCCTCGTGTCCGAGCTGTCGAGGGGCATCACCCTGCGCCCCGGCGACGTCATCGCCACGGGCACCTGTTCGGGCGTGGGGTCGCGCACTGGGCGGTTCCTCCAGCCCGGCGACGAGGTGTCGCTGGAGGTGGGGAACCTGGGGACGCTGCGGCACAAGGTGGTGGCAGAAGAGCCCTGAGGGGCTCCCGGGGGGCAGAGCTCGACACTTCGCACGACAAGGACCGGAGGCAAGCTGGCATGAAGCTGGAACGTGAGCGCGACAACCAGGGATGGATCTACGACTGGGTCGTGAAGATGAGCGGGCGGGCGATCAACTTCGCCTACGACGCCAAGTACCTGCCTCCCGAGGTGAAGTCGTTCGCGATGATCCCCCGGGCGATGGAGAAGCAGGGTCGCCACCTCGACACCCTCGCCCGCGCCGCAGAGGAGGCCGGCCATCGTGAGACCGCCCTGGCCCTCTACACGCGAGCGATCGTCCCGTACTTCTTCGCGCAGAACGCCATCTACGTCGACGACAACCAGGAGAAGATCTACCTCCACAGCCGCATAATCGAGGCCTTCGACGGCGTCATGCGCACAGCGCCCTACGAGATCCAGCGGGTCGAGATCCCCTTCGACGGCGGAGTCGTCCAGGCGAACTACCACCGGGTCCCCGGCGTCGAGAGCGCTCCTGCGGTGCTCTTCTGCCCGGGCATGGACATGACCAAGGAGGCGTACCCGCTCGCGAACAACAACGACTTCGTGCAACGGGGCATGCACATCCTCTCCATGGACGGGCCCGGCCAGGGCATCAGCAACATCCGCAAGCTCCGGCTCACGCTCGACAACTACGAGAAGGCAGGCCAGGCGGCCATCAGCTGGCTCACCGAGCGTGACGAGGTGGACGAGGACCGCATAGGCGTGTTCGGGGTGTCGATGGGCTCGCACTGGGGGACCCAGGTGGCAGCGTCGGACCCGAGGGTCAAGGCCGTGGCGACAGCGATGGCCTGCTACACCAACAAGCGGCTGATCTTCGACATCGACGCGCCACGCTTCAAGCGCATCTTCATGTACATGACGGGCATCCACGACGAGGAGGAGTTCGACGAGTTCGCCGCCGCCTACACGCTCGATCCCTACTTCGAGAAGATGAGGTGCGCCACGCTCATGGTGCACGGCGAGTTCGACCCGCTCTCCGACATCGAGGAGGCGATACGGCTCTACGAGACCATCGACGCTCCCAAGGAGATGTGGATCCTCGAGGACGACTTCCACGAGCCACGCAGCATCGACAACTTCGGCGGGATGGACGTGCACCCCTTCGCCGCCGACTGGCTGCGCGACGCGCTGAACGGGCGCCTCGCCCCCGATCACAAGCGCGAGGTGCTGGTGCACAAGAAGGCGGGCGCGGGTCCCTACGGCGACCAGCTGGGCGACTTCCGCCTGCCGGGCCGCATCGACGAGCGCCCTCGATGAGCACTCCACTCAACGGATCCACCGGGAGCCCCGACGGCCTCTCCCTGGTCGTCGGGGGTCCTTCGGTGGTGCGAGCCGGCGACCTCCTGTTCACCTCGGCCCGCCTGGCCGCCGAGCACCCGGCGGGCCTGGCCCCCGATGCCCGGCCACCCGGCGGCAGGCCCTACGACGAGCTGCCGGTGAAGTTGCAGACCAGGCACATCTTCCGCGAGCTGGCCTCGGCCCTCGAACGGGAGGGCTCGAACCTCGATCGGCTCGTGAGGCTCGATCAGTTCTGCCTGGGCCGCGACAAGGCGACCGGCTACATCGAGGCGCGCAACGAGTTCGTCTTCGGCGACCGGCCGGTGAGCGTGCTGGTGGGGGTGGAGGACCTGGTGGTGCCCGGCACGGTGATCCAGCTCGACGCCGTCGCGGTGGCTCCGGATGCCGAGCGCGACGTGGCCCGAAGTCCCGAC
>CAYNQN010000003.1:39137-41779 GCA_964399375.1 uncultured Rhabdothermincola sp. | reverse complement strand
AGCTTGGTAGCGCGCTTCGTTCGGGACGAAGAGGTCGTGGGTTCAAATCCCGCCACCCCGACCAACACAGAGAGAGGACCGGGGCCCTAGGCCTCGATCACGGAGACGGCGCGCAGGTCGGTCTGCTCGTCCCAGCGCTCCTGGTACGACTTGTCGTCCAGGAGGGCTCCGACGGCCCTGCGGAGGCGGAAGGCGTCGAGGGGCTTGATGAGCCAGCCGTCGGCGTCGGAGCGCTCAGCCAGGAAGACGTCGGCCGCCCTGTCGAGGAGCATGAGCACGGGCACGCCCTGGAGCCTCCCGGCCCCCTCCTCGTTCCGCAGCTCCATGCACACGGCCATGGCGCCCATGTTGCCGATCTGGAAGTCGGTCAGCACCACGTCGGGATCCAGCTGCAGCGTGGCAGGGAGCACGTCCTTGCCGCGGCGCACGCGGTACACGGTGGTCTCGGGGCTCGACAGGGCAGTATTCACCTCGTCGAAGACCCAGTCGGCGTCGGTCGCCAGCAGCACGGTCGGCACGGCCCGGCAGGCTAGCGCCCCTGAGCGGCACCGTCCCACGGAGGCCCGGGAGAGCGAGCCGGGGCAGAGCGGTAGCATCAGTGAGTGCTCGAGATCCACGTGCATGAGATGGTGGGCTACACGCTGTGCCGGCCCCAGGGAGAGCTCGACGCCTACACGGTGGGCCAGTTCCGCGACACCCTGGCCGAGCTTTCGGCCATCCCCCGCCTGCTCATCGACCTCTCAGAGGTGCCCTTCATGGACTCCGCCGGGCTCGGCGCGCTCATCGGGGGCATCCGCCGCACCAGGGAGGCATCCGGCGAGGTCACGGTGGCGTGCAGCCGGCCCACCCTCACCAGGCTCCTGCACACCACGGGCTTCGACCGCATCGTCCCCGTCACCGAGACGGTCGACCAGGCAGCCGACGCGCTCCTCGCTCCCTCCGACGACTGACCCCCGGGCCCTCCCGCCCGGCTATGGGCCCACGAGGTGCGTCGCGAGATCCCCGAGGCTCACCAGGTCGTGCACGTCGGTGCTGAAGAAGGGCACCCGGATCACCGGCGCCGGCGCCACCCGCTCGGTCAGGCCCGCCAGGTGCGCCTCCTCGCCGTCGGCCACAGAGGCGAAGTCGGCCAGGTTGCGGTAGAGGGCGCCGAGGTCGGTCCCTTCCAGCTCGGTCGCCCTCGCAGCCGCGGTGGCGGCGGTGAGCGCCGCGTGGCCAGGTTCCCGAGCGGGGTTCGTGCCCGCCGACCCGGCGCTCTCGGTGCCGAAGCGGGGATGGACCCGGTTCACCACCAGCGCCCGCACGGGGATGCCCGCCTCGTCGAGGCGCTCGAAGAAGAAGGTGGCCTCTCCCACCACCTCCCTGCGAGGGGTGGTGACGAGCACGAAGGCGGTGGACTCGTCGCCCAGCAGGGCGAGCACGTGTGATGCCCGCTCCTTGAAGCCCGCCTCCATGCCGTCGAACGCCTGGAAGAAGGTCACCGCGTCGCGCACCGCCTCGGCGCCCACCACCTTCGAGACCGTCCGCAGGAAGGCCTGGGCTGCCAGGTTCACTGCACGGGCCAGGCCCCTGGTGGGCGACACCAGGACGCGGTAGAGGCGGTGGTCGAGGAAGTGGGTGAGCCGCCTGGGGGCGTCGAGGAAGTCGAGGGCGCTGCGCGTGGGAGGGGTGTCCACCACGATCAGATCGAAGCCCCCTTCCTGGTGCAGCTCGTAGAGCTTCTCCATGGCCATGTACTCCTGCGTGCCCGAGAGCGCTCCAGCGATGTTCCGGTAGAACCGGTTGCCCAGGATGCTGGCCGCCTGCTCGGGCGACTCGGCGTGCTTGGCCACGAGGTCGTCGAAGGTGCTCTCGGTGTCGAGCATGAGCGCCCACAGCTCGCCGCTGGCCCCGAGGGCGCCCGGCAGCTCCACCCGCATCGGGCTGTTGGTCAGGCCCTCCAGGCCCATGGCGTTGGCCAGGCGCTTGGCGGGGTCGATCGTCACCACGCACGCTCGCTTGCCCAGGCGGGCCCCCTCCATCGCCAGCGCGGCAGCGGTGGTCGTCTTCCCCACGCCGCCGGCACCCGTGCACACCACCACCTCGTGGCCGGCGAGCAGGTCGCCCACGGTGGAGGTCATGTGACCACCAGGGCCTCCACGCCCTCGGTAAACGAGAGGGCCAGGGCCTCCACGTCGTCGCGGCCGAGGTCGGCGGTGAAGCGGTGGGGTAGGTGGATCTGGGGAAGGGGCAGCGCCTCGGCCAGCCGGCTCACCTGGTCCGCCTGGAGCGCCATGCGTTCCAGGCGGAACCTCGCTGCCTCGGCCAGGGCCTCGGCCTCGGCGGGGGCCAGTGCGGCGCCTGCGTCGGCCGCTGCGCTCACCGGGTCGGTCTCCAGGCCCTCCACGGACTCGTACAGGTCGTTGACGACCACGGGCCCCAGGCTCACGCCCACGTCTTCCTCCAGGCTGTAGGCCGTCTCCACCAGCTCGTTCACCGGGGTCTCCTCGGGCAGCGTCACGAGCACCACCTGGCACCGCGCGGGGTCAGTGAGCATCTGGAGCACGTCGGCCGCCTGGGTGTTGATGGGCCCCGAGCGCACGGCGTCCAACAGCCCCCGGGCAGAGCGCAGGAAGGTTATGGCGTGGCCGGCGGCCGGGGCG
>CAYNQN010000003.1:15696-39127 GCA_964399375.1 uncultured Rhabdothermincola sp. | reverse complement strand
CGATGAGGTCTACGCCCGAGCCGGGCCCTCCCCGCTCCAGCTGCTTCACCTTGCCGAGCACCAGGATGTCCTTCACGCCTGGCGCGGCCGTTGCCACCACGTCGAGTGCGCCGGCCCCCACCAGGCGCTTCGAGAGGCGCCACATGCCGTGGTCCTCCAGGTACTCCAGCAGGGCCTCGTCGGGTGTGAGCGTTCGCGCTCGAACGTCGGCGGCGCCGTCGGGGCCGCCTCCGGGCGCCAGCGTGACCTCCTGGTAGTCGAACGGGGCCTGCCCGAACAGCGAGGCCAGGCCGCTGCGGCCTTCCACCTCGACCACCAGGGTCGTGAGGCCCGCAAGCGCGGCCGAGCGGGCAAGGGCGGCGCTGACCGTGGTTTTGCCCACGCCGCCCTTCCCGGCAACGATGAGGACGCGAGATTCTGCGAAGAACTGCGCAGGCTCCAAACATTCTCCTCCGGAGGAAACTCGTTGCGCAGACTACCCACCTGGTCGATCGGCCTCGTCGCCCTCGGCGCCGCGCTGTCGATTGGCGGCCCGGCGGCGCTTGCGACACCCGTGGAGCAAAACGCTGCGGAGCTTCGCGGAGCAGCTGGTGAGGCGACACCCGGATCGCCGGAGGCGGCGCTTGCGACACCTGTGGAGCAAGCGCAAGGAGACACTGCAGAGCAAGCGCAGGGGAACATCAGCACGGTGAACGTGGTGAAGGTCACCGGCTTGCTCGACCCGGTGATGGTCGACTTCATCGAGGGGGCGGTGGCCGAGGCAGAGTCCACCGGCGTGACGGCCCTGGTGCTGCAGACCGATAGCGACGGCGCGGTGGTGTCCGACGAAGACCTCTCCAGGCTCCTCTCCACGATCTCCGAGGCCAGCGTGCCCGTGGACGTCTGGGTGGGGCCCAGCGGCTCGGGGCTCACCGGCAGAGCGGCCCTGCTGGCAGCGGCCGCCGAAGAGGTGGGCATGGCACCGGGCACCCGCATAGGTGGAGCGCCCGCGTGGGACCCGGCCGGGCTCGATGCCGAGCGCCTGGCCCTGCTCACCGACAGGGTCTCCAACGACTCCGAGGCGGCCGAGCTGGGGATCACCACCGTGGTGGCGCCCACCATCGGCGACCTCATCGTGAACCTGCCCGGCGTCGAGAGCAGGCAGATCACCCAGGACGACGGCGAGATACGCCGCGAGCCCATAACGCAGGTGCGCTTCGATCAGCTCCCCCTGCTCTCCCAGCTCATGCACACCGTCGCCAGCCCCCCGGTGGCCTTCCTCCTCGTCTCGGTCGGCCTGGGCCTGTTGCTCTTCGAGCTGTTCACGGCGGGCGTCGGGGTCGCAGGTGTCATCGGCGCCGGCTCGCTGGTGCTGGGCTCCTACGGCCTCGCCGTGCTCCCGACGCGCTGGTGGGCGCTGGTCCTGCTGGGGTTCGCGTTCCTCGCTCTTGCGATCGACGTGCAGACGGGTGTGCCGCGCTTGTGGACCGGCGTGGGCTTCGTGGCCTACGCGGTGGTCGCCTTCACGATCTACGACGGCTTGGCCCTCTCGTGGATCACCCTGGTGGCCGCCTTCGTGGGCATGCTGCTCGCGTTCCTCGGTGGGATGCCGGCGATGGTGCGCACCAGGTTCTCCACGCCCACCATCGGCCGCGAGTGGATGATCGGCGAGATGGGCCGTGCCGTCACCGCCATCGATCCCGACGGCGTGGTGCAGCTGCGTGAGGCCCTGTGGCGGGCCACCACCAACCGGGCCACCCCCGTCGACGAGCTCGACAGGGTGCGTGTGGTGGGCATCGAGGGCCTGGTGCTCGAGGTGGAGCCGGAGGAGGGCGGCGCCCGCGACTACAGGGAGCGCAAGTCCTAACAGCCCCCTGACCAGCACATTCGTGTGCTCGGGTCCGGTAACCCTCCACCTTGGGTTCAGGGCCAAATTTCGAATGTCGACCCTTGTCATGCCGAGATCGACGGTTTAGGGTCGATGTTGGAAAGGGGGAGGGCAGGTGAGCGCTCAGCACGTAGAAGAGTCTTGGCAGGTGAAGGCAGCGTGCCGTGGTCCTCAGGCCGCCGTCTTCTTCCCGCCCACGCAGTTCGAGCGCAAGGACGAGAAGGTCGAGCGCGAGCGCAGGGCAAAGGAGATCTGTGCCTCTTGCGTTGTCCGCCGCGACTGCCTCGACTACGCCCTGCGCATCCGCGAGCCGCACGGCATCTGGGGCGGGCTCAACGAGCTGGAGCGCAAGGTCCTCATCGCACCTCGCTGACGGGCTGCTCCTGCGGGGAGCCCCATCGCCCGCACGGCGGGCGCCTCAATCGGGTTGAGCGGTGCTGTCGGCAGCCTCGTCGCCGAAGAGGGCTCGTACGGCCGGCTCGTAGTCGGGCCCCCGGCGGAGGTGGTGTCCTCCGTCGACCGGTAGGTTCACCCCGGTGACCCAGCCCGACTCGGGGCCGAGCAGGTAGCGCACCGCGGCGGCCACGTCGTCCACCTGGCCGACACGGCTCACGGGCATCTGCGACAGGTAGTCGCCCACCACACCGTCGTCGGCCATGATCATCGAGACCAGCTCGGTGTCCACCAGGCTGGGCTGCACCGAGCAGACCCGCACGCCTGCGCCGCCCAGCTCGTCGGCGGCGACCCGCACGAGCATGTCGATGGCCGCCTTGCTCACGCAGTAGGGGGCCATGAAGCGATGCGTGGTGACGCCGGCGAGCGACGAGATGGCCACCATCGACCCGCCACCGCTGCGCACCACGGCTGCGCCGGCGTGCTTGAAGGTGAGGAAGGTCCCCGTGACGTTCACGTCCATCACCTGCTGCCAGTCGGCCAGGGGAGTGGTGACGATGGGCCCCAGAGCGCCCATGCCTGCACCCGCCACCACCAGGTGCAGCCCTCCCGCCAGCGATTCGGCAGCGGCCACCGCCGCGCGCACGTCGTCCTCCGAGGTCACGTCGCAGGCCACCCAGCCCACCTTCGCACCGGGGGCCGCCTGGGCCTCCAGCTCGGCGGCAGCGCTGCGCAGCCTCTCGGCGGTGCGCCCGGCGATCGTCACCGAGGCCCCGTCGCGCACGAGCGCGGCAGCGCACGCCAGGCCGATCCCGCTCCCACCGCCCGTCACGAAGGCCGCCCTGCCGGCCAGCGCCGCATCACCGGATGTGCTCATGTCTCCCCCTGACATCTCGAACCGGACCCAGCCAGGCCGGTGGTCCCATGTTGGGTGACCGTTTCCACCTGCCTGCTCGAACGAGGAACCTAGGCTGGTCGCGGTGCCGTCCTCCACCCAGCGACAGAACCTGACCGAGTCGCAGCTCCGGCTGGTGCTGCCCGCGGATCCCCACTACGTGAGGGTGGCGCGCACCGCCGCCCGCGGGCTGGGCGAGCGGCTCGGGATGAGGCACAGGGACATCGAGGACCTCTCGCTCGCGGTGGACGAGACGCTGGTACTGCTCCTGCGGCCCGAGGGCGCGGTCGAGGCAGCGGAGGTCATCTTCCTGTTCACGGTGGAGGGCGACAGCCTGGTGGTCGACGCTGGCTCCGGCAGGGGGACCGAACCCGACCCCGCCTCCCTATCCCGCTTCGATGCGTTGGTGCGCCCCGTGGTGGACGAGTTGGAGGTGCGCCCGGGAGATCCGAGCGTGCACTTCACCAAGCACCTGTGAAATAGCAACTGACTCCACTCCTGGAGTCAGTGCGAATCGGTGTGTCCGAAGCCGCCGTCGGCGCGGTGCGAGTCGTCCAGGGTGTCGGTGACCTCCAGCATCACGTGCTCCACCCGCTGCACCACGAGCTGGGCGATCCGGTCGCCGCGGCTCACCTGGAAGCTCTGGGAAGGATCGGTGTTAACGAGCAGCACCTTCAGCTCTCCCCGGTAGCCCGAGTCGATGAGTCCCGGGGTGTTGAGGCAGGTCACGCCGTGCTTGAGCGCCAGGCCGCTGCGGGGCTGCACGAACCCTGCGTAGCCCTCGGGCAGGGCGACGGCTATCCCGCAAGCCACCAGCTGCCGCCCGCCCCCGGCAGCCAGCTCGGCGTCGTGCCTGGCCACCAGGTCGAGGCCTGCATCTCCCTCCCGGGCGTAGGCGGGAAGGGGTAGGTCGGGATCCAGCTTCACCACCGGGACTCGCAGCATGCCCGAGACGATACGCACGCTCGACGGTGCCCACCGGCACCGGCACCGGTGGGCACCGGTAGGCACCGTCGATCAGGTGGCGGGCCGGCCGGTGCGGCCGAGGGCGTAGGCTCCCGGCCGTGCTGGCTTGGATGGACCTGGAGATGACCGGCCTCGACGCCGAGGTGGACGTGATCGTGGAGATCGCGACGATCGTCACCGACGACGACCTCAACGTGTTGGCGGAGGGTCCCGATCTGGTGATCCACGCCACCGACGAGCAGCTCGCCGGGATGGTCCCGATAGTCGCCGAGATGCACAGCCGCAGCGGGCTGGTGAACGAGATCAAGGCCTCCACCCTCACCCTCGAGGAGGCGGGGGCCCAGACCCTCGACTTCCTGAAGGGCGTGATCCCCTCGCCCCGCACGGTGCCTCTGTGCGGCAACTCCATCGGCACCGACCGCCGGTTCCTGGTGAGGCACCTCCCGGCCATCGAGGAGTTCCTCCACTACCGCTCGGTCGACGTCTCCACCCTCAAGGAGCTGGCCCGCAGGTGGAACCCGGCGATCCTGGCCGAGGCTCCTGCCAAGAAGGAGGCCCACAGGGCGCTCGACGACGTGCGCGAGAGCATCGCCGAGCTGCGGTTCTACCGCGACCGCTTCCTGCAGCTGGCAGCGGCCGACCCCGCCACACCCGCCTGACCGGCCGGCTGGCGCGGGACGGTTCCCGGGTGGCCCGTCGGTAGCCTGACCTGATGGCAGAAGGAGAGAACGCCTCCACGAAGCCCAGGCGGCAGGAGCAGGAGCCGGCGTCCGAAGAGGTCACCGAGGTCGCCCCGGGCATCCTGCGCCTCCAGCTCCCCATCGAGATGCCCGGCCTCGGGCACGTGAACACCTATGCCCTGGAAGACGATCGGGGCGTCGCCCTGGTCGACCCGGGCCTTCCCGGCGAGCGATCGTGGCGGGCGCTCGAGGATCGCCTGGCGACGGCCGGGATCCCACTGCGGCGGGTCCACACGGTCGTGATCACCCACTCCCATCCCGATCACTTCGGCGGTGCGGGCCGCCTGGTGGAGGCCACGGGCGCTGCGGTCGCCGCGTCCGATCGCTTCGAGCTGTGGTGGGACACCTCCGGCGACGAGGAGCTCGAGCTGGCCGGCGGCGAGAGCCCCTCGGCCGCCCAACCCGACGAGCACGAGCAGGAGCGCGAGCGCGACGACGATGCCTGGGTGCGCGATCGCCTCCAACGGTTGAGCGTCAACCTCGAGCGCACCACCCCCTGGGGCGGCGAGATGCTCGGCCCCGACCCCGACCAGGTCGCCTACCTGAGCGAGCACCCCACCGAGGCCCGCCAGTGGCTCTACGTACCACCGGTCACCATGGGCGTTCGAGACACGCAGCGCGTGAAGCTCGCCGGCAGGGAGTGGGTGGGCCTGTTCACGCCGGGCCACACCAACGACCACCTCTGCCTCTTCGACCCCACCGAGGGGGTGCTGCTCTCCGGCGACCACGTGCTGCCCTCGATCACCCCCCACATCTCGGGCCTCATAGCGGAGGACCCTCTCACCACCTACGTCGAGTCACTCGACCGGGTTGCCGGCCTGCAGAACGTCGGCCAGGTGCTCCCGGCCCATGGCCACCCCTTCCAGGACCTCGCGGGCAGGGTCCGGGAGATCAAGGAGCACCACGACGAGCGACTGGGTCGGGTGCGCGAGATCTCCGAGGAGATCGGCTGGGGGACGGTCCAGGGCTACACCGAGCACCTCTTCTCGAAGCGCTCGTGGGGGCCCATGGCCGAGAGCGAGGCCTACGCCCACCTCGAGCACCTACGGATCGCCGGCCGTGCGGAGCGCCGCTCCGACGACGGGCAGATGCTCTACCTGGTTCCCTGAGACGAGGGCACGCAGATAGGGATCTAGGCGGCGGACTTCCAGCGCCCGGCGAGGGTCTTGCCGGTGACGCGGCCTTCGGATGCGAGCTTCAGCAGGTGGGCGTGCACCGAGTACCTGGCCACGGGGTGCAGCTCCATGGGGACGTCGGTGTACACCTGCTCCACGATCTCGTCCACGGTGGCCGTCCCGGCGTCGGCCAGGGCGTCGAGCACCTGGGCCTCGCGCTCCAGTCGGTGCTCTATGTAGAAGTCGAGCACCTCTTTGGGGTTCTCGATGAGATGGCCGTGACCCGGCGCGATCGACGACAGCCGGAGCTCGCGCACCCTCTTCAGTGAATCGAGGTAGGCGGCCATGTCGCCGTCGGGGGGAGCGATCACGACGGTCGAGCCCTGCATCACGTGGTCGCCCGAGAAGAGCATGCGCTCGCCCTCGAGCAGGTAGCAGATGTGGTTGCTGGCGTGGCCAGGGGTGTGTATGGCCCTGAGGCGGAACTCGGTGGCCTCGATGTGATCTCCCTCGCCGATCCTGCTGTCGACCTTCAAACCGTCGCGCGAGCCGAAGGCCATCACCTTGGCCCCGGTGCGCTCCCGCAGGGCGGCTGCACCGGGGGAGTGGTCGGGGTGGGTGTGGGTGCAGAGGATCCAGCGGATCCGGTCGCCACCGCAGCCGCAGATGGCGTCCAGGTGCGACGCATCCTCGGGGCCCGGGTCGATCACTGCGATCTCGTCGATGCCCACCAGGTAGGTGTTGGTGCCGGGGCCGGTCATGAAGCCGGGGTTGGGCGCCACCACCCTGCGCACCATCGGGCTGAGCGCCCGGGCGACCCCTGGGATCATCGGCACGGGTTCGGGGGCGGCCGTCTCAGCCGGGGTGACGTTCGACATCTCCCTCAATGCTACCGGGAGGGGTGCTCGGGCCGGCTGGCGAGCGATTCAGCGGGCCAGGCACTCGTGCCGGCACCGGTGGTGCTCAGCGGGCGGCCATCTCCAGATCGAAGCGCGTGTTGCGGTCAACCCACCCCGACACGCGCCATCCCACCTCCATCACGAGGCACGCCACGCCACCGATGATCACAGCGGTGGCTATCGCCGAGCTGGCAGGTAGGGGAAGGTCCACGAAGTCGTTGGTGAAGGGCACGGCGAGCACGGCCACGAAGGCGGCTCCCATGGTGGCCACCAGGGCGAGCTTCCAGGCGTTGAAGGGCCTCGCAAGGATCCCCAACACCCAGAACCCGGCCATGAACAGCGTTATGGCCGCCACGGTGCGTGCCTCGTCGAGGACGAGGTCCTCTACGTGGCGACCTACCTGGAACGAGACGAGGGTGGCGACAGCAGCTATCACCCCTGCGGGCACGGCGAAGCGCAGCACCCGGGGCAGGAAGCCCGGGCGTGCGCGGCGGGCGTTCGGTGCCAGCGCCAGGAAGAAGCCCGGTATCCCGATCGTGAGGCTCGATATCAGCGTCATGTGCCGGGGTATGAACGGGTAGGCGATCCCGGCCACGCCCACTGCGAGTGCCAGCAGCAGCGCGTAGAAGGTCTTGGTGAGGAAGAGGTTCGCGATGCGCTCGATGTTCGCGATCACCCGCCTCCCCTCGGCCACCACCGAGGGGAACACCGCGAAGTCGTTCGACAGGATCACGAAGCGGGCCACCGCACGCGCCGCCGGGCTCCCGGAGCCCATGGCAACCCCGATGTCGGCGTCCTTGAGGGCGAGGGTGTCGTTGACGCCGTCGCCGGTCATCGCCACCACGTGGCCCTTCGACTGCAGGGCGTGAACCATGCTCCTCTTCTGCTGGGGGGTGACCCGGCCGAACACGGCGTGGCCCTCCAGCACGTCGGCCATCTCGTCGGGATCGGCCGGCAGCTCGCGGGCGTCGAACCCCCCTGCCGTGGCGCCCGTGACCCCCACCCGCTCGGCGACCGCCGAGACGGTCACCGGGTTGTCGCCCGAGATCACCTTCACCGTCACGTTCTGCGCCTGGAAGTAGGCGATCGTGTCGGGGGCCGTGCTGCGGATCTTCTCCTCCAGCACCACCAGTGCCACCGGCACGAGCGGGGGCAGCTCCTCGCCCGTGAGGCCGCCTTCGGCCGCTGCGGCCAGCATCAGCACCCTGCGTCCCTGCTCTGCATAGTGCCGGAGGCGCTCAGAGGAATGGTGCCGGAGGCGCTCGGCAGCATCGCCGGGCTCGGCAGCGCGGGTGAGAAGGATGTCGGGGGCTCCCAGGAACCACGCGCCGTGGCCCTCGAAGCTGGCGGCGCTCCACTTGCGCACCGACGAGAACGGCACCACCCCGTCGATGGCCCAGCCCGGATCGTCGGGATAGGCGTCCTTGATCGCCAGCAGGCTCGGGTTCGGGTGCTCGTCACTGGCCGCTACCGCGCCCAGGACGATGCTCATCTGCGCTGACTCCACAGGTGTCGTCAGCGCCTGGTCCGCAGATCCGGCTGTCTTCGATCCCGCAGCTCCGCGAGGCTCCGCAGCGTCGCCCAGGGGCTCCACCGTGGCGAGCACGAGGTTGCCCTCGGTGATGGTCCCCGTCTTGTCCAGGCAGACCACGTCCACCCGTGCCAGGCCCTCTATGGCCGCCAGCTCCTGGGTGAGCACCTTCTTCCGGGCGAGGCGGGTCGCCCCCACCGCGAAGGCCAGGCTGGTGAGCAGCACCAGCCCCTCGGGCACCATGGCAACGAGCCCCGCCACCGAGCCCTGCACGGCCTCCACCACTCCCTCGTCTGCTCGCACCTGCGCCCACACCAGCAGGATCGCGGTGGGGATCATCGCCCAGCCCACGAACCTGATGATCTTGTTCACGCCGTCGCGAAGCTCCGAGCGCACCAGCGAGAAGCGCCTGGCCTCGCTGCTCAGCCGCGAGGCGTACGAGTCGGCGCCCACCTTCGTCGCACGCATCCGACCGCTGCCGGCCACCACGAAGCTGCCCGAGAGCACCTCGTCGCCCACCTCCTTGCCCACGGGCTCGGCCTCGCCCGTGAGGAGCGACTCGTCGACGTCGAGACCCGTCGAGGCGGCGATCTCACCGTCCACCGATATCTGGTCTCCCGCCGAGAGCTCGATGATGTCGCCCAGCACCAGCTCGGCCACCGGTAGCTCGGCCACGTCGCCGTCGCGCCAGACGCTCGCCACGGGCGCGTTGAGGAGGGCCAGGCGGTCGAGCGCCCTCTTCGACCGCCACTCCTGGACTATCCCGATGAGGGCGTTGGCCACGAGCACGATCCCGAAGAGGCCGTCCCGGTATTCCTCCACGGCCACGATCACCACGAAGAGGATCCCCAGGAGGAAGTTGAAGGGTGTGAAGATGTTGGCCCGGAGGATCTCGCCGATCGTCCGGCTCGACGGATCGGTGAAGTCGTTGCCCTTGCCCTCTGCTCGCAGCGCAACAGCTTGGGCCGTGGTCAGGCCGAGGATCTCCCTGGTCTCCACGGCACCACTGTCTAGTTGGTGGGGGAGCACGCCAGCGCCCGCCGGCTGGCTCAGGCGGGGTGAGCCCTGATCCACAGCCGCGGTCCTGCCGTCATTCCCCTTCCTGCCCGAGCGCTCCGCGTACCTACACTCGGCGCATCCCATGAGCACCGAGACGATGTCGATCTTCTTCGCCCTGCTGGCGCTGGCGTGCCTGGCGGCAGTCGCACTGGCGGCCGCCGGCGCCCTGCTGCGCGCCTTGGGGGTGGCCGGGCTCGATGTGGCACGCGAAGAGCTGGGCCGGGTGGCCGTCCCCCTTGCCTGGGTGGTGGCTCTGGTGGCCACCCTCGGGAGCCTCTACTACTCCGAGATCGCCGGCTTCACGCCCTGCCCGCTCTGCTGGTACCAGCGCATCTGCATGTACCCGCTTGCCCTCATCCTGGGCATAGCGACGTTCCGTCGAGACGCGGCGGTGTGGCTGTACGGCCTGCCCCTTGCCTGCGTGGGGGTGGTCGTCTCCGCCTACCACGCCTGGATCCAGGCGTACCCTCCCGACGGGGGCTCGGCCTTCTGCACCCTCGACGCCCCCTGCACCGAGCGCTTCGTCTGGGAGCTCGGCTTCGTCTCCATTCCCTTCATGGCCATGAGCGGGTTCCTCTTCATCATCACGATGATGCTCCTCGCCCGTTCCTCGCAGGCCTGATGAGCGCGTCCTGAGCCCGGCCGCCGGTCCCGAGAGGGTGAAGGGCTCTCGCGAGCTCGTCGCGATCCTCGCGGTCTGCCTGGCCCTGGGCGCGGCGTCGATCGACCTGATCCTCCCGGCCTTCCCGGAGATGCGCGAGGCCTTCGGCCTCTCGCCCGACTCCACCGAGGTGTCGTGGCTGGTCACCTCGTACTTCCTCGGCCTCGGGTTCGGCCAGCTCTTCTACGGGCCCCTCTCCGATCGCTTCGGCCGAAAGCCGCTCATGTACGTGGGCCTGGTCCTCTACGCCGTCGGCGCTGTCGCTGCGGCCCTCGCCCCCGATCTCGCCGGCGTGGTGGTGGCCCGAGTGGTGTGGGGCCTGGGGGCCGCGGGCCCGCGCTCGCTGGGGCTGGCCGTGGTGCGCGACGTCTACGAGGGCAACCACATGGCGCGCATCATGTCGCAGATCCTCGCCATCTTCCTCCTGGTTCCCATGTTTGCCCCAGCCCTCGGGACGGTGCTGCTGGCGCTGGGGCCGTGGCGCATCGTGTTCTGGGCTCCCGTCGTCGGTGTGGTGGCCGCCGGCATCTGGATGGCCTTCCGGCTCCCCGAGACCCTCTCGCCCTCCCATCGCCGCTCGGTCCGGCCCTCGGTGATGTTCGAAGCAGCGCGAGCGGTGGTGAGCAACCGCAACACCTTGCTCCTCGGCGTTGCCGGATCCTTCCTCTTCGGGATCATGACGGGCTACGTGGGCAGCACTCAGATCATCATCGAAGAGGTCTTCGGCCAGGGCGACCTCTTCCCGCTCCTCTTCGGCATCCTGGGCGCAGCGTTGGCTGCGGGCTCGCTCATCAGCGGGCGCCTGGTGATGAACTTCGGCACCCAGAGGGTCCTGAGCGTCGGGGCCGGCCTGCTGGTGCTCGCAGCAGCCTCCCTCGCCGCCTTGGCCGCCCTCACCGATGGGCACCCACCGCTGTGGGCCTTCATGTTGCTCCTCGCCCTGGTCCTCCCGGCCATCATGGCGCTCGTCCCAAGCCTCAACTCGGAGGCCATGGCGCCGCTGCCCCACGTGGCAGGCATGGCGGCCGCCATCATCGGAACCGCATACACGGCGCTCGGGGCGCTGGCCGGCGCTGTCATCGACGTCAGCTACGACGGTTCGGTGGCGCCGTTCGCCTACGGCACCCTCATCTACGCCGTCGCAGCGGCCTTGTGCATCCTCGCTTCGAGTACCTTTTCGAGATGGTCGAAGCGAGGCGGATCAGGCGCGCGGCCGCTCTCGTCGGCTTCGTCGCAGCCGCTGCCGTCGCCCTAGGACTGCCGGCGCTGGCTCCCGCTGCAGCGCAGGGGGAGGGGAGCACCGCGTTGGTGCGCCTGTCCGGGCTGGTGGGCGACTGCTGGGGCACCGATCTGTCCCTCCAGGGCTCCCTGGTCGTCGAGCTGCCCCAGGGCGCCGTCGTCAGGTCCACCTACGAGGTGGCCGGCGGTGGTCAGGTCGTCGATCTCGGCGAGGAGAGCATCACGTCCACGGCCTCGACCTCCACCGAGGTCCCGTACGACGACGACATCTGGTTCGGCCCCCGATGGGTGCCCTCCTTCCCCTTCACCTACTTCCAACGCACAGCGGTGACGGTCGAGGGCGTCGAGGTGTACGCGCAGCTCCTGGAGGCAACGTGCACCGCCGAGGGAGCCGGTGCCGTGATCATGCTGAGCGAGACGTTCGGGCCAGGCTCGAGCGGGCCGGGCGACCCGTCCGACGAGATGGCACCGAGGTTCGCAGGATGAGCTCCCTCGTCCCGACCCTGCGTGGCCGTGCCTGGCTCGCGCTCGCATCCGTCCTCGGATTGCTCGCCGTGGTGGGTGGCCTGCTGCCGGCTCTGGGCGGGCCGGCTGGTCCAGCCCCTGCCGAGGCGGCGGATCCCGAGGTCCCCGCCGTCGACTGGGGGCAGTGCTCGGCGGGCTTCGAGGAGCTGGAGTGCGCCTCGTTCCCCGTGCCGGTCGACCACGCCGACCCCTTCGGGCCCGAGATGCACCTGGCCGTGATGAAGCTCCCGGCCAACGGCTCACCTGAGGAGCGGATCGGCTCGATGTTCGTCAACCCCGGCGGGCCGGGCGTATCGGCGCTCGACTTCCTCGTCGGGTACGTCCCCAAGTTCTCCGAGGAGCTGCGGGCCCGGTTCGACATAGTGGCGTTCAACCCTCGGGGCGTGGCGGCGAGCTCGCCTTCCATAACCTGCCCGCACGTCCAGCTCCCGAGCCCGACCCCCGACGACTGGGAGGCCTACTTCGGTAGCGCCGTGCAGCCCACCGCGGCTTCGTCGACCGCCTGCCAGCTCGCCATCGCCCGCACCGGTCCCTACTACGGGACGAACCAGGTGGTGCAGGACCTCGACATGCTCAGGGCGGCCGTCGGCGATGCCAAGCTCAACTACTGGGGCGTCTCCTACGGGACTCGCATCGGAGAGGTCTACGCGCAGCGCTACCCCAACAGGGTGAGGGCCATGATCCTGGACGGGAACGTGGATCCGCAGGGCACCCTGCTCAGCTTCAGCTCCGAGAAGGGAGGGAGCTTCGACGGGGCGTTCGACTTCTTCCTCAGCGTCTACCCGGAGGTGGCGCCGGCGTTCGCCCAGGTGAGCGAGACCCTTGCGGCCGGTCCCATTGAGGTCGTCAGCAGGTTCACCGGCGAGACGGTGGCCATGAGCAACCAGACCTTCTACACCCAGGGGATCATGTCGTTGATCAGCTCCGAGGCGTTCTGGCCCATGCTCGCCTCGGAGATCCAGGCCATGGCCAACCAGGTCCTGGGCGGACCCACCGCCACCGTCACGCTGCAGAGCGCGCCCGACTCCCTCGGCACGGTCCTCGTCCAGGTGAACTGCCTCGACTACCCGCAGCGGCCGTCGGTCGAGGTCATGTCGGCCACAGCCGGCGAGATGGTCTCGGAGGGCCCGCTCTTCGGTGAGTACGTGGCCCAGGCGCTCTCGCTGTGCGCGGGCTTCCCCCTCGCTCCCGATCCGGTACCTGCCGTGTCGCCATCCGCTTCCGAGCTCCCGCCCGTCCTGCTCTTCGGCTCGCAGCACGATCCAGCCACCCCCTACCGGTGGAGCCAGGACATGAACGAGTTCCTGCCGGGATCCCTGCTGGCGACCTACGGCGGTGCGCAGCACGGCGTCTGGAACCTCGACAGCCGGTGCATCAACTTGATCGGCGAGGCCTACATGGTCGCCTTGAAGCTGCCTCGACCAGGGGTCACCTGCCCCTTCGTCGAGCCGGGCTCCGCGGAACCGACTCCCTCTCCGTAGCCTCACCCAGCCCACCTCTGTCTCTCGTACGGATCGGGCCGGCCCAGCTCCTCCTGCCGTTTTCCTATTAAATTGGTGGGAATGATTGGAATTGTCCCCGAACCTTGTC
This sequence comes from uncultured Rhabdothermincola sp., assembly GCA_964399375.1. Lineage (GTDB taxonomy): Bacteria > Actinomycetota > Acidimicrobiia > Acidimicrobiales > Acidimicrobilacustridaceae > CAYNQN01. The sequence continues at coordinate 25,647 of CAYNQN010000003.1, read as the reverse complement.
TATATTCCTGACCGACTTACTCAGGAATAGCGCCCAGGCGCTCGGAACGGAGGTAGGGAAGTGCGATCAGCTAGGAGCCGGACCGGTACCGGCGTCATCCTCGTAGCGATCCTCGCTGTGCTGGGGGTGCTCGCCGCGGCCTGCTCCAGCGGGGGGAGCGAATCGAGCACCGGCGGTACGGGAGGATCGGGCAGCGACGAGACGATCAACATCGTCGGGTTCGCCGTCCCCGAAGCGGCCAACAAGGCCATAGCCGCCGAGTGGGCCAAGACCCCCGAAGGCGAAGGGGTCCGGTTCGTCACCTCCTACGGGGCTTCCGGCGACCAGAGCCGTTCTGTGGTCGCAGGCCTGCCCGCGGACTACGTGCACCTATCGGTGGAGAGCGACGTGACCCGTCTGGTCGACGCCGGGCTGGTGGCGGCCGATTGGAAGAGCGGGCCTACGAAGGGCGTCGTCTCGTCGTCGATCGTCGTGTTCGCCGTGCGCGAGGGGAACCCCAAGAACATCCGGACCTGGGACGACCTGATCAAGCCCGGCGTCGAGATCGTGACCCCCAACCCAGCGTCGTCGGGTGCGGCTCGCTGGAACGCCCTGGCGGCGTGGGGCCAGGTCGTGGAGAACGGCGGTACTGAGCAGCAGGCCGACGAGTACCTCGACAAGTTCTTCGCCAACGTCGTCTCGCTGCCCAACAGCGGCCGGGATGCCACCACCACCTTCCTCGGAGGCACGGGCGACGTGCTCATGGCCTACGAGAACGAGGCGATCCTCGCCCACCAGAACGGTGAGGAGTTCGACTACATAATCCCCGACACCACGCTGCTCATCGAGAACCCCGGAGCGGTGCTCGTCAACGCCACGCCCAAGGCCACCGAGTGGCTCGGCTTCGTCCTCAGCGCCGACGGCCAGCGCCAGTTCGCGCTCAAGGGCTTCAGGCCGGTCATCAACGGGGTCGACTTCGGCGAGGTCGAAGGGGCCAACGACCCGTCCAACCCCTACCCCGCGGTCAAGAACCTGCTGACCGTGGAGAAGGACTTCGAGAGTTGGAGTGCGCTCTCCAAGAAGTTCTTCGACGAGACCAACGGCATCGTCACCGAGGCCATCGCCGCCAGCGGCAAGGCCCAGTGACCGCCACCACGCCTCAGGTCCCCGTGAGGGGCTCGTCCACTCCCTCCAGGGCTCGCCGTCGCCGGCGGGCCCTGGAGGGCCGCCTCACGTGGGCCTCGGGCTTGGGGTTGGGGGTGGCTGTCATGTGGTTCAGCCTCCTCGTCCTCATCCCGCTGTGCGCCGTGGTGATCACGGCCTCCGATGCCGGGTGGAGCGGCTTCTGGTCGTCGATCACCAACGAGCAGACGATGTCGGCCATCCAGCTCACGGTGGGCACCGCGTTCGTGGTCACCCTCGTGAATATCGTGATGGGGACCCTCATCGCCTGGGTGCTCGTGCGCGACAGCTTCTTCGGCAAGCGCGCCCTGGAGGTGCTCATCGACGTACCCTTCGCCCTGCCCACGATCGTCGCCGGGCTCGTGCTCCTCTCCCTCTACGGCCCCAGCGGCCCCGTGGGTATCAGCATCGCCAACAACCGCTGGGCGGTGCTCGTGGCGTACCTGTTCGTGACGCTGCCGTTCGTGGTTCGCACGGTGCAACCGGTGCTGGGCGAGCTCGACAGGGAGGCCGAGGAGGCGGCCCGGTCGCTGGGGGCGTCGTCGTTCACCACCTTCCGGCGCGTGGTGCTGCCGGCGCTGGTGCCGGCCATAGCGGCGGGGGCGACGCTCTCGTTCGCGAGGGCGGTGGGGGAGTACGGGTCGCTCGTGCTGCTCTCGGGCAACATCCCGTTCCAGACCGAGGTCACCTCCGTCCGCATCCTCTCCAGCATCGAGAACGACAACCTGGTGGCGGCGGCGTCGGTGGCCACCATCCTCCTCGTCATATCCCTCGTGGTCATCGTCGTGTTCGACCTCATCCAGCGGAGGCTCGCCAACCGTGGCTGACACCAGCGTGCTCGACCGTCAGCCAGAGATCACCGCCACCCGGGCTCCTGGCCCGTCCAGTCGCCGGTTGCGCCGCCGCTCACGCCTCGTGCGCTACGGGCTGCGACTGGTGGTGATGGCCTACCTGTTCCTGCTCGTGGGTTGGCCCGTGCTGCTCATCGTCCAGCGCACGCTCGGCAGCGGCCTCTCCGACATCGCCGAGCTCTTCGAGGACCCGCAGATGATGCACGCCTTTCGCCTCACGGTGATCGCCGCGCTCGCCTCGGTGGCGATCAACACCGTCTTCGGGGTGGCCATCTCGATCCTGATCGTTCGCTACGAGTTCCCCGGCAAGAGAGCCCTGAGCGCCTTTCTCGACCTTCCTCTCGCTGTCTCGCCCATAGTCGTCGGCCTCTCGCTCGTGCTCGTCTACAGCTCGCGCACCGGTTGGTTCGGGCCCGCGCTGGACGGCGCCGGGATCCAGGTGATGTACGCGATGCCGGCGATCGTCATGGCAACCGTCTTCGTGTCGCTCCCCCTCGTGGTGAGGGAGGTCATCCCGACCCTCGAAGAGGTGGGCGTGGAGCAGGAGCAGGCCGCCCGCAGCCTCGGTGCCAACGCCTTCCAGAGGTTCTGGCGGATCACCCTGCCCACCATCAAGTGGGCCACCATCTACGGGATGGTCCTCACGCTCGCCCGGTCGTTGGGCGAGTTCGGCGCCGTGAAGGTCGTCTCGGGCAACGTGCTCGGGGTCACCAGGACGGCGACCCTCGCGGTGGAGGAGAAGTACCTCAACTTCGACAAGCCCGGCGCCTACGCGGTGTCGTTCCTGCTCGTCGCCATCTCGGTGGTGTGCATCGTGATCGTCAGCATCATCAGGCCGAAGGAGCAGGGATGAACGACCCAGGCCCCAGCGGCCTGCCTGAGCAGCAGGCAAGAGCAGGGAACACAGAGGAAGGATCCAGATGAGCATCCAGGTCGAGGGCATCGGCAAGCGCTTCGGCGACTTCGTGGCGCTGGACGACGTCTCGCTGAGCATCCCCACCGGAGGCCTCACCGCCCTGCTGGGCCCCAGCGGTGGAGGCAAGTCGACCCTGCTGCGGATCATCGCCGGCCTCGAGCACCCCGACGAGGGCACGGTGACGATCGAGGGGGTCGACTCCACCGACCTGCCCGCGCAGCATCGCAACGTGGGCTTCGTCTTCCAGCACTACGCGGCGTTCAAGCACATGTCGGTGTTCCGCAACGTGGCGTTCGGCTTGAAGATCCGCCACCTCCCCAAGAAGGAGATCGACCGGCGGGTGCGCGAGCTGCTCGAGCTCGTGCACCTCGAGAGCTTCGCCGACCGCCGCCCCGCGCAGCTGTCGGGAGGCCAGCGCCAGCGCATGGCCCTCGCCCGGGCCCTGGCCGTGGAGCCCAAGGTGCTCCTGCTCGACGAGCCGTTCGGCGCGCTCGATGCCAAGGTACGCAAGGAGCTGCGCGACTGGCTTCGCCGCCTCCACGACGAGGTCCACGTCACCACCGTGTTCGTGACCCACGACCAGGAGGAGGCTCTGGAGGTCGCCGACGAGATCGTCGTGATCAACGAGGGCCGGGTGGAGCAGGTGGGATCGCCCGACCAGCTCTACGACGAGCCGGCAGGCGACTTCGTCATGCGGTTCCTGGGCCCGGTCACCCAGCTGGGAGGCGAGCTGGTGCGCCCGCACGACATCGAGCTGCTCCCACCGGAGTCCCCCGAGGGCGTAGAGGGCCAGGTCACCAGGATCGCCCGCGTCGGGTTCGAGGCGCGGGTCCAGGTCGCCACCGGCGACCAGGTGGTCCTGGTCACGCTCACGCGCGCTCAGCTCCTCACGCTCGACATCGACGTGGGATCCAGCGTGCGGCTCCGCACCGTCCCCAACGCCACGACCGTCGCGGTCGAGGGCCGTCCCCCTTCGGAGGTCGACGAGCTGGTGACCGCCTGACGCTCAACGGCCTCGCTGGTTCGTCCAGACGCGCTGACGCTCGGATCAGTGCTTGAGCCAGGGACGCTCCCAGGCCTCTTGCGGCTCCACGAGCTTCTCCAGCTTGCGAGGGAGCTTCCCCGAAGCGATCTCGCTAACGCTCACCTCTTCCAGCACCGAGCGCAGAGCTGCTCGGGTGGCGATCCACACCTCCTGGAGCGAGTCCACGTCGTTCGGGTAGTTCAGCTCCTCGGGTGCCTCGCCGCGCACGTTGGCCAGCGGGCCCTCCACGGCGCGGATCACGTCGGCAACGCTTATCTCCCCGGCAGGGCGCGCCAGGCGGTAGCCGCCGTCGGCGCCGCGCTGGCTGCGAACGATGCCCGAGAGGCGCAGCTCGCCCAGGATGTTCTCCAGGTACTTGCCCGGGATCTCCTGCGCGGCGGCGATGGCATCGCCCTTGACGGGCTCGGCGCCCTCGGAGGCGGCGTTGGCCAGCACCACCACCGCCCTCATGGCGTAGTCGACCTTCGCAGTGACCCGCATCGGAGCATTCTCACCCACGCAGCCTTGCCCCGTCCCATCCGGCTGGCTCAAGGCTCCCGGCCCAATTCCCGACTACATGGGTCGGGTTTCACGGTATCCTGGGCTCATGGCTAGGTGGATCGGCTTCCCCGAGACGGTCAACGAGAACGCCGCCCGCACCGTTGCCGCCGGCGTGGCGATCATGGCCCTGTTGGTGGCTGTCCTCGACGTTCGCTGGCTGGTGGTCGTGCTCATCTACGGGTTCGTGGCCCGTGTGCTGGCCGGAGCCCGCTACAGCCCGCTGGCGCTGCTCGCCACCAAGGTGGTGGCGCCGAGGCTGGGCGGGAGCCAGGTGCCCGGGCCACCCAAGCGCTTCGCCCAAGCCATCGGAGCCGTCTTCTCCATCACGGCGGGTGCTCTCTTCCTGGCTGGACTGCCGGGTCCTGCGCGCATCGTGGTCGCCGCTCTTGCCGCCGCAGCGACCCTCGAGGCGGTGCTCGGCCTCTGCATCGGCTGCAAGATCTTCGCCCTGGGCATGCACCTGGGCATCGTTCCCCAGCGAGTCTGCGAACGCTGCGTCGCCGAGGGCATCTAAGCACCACCTACATCTCGTCGTGGGTGCTCGGTGCGGAACGACGTGCGGGGTCCCAGTGGTCGAGAGCGCGACCGCGAACACGGCGCGGCTCTCGCCCCAGGTCGCAGTGTCCGTTGTCCGGTAGCTACCGGACAGTCGTTGAAGCCGGACGGCTAGGCCAGCACTGCGACCGCGACGTCGGATGGTTTGCCGAAGCCTCCCTCGAAGCCCCGTTCGACAGCAGCGAGCAAACGCTGGACGGTGCGGTTGGCTTCGTCCTCGGACTCCACGTTCAGGTCGACGGCGATCTCGTAGCAAAGGGACTCGAGGTTGCTCGCCACCGCGACGTCCACGTCGGATTCCAGGGCGACTGCTTCGAGCAGAATCTCCATCAGGTGGTCGGCGTTGGCGGCGAAACCTTCTGAAGTCGCACCTGTCTCCGGAGTGGCCTGGATCGAAACCGTTCCAGTCATCCACATGGCCATAAGGCTACCGCCTCCTCAACATCGAGCAAAGTCGGATCATGTAGGCAGCCTTGCGACGATAGTAGTCGGGGCTGCTCGGAGTTCTATGTAGTCGTAGCTGGTGTTTTCCGCACATGCAGTGCATGGTTGTGAACTTGGCGGACTTCTTACCAGAGACCACTCCCCAGCCATGAGGAGCGACCTCAATGATGGCTCGCTTGCGCTCCTTGTTGTGCTCAGTTCCCACAATCAGCAGCATAGTTAGACGCTGTGACACTAGATCGGAGCGGCACCTGACGGCTCTTCGAAAAGTGAGTATCACGCTGCTGGAGCGCTGTACGACTAAGAACATTCAGTGAACGTGCTGGTGGTGGGCCGCCCGGGTCTCGAACCCGGCACCTTGGGATTAAAAGTCCCCTGCTCTACCCGATGAGCTAGCGGCCCTCGTCCAAGGTAGCTGCCCGCTCGTGCCCGGCAGCGGGAGCAGCCGCATTGATGGCGGCAAGCCCAGTGACGGGCACGCCGGTCGGTGCGGTGTTCGCAGGATGCCCAGGCGGTGGCCACTACATTGCGGGGGGATGTCCGAGAAGGCGATGACCCCCAGCTTCGAGAGCCTGACCGTGTTCTTCCCTGCGTGGAACGAGCAGGACACCATCGAGCGGGCGGTCAAGGCCACCTTCGAGGCCGGCGACGAGCTGGTTGCGGAGGGCGAGATCGGCTCCTACGACGTGCTGGTCATCGACGACGCCTCCACCGACGACACCCCCGAGATAACCGACAAGCTCGCCGCCGAGCACCCGAACGTGAGCGTCATCCACCACGAGACCAACCGCAAGCTCGGTGGCTCCCTCAAGACCGGCTTCGCCAACGCCACCGGCGAGATCGTGCTGTACACCGACGCCGACCTGCCGTTCGACATGGCCGAGCTGGCCAAGGCCGTCAGGCTCATGCGCATCTACGACGCCGACATCGTCAGCGCCTACCGCTTCGACCGCACGGGCGAGGGCCCCCGCCGCCTGGTGTACTCATACGTCTACAACCAGCTGATCCAGCTGGTCTTCGGCCTGCGGCTGAGGGACATGAACTTTGCCTTCAAGCTCATCCGGCGAGACGTCCTGGACCACACGAGCCTCCGCAGCGAGGGATCCTTCATCGACGTGGAGCTGTTGGTGCGCGCCCAGCGCCTGGGCTTCGAGATCATCCAGTTCGGAGTCGACTACTTCCCACGCACGCGGGGCGTCTCCACGCTCTCGTCGAACGCCGTGATACTCAAGATCGTCCAGGAGATGCTCGAGCTGCGCTCGGAGCTGAAGGGCCTGGCTCCGCTGCCGCTCTCGGTGCGACGGCCCGGCTCGCTACCGGGCGAGCCGGTGTGATGGGGACCTGCCTATGAGCCCATCCTCGACCGCCCCCGCCGCCACCAAGGCCCCCCTCCTCATCGTCAACGCCGACGACTACGGCCTCACGACGGGCGTGTCGAGGGCGATACTCCAGGCGCACAACGACGGTGTGGTCACCTCCACCTCCGTGCTCACGCTCGCACCCGGGTTCGAGCGCACGGCCTCGTGGCTGCTCGACGCCCCCGAGCTGGGCGTGGGCGCTCACCTGGCGGCCGTGGGGGAGGACCCGCCGCTCCTCGACAGCTCCGAGATCCCCACACTCGTGGACGCGCGGGGGAAGCTCTGGCTCTCGTGGCGCCAGTTCCTCCCGAGGATGGCGGCCGGCCGCATAGACCCCGACGACGTGAGGCGCGAGTTCGCAGCCCAGCTGGAGCTGCTGGCGTCGCTGGGGATCGCGGTGGATCACCTCGACACCCACCAGAACCTGCACCTCTGGCCGGCCGTGCGCGACATCGTGCTCGACCTCGGTGAGCAGCACGGCATCAAGGCGGTGCGGATCACCCGCTCGGTGGGCTCAGGGCCGGTGGCCCGGGTGGTGAGGCAGCTGTCGCGGTCGATGGAGCGGATCGCCCGCCGCAGGGGCTGGAGCTTCCCGCAGGACTCGGCCGGCTTCGACGAGGCCGGGGCCCTGGAGCTGGGGGCGATGATCGCCGCCCTCGACCGGTTCGGAGACTCCGGAGCACCCAGCGCCGAGATCGCCACGCATCCCGGCGAGGCGGGAGACCCCGACCTTCTGCGCTACTGCTGGCGTGACCGCGGGGGCTACCGCTGGGGTGACGAGCTGGCAGCCCTGTGCTCGCGGACCATGCGGGTGGCCGTGGAGGAGATGGGCTTTCGCCTGGGGACCTTCGGCGACCTCTCGATCGCTCCATGAAGGGCCCTAAGAGCGCTGCCGCGCGCCAGGCCATCTCGCTCTACTCAGCGGCACCCTTGGGCGACCGGCTCCACGTCCGGATCAGGTGGTGGTCGTGCCCCATCGAGCAGGTCGCCGCACAGGTCCCCACGTCGGGAAAGGTTCTGGACGTTGGCTGCGGGCACGGATTGCTCGCAACCTTCCTCGCCGTGCAGTCGCCGGACCGCAGGATCGTGGGCGTCGACGTGGACGAGCACAAGATCCGCATCGCCAGGCAGGCTGCGGCGGCTCTGGGAGGCTCGGGCGAGCGCCTCTCGTTCCGGCCCATCGACGGTGACGTCTTCAAGCCGGGGTCCTGGGACGCTGTGGCGGTGAACGACGTGCTGTACCTGTTGGAGGCCTCGGACCGCCGCCTCCTGCTCGACCAGTGCGCCATGGCCTTGGCTCCCGGGGGTGCGCTGGTGATCAAGGAGATGGACCACCGACCGGCCTGGAAGTACCGCCTCACGGTTGCCCAGGAGACCATCTCCACCAAGGTGCTGGGCATCACGGCAGGCGAGCGCGTGTCGATAGCCGAGCCGGCCGAGCTGGTCGCCCAGCTGCGCGACCACGGCCTCGACGTCACGGGCCAGCGGATCGACCACGGCTACCCCCATCCCCACGTGCTGCTGGTGGCCCGCCGCCCGGCCTAGCCACATCAGGGCTCCGACCTGCCCGGGCCTGGGGCCCTCCGCGTCGAGCCTCCGCGTCGAGTCTCCCCGTCGGGCCTCGGCCAGGATCAGGAGGGCGAGCTACATCCCCGCAGGCACGGTCTCCACCGGCTCGTCGAGCAGGGCCAATCGCGTGCCCAGCTCCACGTGGCTCCCATGGTGGGTGATGGAGCGTGCCCCGAGGTTGGGGATCCGGTCGAAGGGCACCTCGTGGTGCTCCTCCAGCACGTAGATGAGCCCGCCGTGGGTCACCACCAGCACGTCGGCCCCCCGGTGGGCCGACTCGATGCGCTCCAGGGCGGCTGTGAGGCGCGCCAGCACCAGCTCGGAGCCCTCGAAGCCTTGAGGCTGGCGGCGCTCCTCCAGGTAGCCCGGCCAGCCCTGCTCGATCTCGTCGCGGGTGAGGCCCGACCACTCGCCCACGTCGCGCTCGGCGAGGTCGGGGTCCACCTGCACGGGGCCCACGCCGGTGTGCTCGGCGATGATCTCGGCCGTCACCATCGCCCTCTGCAGGGGCGAGGCCACGATCACGTCCACCTGGCCCAGGCGGTTCGCCGCACTGGCCGCCTGGGCAACTCCGAGCTCGGACAGGGGCGGGTCGGCACGGCCCTGCCAGCGTCCCTGGGCGTTCCACTCCGACTGGGCATGGCGTGCGAGGAGCATCCGAGTCACGGGCCGAACGCTACCCGGCAAGTACCATCGCCCGGTGTCGATCCGCACTCCAACTGCTTCGGCGCGCGCAGCCGATCCCGGGGCCTTTGCGTGGGTGGATCGCCTGGTCAGCGCCTACGACACTGATGGGCCCAAGGTGCGCCTCGGTGTCGCCTGGTTCGCCCTGGCGATCGGGGCGACCTTCCTCGGAGGCTGGGCGCTCGCCGCCCTGTTCGCCGCCGCCGCCGCCGTGGCGGCCCTCCAGGCGGCTGCCGCCTGGCGCAGGGGTGGCCGTCGACCCAGCAGACTCGTTGCCGGGCTGGGTGCGGGGCTCATGCCGCTGGGGGCGGCTGCCGGCACGGCCCTGGCGGGAGCGATCGCCCTGGGCATGGTCGCAGCGTCGATCCTCGCCGCAGTCGTGGAGAAGGCGGCCGGGCGGACCCGCCAACCATCGCTCGCCATCGCCGGCCTCACGGTTCGCTGCGGGTTCTTCGTGGGCCTCGCCGGCTCCTCGGCCGTCATCCTGGGCCGCACCAGCACCACCGCCCTGGCGGTGATGATCGTGCTGGTGTCGGCCTTCGAGGTGGGCGACTACCTGATGGGCACGGGATCGGCCAACCCGGTGGTGGGGCCGGTGGCGGGCATCGCGGCTGTGCTGGTGCTCACCTTCGGGCTGGCGGTGGTGCAGTTCGCCCCGTTCGACAACGACTCGGCCTGGGTGTTCGGGGGCCTGGTGGCGGTGCTGGCCCCCCTCGGCCGCTTCACCGGCTCCACCCTGCTGCCCCGGGCCGATGCGCGGGCACAGGCCCTCCGCCGCCTCGACTCCTACCTGCTCGTGGCCCCCGTCTGGGCCTGGGCGATGTGGGG
>CAYNQN010000003.1:14358-15596 GCA_964399375.1 uncultured Rhabdothermincola sp. | reverse complement strand
AAGGCGCCGGACCGCAGGAGCCCGGGTCCTCCCTGCAGCTGCTGCCCCTCGAGGAGCTGCGCCGCCGCCGGTCCGCCTACCTCGAGGAGGAGACCGGCCTCTCATACCTGCGGCGAACGGTCCAGGGCCCCCTCGACATCGTCCGCAGCGAGCTGTCGCGGCGCCGTGCGGGCACCGGCAGCGACCTGGCCGGCCTCGTCGACGACCTCCCCAACCTCCTGGCCGGGGGTGAGGGGGGATCCGGTGGCAGGTTGCTCCAGATCGAGCCCACCAGGGTCGACCCGGTGCTGGCCGGCGAGCTCGACGAGATGCTCCAGGAGGCTCCCGTGGAGTCGGTCACCCAGCTCGGCGAGGGGGAGCTCTCAGAGCTGGCCATGCGGTTGCAGGGCTTCGAGAGGAAGGTCTCGGAGAGGCGGCGAGCCCTCCACGTCGAGATCGACGCCCTCCAGGCCGAGCTGACCCGGCGCTACCGCACCGGCGAGGCGAGCGTGGAGACCCTCCTCGATTGAGGGTCGCCGTCGCATCGAGGACCTCATCGGAATCCCCGCCCCTCCAGAGGGGTTGGTGAGGGCTGTGCCCAGGTTGGCCGTCTTGTCGCTGCACACCTCCCCGCTGGTACAGCCCGGATCGGGCGACAGCGGTGGGATGAACGTCTACGTGCGAGAGCTGGTGGGGTCGCTCGCCCAGGCCGGCGTCGGCACCGATGTCTACGTGCGGCGCTGGCACCCCGAGCTGGCCGACGTGGTCGACGTGGAGCCGGGCTTCCGGGTGCACCACGTGGATGCGGGCCCTCCCGAGCTGGCCAAGGAGCAGCTGGTCGACTTCGTCGACGAGTACGCCGACGGCGTCGCCCGGCTCCTGGAGGCCCAGCTCTCCGGCGGTGGCCCCGGCACCACCGCCCTGCACGCCAACTACTGGCTCTCTGGTCTGGCAGCTCATCGCCTCAAGCACCAGCTCGGCATCCCCCTGGTCTCCACCTTCCACACGCTGGCCCGGGTGAAGGCAGAGGGGGGAGACGCCGAGCCCGACCGGCGGGCGCGCGCCGAGGCCGAGGTCATCGGGTGCTCCGATGTGGTCTTGGCCTCGTGCACCGCCGAGGCCGCCCAGCTCATCGAGCTCTACGGAGCCCCCCCGGAGCGGGTGGAGATCGTCCCCCCCGGCGTGGACCACGCCTTCTTCTCCCCGGGCGACCGGGCCGGCGCTCGGGCGGCCCTGGCCGGAGCGGCCGGGAGCGGGAA
>CAYNQN010000003.1:3953-14258 GCA_964399375.1 uncultured Rhabdothermincola sp. | reverse complement strand
CGGGCGACCGGGCCGGCGCTCGGGCGGCCCTGGCCGGAGCGGCCGGGAGCGGGAAGGTGGCCGGAGCGGCCGGGAGCGGGAAGGTGGCCGGAGCGGCCGGGAGCGGGAACCTGGCCGGAGCGGCCGGGAGCGGGACTGTCGCCCTCGGCGACGAGCCGGTGGTCCTGTTCGTGGGTCGCATCCAGCCGCTCAAGGGCCTGCTCGTGGCCATAGAGGCGGTCGCCGCCCTGGCCGACCAGCGCACCACCCTGGTGGTCGTGGGCGGCCCCAGTGGCCCGGAGGGCCGGGAGGAGCTGGCCAGGGCCCACGCCCTGGTGGAGGCCACCGGCCTGGGCGAGAGGGTCCGCTTCGTCCCCCCCCAGCCCCACCACCTGCTCTCCACCTTCTACAGGGCTGCCGACGTGTGCCTGGTCACCAGCAGGTCGGAGTCGTTCGGCCTGGTCGCTCTGGAGGCCGCGGCGTGCGGCAAGCCCGTGGTGGCCTCCGCCGTGGGCGGGCTCACCACCATCGTCGAGAACGGTACGACCGGCCTGCTGGTCGACGATCGCTCGCCGGCCTCGTTCGCCCGCCACCTCTCCGCGGTCCTCGGTGATGCCGAGCTGGCGGCGGCGATGGGCGAGGCGGCCGCCAGGAGGGCCAAGGGCTACACGTGGTCGACCACAGCGGCCCGCCTCCGTCGCATCTACTCCGACGTGGCCGAGCGGGCTCCCGTGACCTGCGCCTGATGGACCCGGGCCCTCCCACCCCCGAAGAGCTGGCCGCAGCCGAGGCCAGGATCGACGCCTGGCTGGCAGAGCAGCTGGACGAGAACCCCGTGGTGGCCGCGGTGCACAAGGAGGTGGACCCGGGGGGAGTGGCGAGGCGCTGGTACGTGCGGGTCCTCGGCGAGGAGAAAGACGTCTTCACCGTCTGGTACACGCTCCAGCAGCGCAACCTGCACTTCGAGACCTACTTCATGCCCGCCCCCGAGGAGAGCGCCGCCGAGCTCTACGAGCACCTGCTCAGGCGCAACGCCCGCTTCGGCGGCATGGCCTTCAGCATCGGCGTCGAAGACGCCGTGTTCCTGGCCGGCGAGCTGCCGGTGCACACGATCGACGAGGCCTCCCTCGATCGAGTCCTCGGCTCGCTCTACGCCTACGTGGAGCAGTGCTTCAGACCCGCCATGCGCATCGGGTTCCGTACCCGCTTCAAGGGCTGAGAAGTCGCGAGGTAGCGTCGCCGCATGATTCGGCTCCAGATCATGGGTGGTGGCCGCATGGGAGAGGCCCTGCTCGGCGGCCTCTTGGCTGCGGGCTGGGCACAGCCGGCCGACCTGGCGGTCGTGGCCCGCAAGGACGAGCGTCGCGCCCAGCTGGAAGGTCTCTTCCCCGGCGTGGCGGTGCTGTCCGAGCCCGGTCCCTGCGAGGGGGCCGTGTTGGCGGTGAAGCCGTACGACGTGGGGGAGGCCTGCAAGCAGCTTGCCCTCGCCGGGGCCCAGCGTGTGCTGTCGATTGCGGCAGGGGTCCCCACCCAGGGGCTCGAGGCCTCGCTGGGCAAAGGCGTCGCCGTCGTCCGGGCGATGCCGAACACACCCTCGCTGGTGGGGGAGGGCGCGGCAGCGGTCGCCCCGGGCGCCAGCGCCGCACCCGAAGACGTGGAGTGGGCGATGTCGATCCTCTCCGCGGTTGGGGTGGTCGTGAAGGTCACGGAGGCCCAGATCGACGCCGTCACCGGTCTGTCGGGTTCGGGTCCTGCCTACATCTTCCTGGTGGTGGAGAGCCTCATGGAAGCCGGCGTGCTCATGGGCCTGCCCCGGGACGTGGCAGAGGTGCTGGTGGTCCAGACCGTCCTCGGGAGCGCCAAGCTCCTCCAGGACTCCAGCGAGCCAGCGGCGGCCCTGCGAGCAGCGGTCACCTCCCCTGGGGGGACCACGGCCGCCGGCCTGCGCCAGCTGGAGATCGGGGCCCTGCGAGCAGCGCTGCTGTCTGCCGTGGAGGCAGCCACCGAGCGCTCGCGCCAGCTGGGCCAGGCCCAGCCCCGGTGACCAGCTCCCATGACCCAGCTCCCATGACCCAGCTCCCATGACTCAGCTCCCGTGACCCTTCGCTACGACACCGTCACGTTCATGTCCGACTACGGGCTGGCCGACGAGTTCGTGGGCGTCGTCCACTCCGTCATCCGCAGCATCGCCCCCGACGTGGCCGTGATCGACCTCACTCACGACATCAACCCGTACGACGTGCGTGCAGGGGGCCTCGTCCTCGCCCGCAGCGCCCAGTACATGGCGCCGGGGGTGGTGCTGGCGGTGGTCGACCCCGGGGTTGGCACCGAGCGCCGGGGCGTCGCCGTGGAGGTGGGCGGTGGAGCTTCGGTGCTCGTGGGGCCCGACAACGGCCTGCTCGCCTCGGCCGTAGCCATGTGCGGCGGAGCCACCAGGGCCGTCGAGCTGACCAACCTCGACATGCAGCTCCCCTCTCCGGGCCCCACGTTCGCGGGCCGCGACGTGTTCGCCCCCGCCGCTGCGCACCTCTGCAACGGGGTCGACATGGGCGAGCTGGGCCCGCCCATCGACCCCGTGACGCTCCTGCCGGGCCTCCTCCCGGTGAACTACGAGGAGGAGGGCGAGCTGGTGGCCGAGGTGCTCTGGGTGGACCGCTTCGGCAACGCCCAGCTCAACGTGGATCCCGACCAGCTCGACGAGCTGGGCGACCCGGTTCGCCTCCGCTTCGGCGAGGAGGTGCGCACCGCTCACCGGGCCAGCACCTACTCGCAGGTGCGCACCAACGAGGTGGGCCTGGTGATCGACTCCTACGGGCTGGTGTCCATCGCCGTCGACCGCCGGGCGGCGGCCACCGAGCTGGGCGTGGCGGTGGGCAGCGAGGTGCGCCTCGCCGCCTTCCCCGACGACGATGGCGACGGTCCTGCCGGCTCGGGAGGCAGTGGCGGCAACGGTGGGATCACCACCGGTGTGGAGTTGAGCGGCATCCGCAACAGGAAGCCCAGAGACGGAGGAGACGGCAGATGAGGCTTGGGACCCTGATAACGCTGGCGGTGCTGCTGGCCCTGATCCTGGGAGCCGGCTTCCTCCAGCTGTTCGTGCTCGCCCGCTAGATCTGCCCAGTGCTGCGCAGCTTCGCGGAGCAGCTGCACCGACGAAACCCTTAGAGCCCTCGTGAGGCTGCGCAGCTTCGCGGAGCAGCTGCACCGATGACACCCAGATCGCCGGAGGCGGCGCTGGCGACGCATGCGGAGTCAGCGCAGAGTCACATTGTGAAGGGTTTCACCAGCCAATTACTCTGCGGTTATGGGCAAGGGAGGCCGTCGGATCCCGGAGGCGACGGTGGCGAGGCTGCCCCTGTACCTCCGGTGCCTGCTGACCCTCGGCGACGACGCTGAGGCAACCGTCTCCTCGGAGCGCCTGGCCGAGCTGGCCGGCGTCAACGCTGCCAAGGTCCGCAAGGACCTCTCGTACCTGGGCTCGTACGGCACCAGGGGCGTCGGCTACGAGGTGCAGTACCTGGTGTTCCAGATGCGCCGGGAGCTGGGCCTCACCCACGACTCGCCGGTGGTCATCGTGGGCGTGGGGAACCTGGGCGCCGCCCTCGCCAACTACGGCGGCTTCGGCGAGCGTGGCTTCCCGGTGGCCGCCCTGGTCGACGCCGACCGGTCGAAGGTGGGCAAGGTGGTGAGCGGCCTGGAGATCCGGCACCTCGACGACCTCCCGCAGGTGGTGGCCGACCACGGGATCGCCATCGGGTTGGTGGCCACCCCGGCCGGGGTGGCCCAGGACGTGGCCGATCGCCTGGTGGACGCCGGCGTCACCTCCATCCTCAACTTCGCACCCGCCGTCATCACCGTCCCGCCCGGCGCCTTCCTCCGCAAGGTCGACCTGGCGGTGGAGCTGCAGATATTGGGCTTCTACCGCGAGAACGGCCGGAGGGCCCAGGAGTCCGCCCCTGCTGCCAAGGCCGGCGGCCCACCGGAGAGCTGACCGGCACCGCCATGGATCGCCCTCGCCTCTACCCGGTCAACCTGGTGGTCGAGGGCCGGCGCTGCCTCGTGGTGGGCGGAGGGCCGGTGGCCGCTTCGAAGGCGGCCGAGTTGCTGGCCTGCGGCGCCGTGGTGCACGTCGTCGCCCCCGAGGTGGGAGACGACATCAAGCAGCTCCCGCTCACCTGGGAGCAGCGCCCGTATCGATCGCGTGAGGCGGCAGAGGGCTACCGGTTCGTGGTCACGGCCACCGACGACGCCTCGGTGAGCCGGGCGGTGCACATCGATTGCGAGAGCGCGGGGGTGTGGGTGAACAGCGCGGACGACCCCGAGAACTGCACGGCCATGCTCCCGGGGCGCATCCGGCGAGGCCCGCTGCTGGTCACGTTCTCCACCGGCGGAGCCAGCCCGGCGGCGACGCGCTGGCTCCGTGGCCGCTTCGAAGGCGTGATCGGCCCCGAGTACGGCGTGCTCGTGGAGATGGCAGCCGAGGAAAGGGCCAGGCTGCGAGCGGAGGGGCGCAGGGTCGAGCCCTTACACTGGCAGGAGGCCCTCGACTCAGGAGTGCTGGAGCTCATACGCGAGGGACGCCTCGCCGAAGCCAAGGAGCGCCTCCAGGCGTGTCTGTCGTCGTCATCGGGCTGAACCACCGCACCGTCCCGCTCGACCTCCTCGAGCGCATGACGGTGACGAGAGCCGATCTGCCCAAGGCCGTCTGTGACGTGGCCTCCCGCTCCAATGTGACCGAGGCGGTGGTGCTCTCCACCTGCAACCGGCTGGAGATCTACGCCGTGGCGGGTGAGGTGGAGTCTGCCCACCGCGATGTCTGCGACTTCCTCGTGGACCTCTCATCCCTGCCCGTCGAGGAGTTCAGCGAGTACCTGTACTTCCGCCAGGGCGAAGAGGCCCTTCGCCACCTCTTCCGGGTGGCTTCGGGGATCGACTCCGCCGTGATCGGCGAAGACGCCGTGCTGGCCCAGCTGCGCCGATCGTGGGAGATGGCCAGGCAGGAAGGCGCTACCGGCTCCTTGATCGACCAGGTCTTCGACCAGGCGGTCGGGGTGGGTAAGCGAGCGCGCACCGAGACGGCCATCGGGAGCTCGGCGCGATCCATGGCTTCCGATGCCGTGGCGATGGCCCGGGATCGCCTGGGCTCGCTCGACGGCACAGAGGTGCTGGTGATCGGGGCCGGCGAGGTGGCCGAAGGCATCGTCGCCTCGTTGGTCGAGGGCCCCGACGACATCGCCGAGGTGCGGGTGGCCAATCGCACGCTGGAGACCGCTCGCAGGTTGGCCAGGCGTGCCGGTGGCCGAGCCACGGATCTTGCCGACCTGGCGGGCGCCCTGGGCGAGGTCGACCTGCTCTTCACGAGCACCGGAGCCAAGTCGCTGGTGGTGGAGCACCACCACCTGGTCGGCGCCATGGCTTCCAGGGCCGGCCGCGGGCTGCTGATCGTCGATCTGGCCGTCCCGCGCGACGTGGCCATCTCCGGAGCCGAGCTGCCGGGGGTCACCCTCCTCGACATGGACGACCTCGCAGCGTTCGCGACCACCACGGACGACCAGCTTCGTGAGATGAAGGCGGTGGAGGCGATCGTCGACGAAGAGGTTCGGCGCTCGGCCGACTCGGCCCGAGAGCTCTCCGAGCTCTGGGTCTGACTTCCCGAGTCCATGGCCATGCGGCAGCTGCGGGTGGCGAGCCGCACGAGCGCCCTGGCGCGCTGGCAGGCCGAGCACGTGGGGGCCCTCCTGGCCGGGCTCCCCGATGCAGCGGGCGCGGGGCCCTACGAGCTGGTGGGGATCTCCACCGAGGGCGACGAGCGCGCCCAGGAGCCGGTGTGGAAGATGGGGGGCAAGGGGGTGTTCACCAAGGCCGTGCAGCGGGCCGTGCTCGACGGGCGGGCCGACCTGGCGGTCCACTCCGCCAAGGACCTCCCCTCGGTCACCCCTGCAGGCCTGGTTCTCGCCTCCGTGCCGCAGCGCGGCGACCCTCGTGACGTGCTGGTGGGGGCCACGCTCGAGTCCCTCGCTCCGGGGGCCACGGTGGCCACGGGATCCGTCCGGCGCCGCGCACAGCTCGCCTGGCTGCGACCCGACCTCACCTTCGCAGAGCTGAGGGGCAACATCGGCACCCGGCTGGAGCGCATCCCCCCGGGGGGCGCCATCGTGATGGCGGCTGCGGCCATCGAGCGGTTGAGCGTCGACCTCTCGGGAACACCCCACGAGGTGCTGGAGCCCTCGGTGATGCTCCCCCAGGTGGGCCAGGGAGCACTTGCGGTGGAGTGCCGGGCAGACGACGTGGATCTGGTCGATCTGCTCTCTCGCGTCGAGCACGCTCCCAGCCGCCTTGCCGTCGACGCCGAGCGCGCCTACCTCGCCGAGTTGGAGGGCGACTGCGACCTGCCCGCCGGGGCCTACGCCACCGTCCATCCCGGCAGCGACGAGATCACCCTCGAAGCCCTCCTCGCCTCTCCCGACGGCCACCATCTAAGAAGAAAGATCCTCCGCGGTACTGATCCGCTTGAGGTTGGCGCGGGTGTCGCCCAGGCTCTTCGACCGACCGGCGATTGACGAGGTGGGCAGCGCCGGCCCGGCAGGACCCGCCGGCGGAACATAGGGTGGCCGCGTGGATCTAGCCGACCTCGTCGAGATCGAGGCGATCAAGCGGGTGAAGTACCGCTACTTGCGCTGCTTGGATCAGAAATTGTGGGACGAGCTCGACGAGGTGCTCACCGAGGATTGCGTCGCCGACTACAGCGGGGGCAAGTACCACTTCGAGGGACGAGAGGCCATAGTCGAGTTCCTGCGCGGGGCCATGGGTGCCGAGACCTTCCACTCGGCCCACCGGGTGCACCACCCCGAGATCGACCTCACCGGCCCCACGACCGCCGTGGGCGTCTGGGCCATGGATGACGTGGTGGTGATGACCGACTGGGACCTCACCATCCGCGGCGCTGCGTTCTACGGCGACGAGTACCGCAAGGTGGGCGATCGCTGGCTCATCGGTGCCACCGGCTACAAGCGCACCTACGAGGAGCTGGTCCCGCGTGTCTCTGTGCCGGGCCTCAAGCTCACTGCCAGCTGGTGGGCCACCGGCGGGCGCAGCGAGCTGGATGCGGTGTAGGAAGACAACGAACGATCACAGCGATAAGGAGGGTGACATGCCGGTAGAAGGTGAGTACGAACCCAGCCCCTGGGAGCCGGTCTCAGAGCAGGTGCGCCTCTACGAGGAGACCGGCGGGCGTGAGGGCGGGACGATGGAGGGCCAGCCCTGCATCATCCTCACCACCAAGGGCCGCAAGACCGGCAAGGTGCGCAAGACCCCGCTCATGAGGGTCACCGACGGCGAGCGCTACGCGGTCATCGCCTCCATGGGAGGCGCCCCCCAGAACCCCGTCTGGTACTTCAACCTCGAGGCGAACCCCACAGAGGTGAGCTTGCAGGACGGCGAAGTCGTGCGTGACTACACCGCCCACACGGCCACTGGCGACGAGAAGGCCGAGTGGTGGGGCCGCGCTGTGAGCGTCTGGCCCGACTACGACAAGTACCAGGCGGGAACCGACCGCGAGATCCCCTTGGTGGTGCTCGAACCAGCGAGCTGAGGGCCAGACCCTGGGTGGAGCGAGGCGGGCGGCCGGCTCGGTCGGGGCCGGCGCTGAAACCGCTGGGCTGAAGGTTGTCGAACTAGCCTCTGGAACGCATGGGGCGTCGTGGGACGCCCTCGAAACCGGAGGGATCCGATGACAATCTCCAAGACGAAGTACCTGCTCCTGCTCACGTTCGCCATGGCCCTTCCAGCCGTCGCTCTCGTCGCCTACATGGACGTGCCCTTCGGCAGCGCCGGAGCCGCCACCTCGGAGTCGGTGCCGCTCACGCTCGACGCCACCGGTGACGGCTGCGACGTCGTCGTGGCCCCGCCCGCCCAGGATGTCGACACCCAGAGCGGTCAGCGTGAGGGCTACGTGGAGCAGGGCAACTTCGCCACCAACAGCGGCGAGATCACCGATGCCCAGTTCAACGACGGTGGCTTCGGCGACATCGGCCAGCAGTGGTGGAACGTGAACGTGGCCGGTCCGGTGGTGAACGTCCACATCTCGGGCAACGACAACAACTCCATCGTCGCCATCGGCGAGGCGGTGCTTGAGGGTGCCGGCAGCTCGGCCGGTGCCTCCACCTCCACGGATGAGTCCGCCGCTCCCTCGACCACCACCACGGAAGCCCCGTCGACGACCACGACCGTCGCCCCTTCCACCACCACCACGGAGGCTCCGTCCACCACGACCACGGTGGCACCCCCAACCGAGGACTGACATCGGGGCGCCCGGCGCCCTCACGCGACGCAGAAGAGGGGAGTCCTCCTTCGAGGGCTCCCCTCTTCGCGTCCACCGGCAGGAAATGTGGGTCTACCTGCCTTTACGGGACCGTCTCCACGGGTACGGGAGGCAGTGGGACCGGGGTTGAGCGGTCCAAAGACCCCCTGTTTCACTAGACCCAGAAAATTTGTTTCAAAACTGCACTAGTATGTGAGTCAATCGTTTGCTACGGTGTAGCTACGTAGTTTACATGTCGCTCTTCAACCCAGAGATGTGGGGGCGGTGCAGATGGCTCTAAGCATCGATGACCTGCGAACTTTCTTGCTGGTCTCGTCCGAGAGGTCCGTGTCTAAGGCTGCTAGCCGTCTAGGTGTTACGCAGCAATCGGTGTCTGAGCGCATCAGGCGTCTGGAGAGCCGCGTCGGCGTGGAGCTGTTCCTCCGGCTGCCCCATGGCATGCAACCTTCCAATGCTGGGTTCCGCCTGTTGCCATACGCGCACCAAGCCGTTGGCCTGATCGACGAGGCGCTCACAGCCATCGACACCGAGGACCTCGTCCGGGTCCGGGTGCAGCGCAGCGTGGCCAGCGTGGTGCTGCCGCTCCTCGAGAACGGCGAGATCAAGAGAGACATCTCCCTCGACGACGATGCGACTGCCGTTCTGACATCCGTCTCCAACGGAGCTGTGGATGCCGGTATCGGCGTGTTCAGCGACGGCGACGAGGCCGCCTCGTCGCTCGTGATCGGCGTGCTCTTCGACGACCCAGTGGTGTGGGTGGTCCCGCCGGATCACCCGCTGGCCCGGCGCCAGGAGGCGGTGTCGCCCAGCGAGCTCAACGGGCTCGCCGTGGGCGTGAGCCTCGGCGAGACGGGTACGGCCAACGGCAACGGCCACTCCGGTGCCGACGGCGAGGCGGAGGGGCCGCGCATCGCTCCTCGCTCGTCGGTGGCCGAGGCGCTCGCCGACGGGCGCCTGGTGGAGGTGTCGGTGGAGCTGCCCGGCTGGGTGGTGCCCATCTCCATCGCCTACCGGGCTTCCGACTACGACCGCCCGGCCATCACCGCCCTGCGCTCGCAGGTGGCAAGCGAGCGCCACCGCGTGGAGGCGGCCGAGCACTCGTAGGCCATTCAGGTTCTCTTCGATCAGTTCAGTTCTCGATCAGTCAGTTCAGTTCAGTCAACAGGGGGGTTCCATGAGTAAGTCGTTCGGTAGAGGTGCGCGCGGCGCGGCCGCGTCTGTGCACGTGAAGAGGTGGCGTGCTGTCACGGTCGCGCTCTTGGTGCTGGCCATGGTCGGCTCGCTGCTGGCGCTGGCAGTACCGCCGCCGTCGGTGGCCGGCGCCCAGGAGACCCCTGAGGGCGTGACGACCACCGCAAGCTGGTCCACTGACTGTGCTGGCTATGCCGCAGGCGTGCGTCAGCCGGAGACCAACACCATTTCCATCGAGACCACGGCACCTGCTCAAGTAAGTCCAGATGAAGAGTTTACGGTTCGGATAGCCCCGGTCGCTTCCTCTTTCCCTGACAGCAAGGACAGCCTCATCGGTATGGTCCCGGTGAACTGGCTGCAGAACATCAACTTCATGTACAACCTACCGTCTAACGCCGAGCTCCAGTCGGTCTCCATCGTTCCTGGTTCAGGCTTTGGCCTCTCCGGGACGCCGACTGTTGCCGTCGGCTCCACGCCACCGTCGTTCGCCACCAAGTGGACCACCCCCTACGAGCCGGCCCGGATCATCATGACCGTGCCCCAGGTGCCCAAGAACGCGATCAACCCGGATCTTTCCACGCCATTTCAGCTTCCAGCCGTCGACGTGGTGCTGAAGGCCACTGGGACCTTGGGCTCCAACATCTCCTCCCGCTTCTCCGGTACCGACGAGCCGAGTTCGGGCTATGTGTTCCAGGCCAGCTCGTCGGCCATGGCCGAGGTCTACTGCTGGCCAACCGGCGACGTGGCTTCACCCCTGTTGTTCCAGACGACCATCGGTGGTGGCGGGCAGAGCCTGCCGACCACCACCTCGCTGA
>CAYNQN010000003.1:0-3853 GCA_964399375.1 uncultured Rhabdothermincola sp. | reverse complement strand
GCCACGGCCATATCAGGACCCGCGACCGTGGCTGTTGCCGTGGCCCCGATCTCGGACGGCGGAACACCCAGCGGTATCGTCCGCCTCTACGACGACGGAATCCTGATCGGGGCCCAGGCCCTGTCGGGCGGTATGGCGAGCTTCGAGGTGACCGCCGACTGGGGAGGCCACCTGTTGCGGGCCGAGTATGCCGGTGACGTCACGTACTTCCCTGCTGTGGGCTCGACGCCCCTCACCGCTGGCTACGCCACCACCATTTCCACCTCGTCTCCCACCACCGGCCGACCCCTCGGCGGAACGGTGGCCCTCAACGGAACCACTCTGGGCACCGTGCCCTCGACGTGGACCATCAACTCGTCCTTTGGCACCAACCCCGACGGCACCCAGGACCTGGGCGGCATCATCGAGCCGCTCTCGGCTACCTATGCCGTATCTGGCGGCACCGTAACGGGATGGCTGGCACAGGTGGAAGGTGTATCCACGGGCCAGATCGCCGCGGGATCGGACGCAGCCTCGTTCCTCGATGCCAGCTTCGTGTTTCAGGTCACCTCGGCCAATCTGGGGTCGGGGGAACAGGACCTGGGCTCGACCTGCGTGCTCGGTCCCTTCGATGTGCACTTCAGCGGCACGCGAGCCGGCACGGTCGGCACGCTCACCCTGGAGGGTGCTGACTTCTTCATCCCCGCCGCTTCGGCAGGCTCGTGCACGACCGCCACGGGGTCTTCGCTCGCCTCCACGCTGAGCTCCCGCATCGGCGGGGGAGCGACGGCCATCACCCTCACCGGGTCCACTGTGCCTGGTGTTGCCCCTCTCACCACGACCTCGATCGTCACTGCCTCGCCGTCGGGTGGGGCCTTCTACGGTCAGCCCGTGTCGCTCAGTGCCACCGTGACGCGCGTGGACGGTGGGACCTTGGCCTCTACGCCCGGGAACATCGAGTTCTACGACGGCAACACGCTCATCGGCGTCGTTGCCGCTAGTACCCCCAGCGGCACCCAGACCAGCAAGACGGCAACCTATTCGGCGCCTACCAGCGGGAGCACCTTTGTGGCTGGGAACTTGCCACTGCCGCAGGGGACGCTGCAGCTGCAGGCCCGCTTTGTCCCCTCTAACGCCAACAAGAACGTTTACGCCACGTCCGCCATCGGCACGCCCGTGAATCAGTTCGCCGTCTGGCCGGCGCTGCCCAAGAAGACGGTATCCGTCGACCTGGACGTGCCGGAGCAGGTTGCAACTGGCCAGCCCGCGACCGTCATGGTGACTTTGGATCCGGCACCTGACACCGCCGTCAGTTCTAACCCGGCACCCATGACGGGATCTCTCAAGCTCTTCGACGAGATCGAGGCTGATTCGACGCGACAACAGGTGGTGACGACGGGTTTCAGTAGCGGAGGGATCCCTGTCAACTCGTCCAGTGATGGCCAGCTCACCTTCCAGATCGCCCTCGCGCCCGGCGATCACCGGCTGCGAGCCGATTTCGTACCAGATGTGACCTCCGCCTGGTGGTGGGAGGCTTCGAGCTCGGCAGCCCGAGACCATCGAGTGGTGGGAGAGACGACCAGCATCCCTATCCACCTGATGAACGAGAGCACCCAGGGTACGGGCAAGGTCATCCAGGGGACGGACGTCTATTTCGAACTTCGTGTCGATCCGGCGGCTTTTGTGCCCGATCTCGGGAATGGAACTTGGCTGGTCGGCCAGTACCCAGAGGGCGCACTCGCCCTCTCCGCTCCGGTCAACTCGTCGATCCCGGGGTTCGTCCGTTTGACCTTGGACGCTGCCGAGTACAGCTCGGAGGTGGGCGTTCACCAGGTGCAGATCTGGTGGGATGCGTTGAACGCGGGCATCTCGTCGTACCCGTCCGGCAACGCCAACCGAGGTCTCACTTCGATACCTATAACATTCGACTATGAGGTGATCACTCCGCCGCCCCCAGCTCCGGTGCCAACATCCACCAATATCATCTACCTAATTCCAAGTGGTAGTACTAACATCTACAATACTGGACCGGCTGTCATGGGGACGGCTTGGGCCCGCATGGATGGCTACGTCAGCTATCCGGCCCCAGGCACGGTTCAGTACAAGGCCGAGAACACGGACACCCACGCCGTCACAACCTTGGCTACGGCCAACGTCAACGTCACCACTGGAACCAGTGGCCGGGGCCTGGCCCGAGCGACCAACGCAGCGCCCACGGCTTCGTTGGCGGCGGGTACCTATGAGGTATGGGGCGAGTTCACTCCGACTGATGCCAATGCCTATGCCGCTTCTACGTCGCCTCGCGTCACTCAAAGGGTGGTTGCGGCTGGATCACCCCAAACCACGACCACGACGCTTTCGGTGACTCCCGACCTCACCTCACCCTTGGGAGAGGTCGTTACCCTGACGGCAGACGTCGGGCCTGTCGGCGGGGGTTGGGGAACGGTTGAGTTCTTCGATGGCGCCGATCTCCTTGGCTCAGCGACGATGGTGGACTCGACCGCCCTCTTCAACACCTGGGATCTGGGTCTGGGCAACCACTCCCTGACGGCCAAGTTCGTCCCCGGTGCCCCAACCGCGTCGGCTGGCTCCACTTCGGCACCAGTGACTCATACGGTGGTCCCAGCCGGCGAGGAGACGACCACAACGCTCGCTGTCTCACCCGAGACCCGGGCTTATGAGGGTGCCGAGGTGACCCTCACAGCGACCGTCACACCCGCCGATGCCGTGGGCAGCGTCACCTTCGGTGACGAAGGCGCCGAGGAGCTTCTTGGTTTGGCTCCAGTGGTCGACGGTGTTGCCACGCTGGTCGTGGATAGCTTGGCGATTGGCGAGCACGAGCTGTTCGCACAGTTCGTTCCCACGGACGAGTTCGCCTTCGGGCCGTCTGGGTCCGAGTCGGTGTTCTACGTCATCGACGCTGCACCGATCGGCCCCGTGGAGACCGGCACCACGCTGGAGATCTCACCAGCAGGCTCGGCGGTCGTCGGATCGCCGGTCACGCTCACGGCAACCATCGATCCGAGCAGTGCCACGGGAACGGTGAGCTTCCTCGATGGTGACACCGTCATCGCAGGGCCCGTCGCTGTCAACGGTGGTCAGGCCGAGGTGGTCGTGGATTCGCTTGCTCCGGGAACTCACTCTCTGGCTGCTGCCTTCGACCCAGATGACCCAGAGGCCTACGAGGGCTCAGCTTCACCAGCGCAGGACTACGAGATCAACACCGACTTCGTGAACCCGGTGTTCGTCTGCCAGGGAGTAGACGACGTCTCCATCGGGCTCATGAAGCAACTCGTTGCTCCTCCAGACGGGATCCTCGAGCTGCCGACACAACTGACGGCAAACGTCCCAGAGACCCTCACCAACGGTGGATCTGGAAACGTGAGCTTCACCTGGTCGGTGACCCTGCCCGAGAACCTCGTGCAGCTGGCTGTCGACGCCGAAGCAGAGACCCTCTACCTCGAAGACATGGACCTTGCGATGGTGGCAAGCGGTGGTTCAGAGCAGCTCTGGGAGTTCCCCGACAGCTACACGATCACCGACATCACCGCTGAGATCAGCCTTGAGACCTCAGGCATGGTCAACGTGAGCGCGGACCAAGACATCTTCTATTCGATGCGCAGCCCGCTCGTTCTCACGATCCACGTGCCTCCGACGCCGATCATCCCGGACACTCACATCTACGTGAACCTGTCCTGCACGGTGGACAACGCCACCCAGGCAGTGACAACTGTCCAGGGAGGTGCCACCGCACCAGGGGCTCCGACCGGAGTCTCAGCAGAGCCAGGGCCTCTCATGGCCCATGTGTCATGGACCCCTCCGGCCAACGACGGTGGAAGCCCCATCACGGGCTACATCGTCACGGCCAGCCCAG
>CAYNQN010000002.1:31833-50709 GCA_964399375.1 uncultured Rhabdothermincola sp. | reverse complement strand
GGTTGGCCACCTGGTCGTTCACCTCGCTGCCGAGCACCACGATGCGCTCCCGCAGAAGCATCCGGAAGATCTCCTGGTTGGGCTCGTTCAACGGGCCCTGGGCGACGGGGGCTGGCAGGTTGGCTGGCATCGCATCTCCTCGGTCGAATCAGTGGGGAAAGGGTACCGTGGCCCCCGTTCCACGCGGGCGTGGCGGAATTGGCAGACGCGCTGGGTTTAGGTCCCAGTGTCCCAGTGACGTGGGGGTTCGAGTCCCCCCGCCCGCACGGGTCGGCCTCGGTGCGGCTCCTAGGAGCCGAGCTGGATGCCGCAGTTGGCGGCGGTGTAGCTCTCCACGGCCTGGCCCGCCTCGGCCACCGCCGGTAGCTGCTCTCGCCGGTCGCGCAAGGCCTGGCTGACCGCCGCCGCCGGCTCGGCGGGATTGTTTGCAACGGCGGCGGCCACCACCTCGGTGAGCGCGAGCACCTCTCGCACCTGGGGGGCGATCTCTGCGGGCGCGACCCTCGAGGCGGCCCGCAGCGATCCCACCTGGCGTTCGATCTCGTCCACGTCGAGCCGGGCGAAGCTCGTATCGAGCTCTTGGGCCAGGGCCATGCGCGAGCAGAACTCCTCCAGCGAGGGCGAGGGGCCTCGCGAGCGGACGAACACAACCACTCCGGCCGCGATCAATGCCACCGCCACAAGGGCGAGCGCCAGCTTCCACCACCACGACCTGCGCTTCGCCATGGCGTGAGTCTCGCACCGGGGACGGGTGCCGCCGGCCACCCGTGTGCGGCCGGCTCGGCGCCCGCCCTCCTTTGGCCCGCCCCCCTCCGGCCCGTCCCCCTCCGGCCCGTCCCCCTTCGGATGGTCGCCGTGGCCGTCACACCCCCTCGGTACTGTTCGCTCATGGAGGCCGTGCCGTCGCCCTGGACCTTCGTTCGGGCACCAGATCCCGAAGAGGAGGTGCGAGAGGCGGTGCGCGCCATCCGAGCAGCCCTCTCCCAGGGGGCCACGCCTGGTGGCATCGCCGCCGTCTCCAGCGCGGCGAGCCCCTACCTCCTGCTGCTCCACGAGCGCCTCACGGCAGCGGCTGTGCCGCACTGGGGCAGCATCCCCATCTCCACTCGCCGCGAGGACAGGCCCGACCACCTCGACGTGGGGGAGGTGGGCACGGGGGTGTTCATCGGGAAGCCCGACCACCTCTCCGATGATCCCCACGAGCTGGTGGTCGTGCTCGGGCTGGTGGAGGGCAGCCACCCGGGCCCCGATGCGCTGGTCGCGCTCGGTCGGGCACGCAGGGTCGTGCTGTCGGTGCCCCGCGTGGACACCCGGGCGGGTCGCGAGGTGGCACCGTCGCGCTGGTGGCTGGGAGAGCTGGGCAAGGTGACCGGGCGGCGCCTGCACGCCTCGACGCTGGGGGAGGTGGAGCACCCGGCGCTGCGCGACATCCCGTCTTTCCAGGAGGGTCTCGAGTCGGCTACCGCCTACGCCGACCGCAGCGAGGCCACGGCGGCGCAGCTCCTGTCGCTTGCCCGCACAGCGGGGCCCAGGGCAGCGGCGGAGGCCTTCGCCTCTGTGGACCCACGGTCTGCGAGGGCTGTGACCGCCAGGGACGACCGGGCCCTGGGAAGGGCCTCGCCGTGGACGGGCTTCGTCGGCCCCCTGCCCGATGGTGCTCCGGGCAGGGTGGGGAGCTCGCCGGTGGGCTCGCCCACCAGGTTCGAGCGCTGGGCGAGCTGCCCCCAGCGCTTCTTCCTCTCCTACGTGCTGGGTGTGGAGGAGCCCGACGAGCCCGAGGCCGGCCAGGCGCTCTCAGATCGCGACCGGGGATCGCTGGTGCACGAGGTGCTGGAGCGCTTCCACGGCGCCGAGTTGGCCCGGCGCGACCCAGGCGAGCCCTTCACGGCGGCCGACATGGAGCGCCTGGAAGAGGTGGTGGGCGAGGTCACCCAGCTCTACCGGGAGGCGGGTGGCGACGAGTCGCCGCTGCTCTGGGATCTCGAAGGAGGCTCCATCGTGCGGCGGCTGGAGGCGGCGTTGGCGGCCGATGCAGCACACCGCTCGAGCCGGGATGTCGTCCCGGTTGTGGTGGAGCACAGCTTCGGCTTCGAGGACGGGCCGCCTCCCGTGCGCGTCGAGCTGCCCGACGGCCGCTCGGTGGCCTTCCGGGGGAAGGTCGATCGCATCGATGCTTCGGCAGGCGGCGAGCGGGTGGTGGTCATCGACTACAAGACGGGCAGCGACCGCGACTACACGTCCCTCCCCAAGCCGGGGAGGGGGAGAGCGGCAGACATCACCTGCAACGGTCGCCACCTGCAACTGGCCGTCTACGCGGAGGCCGCCCGCCAGCTCCTGGGCAACGAGTCCGAGGCCGGATCGGAGGAGGTGGAGGCCTACTACTGGTTCCTCGACGGCAAGAGCTCGGCGTCGCTCAGGGGCGGGCCCGTGGGGCACGACGAGCGCGAGAGGCTGCGAGAGGTGCTCGGCGGGATCGTGGAGGGCATAGATGCGGGGCACTTCCCCGCGAACCCGGGCGAGGAGGGCTGGTTCGGGCCCGACAACTGCAGGCGCTGCCCGTTCGACCACCTGTGCCCGCCGTCGCGAGTCGATCGCTGGGAGGCCCTCCACGGCGCCCCCGAGGTGGCCTCCTACGTGGTGATGGCGGAGGGCGAGCGATGAACGTCTTCGTGGAGGCAGGCGCCGGCACGGGCAAGACGCACGAGCTGGTGGGCAGGGTCACCGAACTGGTGGCATCCGGCGAGGCGGTGCCCAGGGGCCTGGTGGCCATCACCTTCACCGAGGCGGCGGCCGCTGAGCTGCGCGACAGGGTGCGGAGGGGTATCGAGCTCGCGGCCGACGACACCGCCAGGACCGGTGCAGAGCGCCAGCGCTGCGCGGCCGCCCTTGAGCGCCTGGATGCCGCAGCCATCACGACCATCCACGGGTTCGCCATGCGTCTGCTCGCCGAGCACGCCGGCCAAGCGGGCCTCCCGGACGACTTCGAGGTGCTCGACGAGGTGCAGGCCGAGCTGGGGTTCCAGGAGCGCTGGGCGGCCTTCGTCCCCCAGCTGCTGGGCCCCGGCGCTCACCAGGCGGCCGTGGCGAGGGCGCTGGCACTCGGAGGCCGGGTGGCCGATCTGCGCGAGATCGCCCGCGGGCTCTGCGACAACTGGGACAGGGTGGTGGGCCTCGATCTCTCCACCGCCGAGCTGAGCCCGGTGGACCTGGGCGGGCTGAGGGCCTGCATCGGCGCCGCTGTAGACGCGGCCCGGCAGGCCGGGGGAGCGCGCCTGGCGGGGCGCGCCCTCGACGAGTTGGTCCCGTTCGCCGAGCGCCTGGATCGCGTCGTGGCCGCCGAGGGCCAGGGCTCGGGCCGGGCGCTGGCCCTGGTGGTCAACGACCTGCCCGACGTCAAGGTGGGAGGAGCCACCCCGGCAGCAGCGGTGGAGTTGCGCGCAGCGCTCGATGCCCTGACCGAGGAGCGCCGGAGGCTGGTGGCGGGTCTGGCGTCGGAGGTGCTGGCCGCTCTGCTCGCCCCCCTCGCGGGGTTCGCCCTTGAGGCCGCCGAGGAACGCCGGCGAGAGGGGCGGCTCGAGTTCCACGACCTGCTGGTGCGAGCGGTGCTGTTGTTGAGGGAGAACCCCGACGTTCGCTGCGAGCTGGCGGAGCGACTCGACGCCCTGCTCGTCGACGAGCTGCAGGACACCGATCCGCTCCAGGCCGAGATCGTCCATCTCCTGGGCGCGGCGAACCGCTGCTTCGTGGGCGACCCGAAGCAGTCGATCTACCGGTTCCGCAGGGCCGACCTCGCCGTTTACGAGCAGGTGCGAGAGGGCTTCGGCACCGAGGTGGACACCCTCTCCCTGAACCGCCGCTCGGTCCCCGGTGTGCTGGATTGGGTCAACGCCGTCTTCTCCCAGCTGATGCAGGCAGCCGACGGTGGCCAGGCCCGGTTCGTCCCGTTGGAGTCGGCGCGCCCGCCGGGCCCAGGGGCCGGCACCTGGTTGGGAGCCGGAGGTTCACGCACCGGCTTGGCCGTGGTGGGTCTGGGGGGCGCCCACCCAGAGGGCCGCGTGGCCGAGATGCGCCAGCTGGAGGCGGCCCAGATGGCGAGCCTCGTGACCGACCTGTTGAGCAGCGGGGCCACGGTGGACGACGGGCGGGGCTCGCAACGGCAGCTGCGGCTGGACGACATAGCGGTGCTCCTGCCGACCCGGGCGTCGCTGCCGGCGGTGGAGCAGGGGTTCGAGCAAGCCGGCGTGCCCTACCGGATCGAGAGCCGCTCGCTGCTGTTCGGCACAGACGAGGTTCACGACGTGCTGGTGGTGCTTGCAGCCCTGGACGACCCCGGCGACGAGGTGTCGGTGGTGGCCGCCCTCAAGGGCCTGGCCTACGCCTGCTCCGACAGCGACCTGCTGGCCTGGCGGATGGCAGGGGGGACCTGGCGTGCCTCTGGGGAGGAGGTCGACATCCCAGAGGGGCTCTCGCCGGAGCACCCTGTGGCCGAGTCCCTCCGGGATCTCCAGCACATGCGGGCCATGGCCGCAGGCCTGCCGGCCAACCTCGTGGTCGACCTCGTGATCCGGCAGTGCCGCCTGGTGGAGCTGGCGGCGACCTCACCCAGGCCACGCGACCGCTGGCGCCGCTACCGGTTGCTGCTCGACGAGGCGCGGGCCTTCGTGGAGGGGGGAGGCGAAGCCCTCGGCGACTTCGTCGGCTGGATCCGCATGCAGGCCGACGCCGGGGCGACCCGCCTGGAGGTCGCAGCGCCCGAGGAGGACGACCATGCTGTGCGCATCCTCACCGTTCACGGGGCCAAGGGCCTCGAGTTCCCCGTGGTGATGCTCTCGGGTCTCAACGCCGTGCCGGCCACCTCCGCACCCGCGCTGGTGTGGGCAAGCGGGCGACCCGAGCTGAAGATCGGGCTGGTGGCCAACGGCCTGCGAAGCAGTGGCTACACCGAGGCCCTGGCGGAGGATCGGCGCCAGGACGAGCTGGAGAGGTGCCGGCTCCTCTACGTGGCGGCCACCAGGGCCCGGGACCTCCTGGTGGTGGGCCTGCACCACAGGCAGGGCACCAACTGCTCGGCTCGCCAGCTGGTGGAGCTGGACGAGGGCGGGCCCTCCTTGCCGTGGCTGAGAAACCTAGTGCTGAGCTCCGACGGCGAGGGTGCGGAGCTCGCTCACAGCATGTGACAGACCCTCGGGGTCGCGGAACAGCGAGGTACCTGCCACGAAGACGTTGGCCCCGGCTGCGGCGGCCCCTCCGATGGTGCTGGGCCCGATGCCCCCGTCGACCTCGATGTCGACGTCGAGCCCGCGCTCGATCACGATCTGGCGCAGCTTGCGGATCTTTGGCTCCATGGTGGCGATGTAGGCCTGGCCCCCGAACCCGGGGTTCACGGTCATCACCAGCACCATCGAGACCAGGTCGAGCACGTTCTCGATGGCCTCCACGGGGGTCGCAGGGGTGATGGCCACCGATGCGGCCGCACCTGCCTCGCGCACCTGGCCGAGCGCCCGGTGCAGGTGGATCACCGACTCGGCGTGGACGATGAGGCGCTGGCACCCGGCGTCGACGAGGGGGCCCATGATCCACCCCGGCTCGTGGACCATGAGGTGGGCTTCGAAGGGCACACCCACGAGCGCCCTGGTGGAGGCGACGACGTCGGCGCCGAACGTGAGGTTGGGCACGAAGCGCCCGTCCATGATGTCCCACTGGATGCGGTCGACCCCCGCCCCGGCCAGGGCGACCACTGCGTCACCGAGCTGGGCGAAGTCGACCGGGAGCACCGAGGGGACGATCTCGACCTCGCGGGGTGGGGGTGCCTGCTGTTCCATCGAGCCTGGACCCTATCCCGCTGGCCGATCCGACACGGGCGGAGCTCTCAGCCGGCAACCTGAGGTCGGGCAGGCCGACCGCAGCCCGCTCGAACGGCAGCTGGCAGGGGCCCCCTACATGCTTTAGGGACAATGCGCCTTGACGACCGTAGTATCCAGGCCATGGACGTTCACCAGGACCAGCTCGTCGGTGATCTCGCAGGCCGCAAGGGCGTCGCTCTGGTGACAGGGGGCACGGGAGGGATAGGCGAGGCCATCTGCCGCCTAGCGGCACGGCGGGGCTCCGACGTGGTCTTCACATATCGCAGCAACGACGACAGGGCCGCCGAGCTCTCCGAGGAGATCCGCGCTCTCGGCCGCGAGGCCTCGGCCCACAGCGTCGACCTGGAGGACGCGGGGAAAGTCGCCGAGCTGGTGGAAGGTGTGGTTGACCGCTTCGGTGGGATGCACAGCCTGGTGCACGCGGCCGGCCCCCACGTGCCTCAGGTGCACCTCAGCAAGGTGGCCCCGGAGCAGTTCCGAGCCCAGCTGGACCAGGAGGCCGTGGCGTTCTTCAACGTCGCCCACGCCTGCCTGCCCCACCTGAGGGCTTCGGGAGGCTCGCTGGTGGCCGTGACGACGGCGGCGCTGCGGCGCTTCCCGGTGCGCGACGGCCTCTCGTCGGGAACCAAGGCGGCCATCGAGGCCCTGGTGAGGGCACTGGCCGTGGAAGAGGGCCGCTTCGGCGTGCGAGCGAACTGCGTGGGCCCGGGGATGCTCACCGACGGCATGGCGGCCAGGCTCATCGCCTCGGGTGACCTGCACGAGGAGGCGCTCGCCGCCGCGCGCAAGAACATCCCCCTCGGGCGCTTCGGGACGGCTCGCGACATCGCCGAGGCGGTCTGCTTCCTCATGTCCGACAGGGCCGGCTTCGTGACCGGACAGACGTTGGACGTCGACGGCGGGTACGGGGCCTGATGGAGATGAACCCGAGTGAGATGAGTGCGAGTGAGATGGGATCCGAGAGGGGGCGCGTTGGCAGCGGGGGCCGCATCGTCGCTCGGTGACTCTGTGATCGGTGAAGCCGCGTCGGCTGATCCGGTGCCCGGGGGGCCGGTGAGCATCGAGCCGGCCATACCCGTCATCTCGGGATCCATCGTGCCCCGCAAGGCGCTGCTGACGAAGCTGAGGGCCGCCACCTCCCGGCGACTCACCCTGCTGGTGGCCGCCGCCGGATCGGGCAAGTCGGTGCTCATGGCCCAGCTGGCCGCCAGCGAGCTGGACAGGGAGGTCATCTGGCTGAGCCTCTGCCCGGCCGACGCCAACCCTGCGCGCCTCGCCCACCGCCTCCTCGACGCCTTCCGGCAGCACTTCGAGGGCTTCGCGCCCGATGCCGACGCCCTGGGCGTGGCCGACGAGAGCATCGGCGCCGGCGCCCTCGACGTGATCATCGCCGACCTCGCGAACCTGCCCGAGGTGCTGGTGATCGTCGACGACCTGCACCACGTCACCGACGAGCTGGCGGCCGATGTGGGCGCGCTGGTTCGCAGCGCCCCTCCGCAGGTCCGCTTCGTGATCGCGAGCCGGGTCGATCCCTCCGACGGCTTCACGGGCCTCGAGATGCTGGGCGAGGTCTCCCGCTTCGGCCAGGAGGCCCTCGCCTTCACGCCCGAGGAGGAGGCAGAGGTGGTCCAGAGGGTCGCCCGCGTCGAGCTGGACGGGGCCCAGCGCACGATGCTGCACGGCAAGACCGAGGGTTGGGCCGCCGCGGTGCAGGTCGCGGCCATCGCACTGCGCACGCGCAGCGACGTCGACGGGTTCATCGACGGCTACTACGGCAACCACCGGACGCTGTCGCGCTACCTGCGCGAGGAGCTGCTCGACAACCAGCCCCCGGACATCCGCGACTTCATGCTCCGCACGTCGGTGGTCGACACCATCTGCGCGCCACTCGCCGAGGTGCTCACCGGCCGGACCGACAGCCAGGCCGTGCTGGAGCAACTCGAGCGCAGCTCGCTGCTCGTGACCCCCGTGGACGGGCGCCGCGAGCGCTTCCGCTACCACCAGCTCTTCGCGGAGATGCTCCGTAGCGAGCTGCGCTCGCTCGACCTGGAGGAGGCGAGGGAGCTCACCAAGAGGGCAGCCCTGTGGAACCTCGAGCGCAACGAGCTGTTCGCCGCGGGCGACCTCCTGGTGCGCGCGGAGGCCTGGGAGGAGCTGGTGGAGATGGTCATCCAGCGCTCCCTCGAGCTGCTGGAGGAGGGCTACCACGGCTCCACCCTGCGCTGGACGCAAGCCGTGCCCGCCGCCTTCGTGCGCCGCAGCCAGCGCGGGGCGCTGGTGCTGGCCGGCCAGGCTCGCACCCTCGGCAACTCGGCCACCGCCGAGGCCCTGATCGCCCAGATCGAGGCGGCCGGCTTCAGCGACAGCTACGTGGAGGCCGACGTCCACCTCCTGCACTGCATGGGCGTGCAGTACGAGGAGCCACTGGAGTCGGTGCTGGAGCACGCCGAGGCGATATGGGCATGGGCGGCCGACCCCGGCCCCCCTCCCGACGACCCGTACTTCTCCCCGATGGAGAACCCCGAGTTCATGAGCATGCAGGCGGATCTCTACGCCGGCCGGGCCGAGGACTACCTCGACAACCCCGCAGTGGCCCGCAAGCTCCTGGCGCGGGCCAGCCAGGGCCACGCCTACTGGTCGGCCAGGGTGGGGGCCCTCGGCTCGCTCGCACACGCGGAAGCCCGCGCCGGCGACCTCCACAGGGCCACAAGCTGGGCCTCGGAGTCGGTCCGCTTCGCCGCTGAGCACGGCCTGGAAGGGCACCTCTCGTCCATCGACACCAAGCTCACCCTGGGGATGCTGGCGAGGGAGCGCAACGACCTCCCAGAGGCGGCGCAGCGCCTGGAGGAGGCGGGTGTGCTGGCTCGAAAGGCCAAGCGCACGGCGGTGGTGGCCATGCAGCTCGCCGAGAGCTGCCTCCTCGCCATCGGCACCGGAGAGCACACAGCGGCCATCACGGCTGCCGAATCCTTCCGCCGCGACGTGGCCCGACAGGCCGTCCCCCGGGTTGCCTCTACGCTCCTCGCCGCCGAGGCGCGCCTTTGGACCTCCATGGGCGACCTCGAGAGGGCCGAGCGGCTCCTCTCGCTCTCGGTGCCGATGCTCGACACGCTGAGCGCGGCGGCCGCTCTCGCCCTGGAGCGGCGAGACGTGGACACCGCCCGATCCGTACTCGAAGCCTGGCCCGCGCTGGAGACCGTGAAGGCGAGGCTGGAGAGGCTCATCTGGACAGCGGTGCTGGCCGAGGAGGTTGGGGAGCAGGAGACCGCCACCTCCCGGATGGCCTCGGCCCTGAGGTTGGGTGAGACCTACGGCCACCTGAGGACCTTCGTGGACGCGGGGATCGTGGCCGACCGGTTGATCCGGAGGTGTGCCGACGCCGAGCCCACCTCCTACGCGGGCACGGTGCTGGCCGCAGCCAGGCCGCAGGCCAACTCCAAGTCGAACCTGAGCGGACGCGAGCTGGCCGTGCTGCGTCGCCTCGCCACCCCGGAGAGCAACCGCATCATCGCCGAGCGCCTGTTCATCTCCACGAACACCCTCAAGACCCACCTGCGCCGCATCTACCGGAAGCTCGGCGTGTCCAACAGGCGCGAAGCAGTGCATAGGGCAGTGGCGGAGGGCCTCATAGGGCCAACTCCATGGACTGACGGAGAAGCGAGCTTCTAGACCGATACGTATCATCTACATTGCCGATCCAAACAAATGGGTAGAGCTACTTGTATAACTAGCTCGAATCATTCTAGGCTGCCACGCCATGGGTTCCCACCATCTCAAGAGACGGATCGTGCACGGGCCGGCGGTGCGGGCGATCAGGGAGGCCATCGGCCTCTCGCAGCAGAAGGTCGCTGAGGACGTCGGCGTCTCCGCTTCGTACCTCACGAACATCGAGGCCGGCCGCAAGCAGCCCTCACCCGAGCTCGCCAGGCGCATCGCAGACCGCCTCACGGTCGATGTCACGGCGTTCTCATACATGCCGCCCGATGCCGGCAACGACCGCCTGCGCAGGCGGAGGCGGTCGGAGAGGGCGTGAGAGCCGGTGGACGCTCCCGTTGATGCCACGAGGGCCGACTGGCCCCCTCATGTGGTGCGCGCAGTGCCCGAGCTGGCGGTGGAGGTCGCCATGCGCGCCCCGCTGTGGATGCGTGACGAGGTCACCTCCGCAGCCGCCCTCGCCATGTGGGAGGCATGGGCCGAGCTGGGCGTTCGCTCCATGGCAGGGCTCCGCCTGGTGGGTCGCAAGGCCGCCGGCCGGGCCTTTCGAAGCGCCGTGTACGGCTGCAACGAGTGGGCCGCCCTGCGCCTGGTCGAGCGGGTCCCGGCCCCGGCGCGACTCGACACCACCGAGGAGGACGAGGGTTGGTCGCCGGTGGGGCTCCGGGCGGCGCAGGCATTGGGGCCGGAGCACCTGGGCCCGGTGCTCGCCCGCCTGGTGGATCTGCTTGCCGCTGCGGGGATGGAGCGGGCTGCGGCCGGCCACGCGGTCGGCGTCGTGGCGGACGTGACGGCAGACGTGGGCGTGCACGCCATCTACAACGGCGCGAGCGCCGAGCTGGCGGAGCGCACCGGCCTGGACCCCAGATCGTGCCGGGCTCTCGTGGTGCTGATGATCGGCCAGCCCAGGGCACGGAACGGCGGTCCTCATGCGGGCCTCGTGGAGCGCGCTGCGAGGGGGGCCGACGTGTGGGCAGACCCACGGGTGGGAGCTCTCGTGGAGGAGGTCGTGAGGCCCCGCAGGTCCTACATGAGGGGCGCGTGGGAGGCCCCCGAGGTCCTTGCGTCTGTCGGTTTGCACACATGTACCCCCGCAGACCACGAGAGGAGCGCACTTCCATGACATCGAAAACGTCCATCTGTACCCATCAGCTGCTGTCACGCCTCGCTGCGGGAGCCACCGCCGTGCTGGTGCTGGCGGCGTGCCTGGTGGTGTGGGCCCCCACGGCCCACGCCGCGCTGTTGCCGGGCACGCCCAACAACCCCTGGCCGAGCGGATGCGCCCTGCGCCTGGGGGTGAGCATCGACCGCTCCAACAGCATCCTCGACGACAGCCCGTTCAACCCCGGCCTCATCCGCCAGGCGGTCGCGGGGCTGGTCGACGGGCTCGCCGGCTCGGGCATGGAGGTGGGGGTGTGGTCGTTCGGCACCGCCGCGTCCGGCTACGTCGGCCCGAACCCCCTGGGCCCCGACCCCTCGTCGGAGATCACCGCGGCCGACTACCCCTCCATCGGGTTCACGTCCACCGATACACCGGCGGGCAGGCTGGCCATCGCCAGCACGGTGGACGCCATCCCCTTCGCCTCGGAGTCGAGCCCCCAGGCTCAGCGCACCAAGGGCTGGACCAACTGGGAGGCAGGGCTGGGCGGGGCCTCGTCGGGCTACGTGGTCCCCGGAGCCACTGCGCCAGGTGGCGACACGCCCTCCGATGCCGACATCGTGATCGTGATCACCGACGGCAGCCCGACCGTCCCCGGCCCGCCGGAGCTGGGATGGACCGTTGACGACCCGGTGAACTACGGCGTGAGGGCCGCCGACGCCATCAAGGCCGACGGCGACACCCGCGTGGTGGCCATTGGCGTGGGCTCGGCCGTCGACGTGGCCAACCTCGAGCGGATCACGGGCGGGCTCGGGACATCGCTGCCCAACGACGACTACTACTTCATCGCCCGCTACGACGAGCTGCTGGGGGCGCTGCTGGAGTCGGTGGCCAACTCGTGCGGGGGAGCGGCGATAGCCCGCAAGTACGAGCTGTCGCCTCAGGGTGGCACGGGTGGCTGGCAGCCCTCAGCCGGGAGGCCCATGGAGATCGGCTTCGATCGCCAGCCGCCAAGCCTCAACCCACAGAGCACCTCGACCACCACCGGAGCGGGCGGGGAGACCGGCTGGTCGTGGATCGGCGACGGCGGCGCCTACGACGTGACGCTCGCCGAGATGCACCTGCCGGCCGAGCGGCTCTGGAGCTCGCGCTGCCGGATGCACCGCCCCGACGGCACGGCCGGGCCCTGGACCGACTACGACCTCACGTCGGTGACCGTCACGGTCGCCAACGCCGACAGCATCGAGTGCGAGTGGTTCAACTACGTGGCCGACCCCAGGATCTCGGTCGTGAAGCGGGCCGATCCCACCCGGCTCGACGGGCCGGAGGGCCCTGTGACCTACCGGGTGGAGGTGGCCAACACCTCACCCCAGGGGCTCGAGAGGATCCGCTTGGACTCGCTGGTGGACGATCGCTTCGGCGATCTGCTGGACCCCGCGAACCCGCTGATCTCCTCCGACGACTGCCCGTCGCTGAGCGGGTCGATCCTCGAACCCGGGGCCGTGGAGGCCTGCAGCTTCGTGGCGGTCGTCGAAGGCGACCCGGCCCGTCCTCACGTAGACGTGGTGACCGCCGTGGCGACCGAGGTGCGCCCCGACGGCGGCGACGGCCTGGAGGTGACGGCAAGCGACGACGCCGAGGTCCACTTCGATGCGGCGCCCACGACCACCACGACCGAGCCACCCACGACCACGACGGTCGTGCCGAGCACCACCCTGGCGCCGATGCCCCCGGCACCACCGCCCGCTCCGGAGCCTCCCGTGGCGCCGCGCAAGGGCTCGCTGCCGGTCACCGGAGCACCTGTGGCGGCTCTGGTGCTTGCCGGCACGGCGCTGGTCACCGGCGGGACGGCTATCGCCACGGCCCTGGGCGCTAGGCGAACTGGTGGCAGCGGCGCCGGTCGTCGCCACCGGCGCCAGGAAGGGTGATCCACTCTCGGCTCCCCGGCATCGCCGGGGAGCCGGGGGCCGGGGGAGCCGGCATCAGCAGGCGGGCTTGAACCTCCAGCCCGATCCCTCGAGCTCGGTGAGGGCCTGGTCGAGGCCTGCCACGGTCTGGGAGCGGTTGCCGCCGCCGTCGTGCATGAGGATGTTCGCGCCGTCGTGGAGGCCGGCGACTATGCGCCGTGCGATGGTGGAGGCGCCCGGCAACTTCCAGTCGTTCGTGTCGGCGGTCCAGAGCACGATCCGCAGCCCGGAGTCCTCGGCCCGCTTGCGGACCGTCTCGTCCACCGACCCGTACGGCGGGCGCAGGCACGACGTCGCCCTGCTGCCCAGGAGCGTCTGGGTGCGGATGACCTGGTCGGCGAACTGCTGCTCGCTCTTGCCGACCAGGTCGGGGTGGTCCCAGGTGTGGTTGGCGATGGCGTGGCCCTCCTGAGCGACGCGCTCGACCAGCTCGGGGTGGGCCTGGGCCTGCGAGCCCAGCATGAAGAACGTGGCCTTGGCCCCGTGCTTGCGCAGCACTTCGAGGATCTGCGGCGTATAGGTGGGGTGAGGGCCGTCGTCGAAGGTGAGGTAGGCCACCTTGTGCTCCACGGGGGGCGGGTCGGGAGGCTTGCGGCTCACCTCCACGTCCATGCGGAAGTCCACCGGAGCCAGCCCCACGTTGCGGACGTGAACTGTGAGGTCGCGGGCGGTGGGCGACGTCACCTGGGCCGCCACCGCGCCGCTGGGCCCGATGATCTCGTCGTTGCCGGCGCTCACGGTCAGGAAGGTCCCAAGCGGTGCCTCCAGGCCGAGGTCGAGGCGCTCGCCGCCCGCGACCGACACGTTGTAGCGGGCCTCCTGGTCGGGTTCGAGGCGGCCGCTGGCGGTGGCCGTCCGGGGCGTGCCGTCGCTGAGCTGGATGCCCTGCGGGTCCAGCTCGTCGGCAGCGGGGGCCATGTCGGCGAAGTACACCTGCTCGTCGCTGGCCACCACCGTCTGGCCGTCAGCCACGGTGTAGGTGCGGACGCTGCGGCGGTCGACCGTGTCGATGGGCGCAGCGTCGGACCGGTCGAGCAACTGCACCCGCAACCGGCCGTCGTCGGCGTCGATCTCCTCCAGCAGCACGTTCTCGCCCAGTGGCACGGCCGGGGTGGGCTGGGGGACGCCGAAGCCGTTGCGTACCACCACGAGCCAGGTGCTCACGTTGCCCATCTCGCCCGCCAGGTCCACCACCAGGGCGGCGTCGTCCAGGCGGTCGCCGTCGATGTCTCCCCTGACCACGGGCGGGACCACCTCCGCTCTCACGGTGGAACGGCCGACGTTCACGTCGGCCGTTCCGTTCACGAGCGTCACCGAGCCGAGGGGCCCGATGGTGTAGGTAGCCGAGAGCAGCTCAGCGTCGTCGAGCTGGACCTTGCGGTCATCTACCTTGCACGCCGCCACGAGCAGCGTCATCGCGATCACGGCGGCTGCGACGGCGCGAAGGGGCTTGGGTACCGATGCAGCGATGCCGGGATCGTAGCTGTGGAGTGCTGCGGATCGGTGCACCCCCCAGCGGGGACGCCCAGCAGACCGCCTGGCCCGCCGGGATCACGGCCGTGTCGCGGCGAGGGGGACTCAGGGCTCGTCGATGAGCTCTTCGAGGCGCTCCACCAGCTCGTCGAAGCGGTTGACGAAGGCGGCCGACGCCTGCCTGGTCACCAACCTGTCGGCGCCGAACAGCCCGTCCTCGTATCCCTCGGCGATGCCGGCCTCGGCCATCCAGGCGATCTCGTCGTGGAAGGGGTGATCGGCATCCACGTCGGGGAACGGCTCACCGTCCGGCTCGGGGAGCTCGTTGCCGATCGCCTCGTAGAGCCTCGAGAGGAACGCTGCCAGCGCCTGGCGGGTGATCAGCGCCTCTGGCCGGAAGAGCCCGTCCTCGTATCCCTTGGCGATGCCGGCCTCGGCCATCCAGGCGATCTCATCGTGGAAGGGGTGATCGGCGGGCACGTCCGGGAACTCGACCGGAGTGCCAGGCTCCAGCTCGAGGCCCACCATCTCGGCGTAGCGCGCCAGGAAGGCGGCCATCGCCTGGCGAGTGACGGGCTCGGAGGGCTTGAAGCTGCCGTCGTCGTAGCCGTCGGCCAGGCCCGCCAGGTGCAGCCACGAGATCTCGTCCACGAACGGGTGCCAGCCCTGCACGTCGGTGAAGCCGTAGGGGCCTCC
Organism: uncultured Rhabdothermincola sp.; assembly: GCA_964399375.1. Classification (GTDB taxonomy): domain Bacteria; phylum Actinomycetota; class Acidimicrobiia; order Acidimicrobiales; family Acidimicrobilacustridaceae; genus CAYNQN01. Next base: position 35,896 of record CAYNQN010000002.1, on the reverse strand, counting down.
GGGCACGCTCACGCCCCAGCAACCCAGCTGGATGTTGGCACTGCCCGGGCCCTCGTTGAGCACGTAGACGCACACCTCGTGGGTGCCCCTGGTCATGGGGATCACGGCGTCGAAGCCGTGGTTCGGGCCCCAGCCCGGGTAGGCCTGGGCGATGTCGGGCCGGGGCTCGTCTGCCAGGACCTCGGTGGGGTAGAGGTGGCCGTCGACCCACACGTGCAGCTGCAGCGGGTCGCGGGTGTCGGGGTCCACCGCCCAGCCCCGCAGCGAGACGCTGCCTTCCTCGGCGGAGATGCCGTCGACGTAGCCGAAGGGGTTGCTGGAAGCCTGGTCGCCGGCTGCCCCGTTGGCGAGAGCGGCGAGGTTGGAGTCGGGGCAGCAGTAGCGGTTGAGGTCGACCTGGCCCTCGATGCCCGAGGCTCGGCCGTCGGAGGTCCACTGCCAGAACGTCCAGGTGCTCCAGCCACCGGGGAGCCGGCCGGGGGTGGTGTTGGGGCCGATGTTCTCGAACCAGCTGGCGATCCAGAGCGGGTGGTCGGAGAACTCGCGGGTGTCGGCCAGGTGCAGCTCCCAGAAGTGCCGGCTGGTGTAGATGATGGCCTTGCGGCCGGTGAGCCTCTCGACCTCGTCGAGCCAGGTGCCCGTCCAGGCGATGATCTCCTGGGGGCTCAGCCCGCGGTGCTCCTCCAGGTCGAGCACGGGCGGCAGGTCCATCGGCCCCCGCATCGTCCCGGTGACCGAGATCATGTGGCGGGCGTCGTCGATGGCGGTGCTGGCCGGCACCTTGGGCTGCGCGTAGTGGTAGGCGCCCCGGTACATGCCCACCGAGGCAGCGGCAGCCCAGTCGCTCGTGAAGTAGGGGTTGGTGTAGTAGGTGGGCCTTCCCGACCACGGCCCCTCGTCGGCCTTCACGAAGGCGAACGTGTGCCCGTCGCTGCGCACCGCCGGCCAGTCGATGGGGGTGTCGCCCGGGTGGTGCTGCCACGAGGAGACGTCCACACCGGTGGCAGCCATCGCAGGCGCCGCGGCCACCGACACGATGAGCATGGCCAGCGCTGCCGCCAGCCACGATCGGGACCTAGGGCGTGCCTGTCTCGTGTCCGCCATGGGGAGAGGTTAGTGCTGGGCTCCTGGCCAGTCGCACTAGCCCACCGATGGCCAGCTCCCAGAGTGCGAGGAGGGCCAGCACGCATATGAGCCAGCCCCACGAGATGTCGAACGCCAGCAGGGCGACCACTGCGGCGATCACGCCGCCCACCCGCATCCCCACCTCGTTGCGAGCGGTCCACGCGGCGGCCGAGCCTCCCTGGCTCGTCTGGAGGGCGGCTGCCGTCGTGACGTCGCGAGCGGAGCGCATCTGGGCCTGAGTCCAGCGGGCCGGCCTGCTGTCGCCCAGCAGGAAGGCCACGATCGCGGCGATCGATCCGAGCACCAGCACGATCGCGGTGGTGGAGCGGAGGTCGCTCAGCAGCGAGCTGAAGATGCTCCCCGCCACCTCGCCCGCGCCGTTGCTGGCGAGGCTGTCGACCACCTGGTTGCCGATGACCCGCAGCAGTGCCCACGCGAAGGCCACCGTCGCTGCGGCACCGATCCCCAGGGCCACCACCGTGCGGCGCCTGCGGCGCGAGAGGGCGATGGTGACGGCCCCCAGCGCCACCGTGGCCACGATCATCACCACGACGAGCCGGTTGAAGGCGGCGATCCCACGCTGAACGGCCTCCAGGCGGTCGCTCTCGAACACCGTGATCTGCCCGAAGTCCTCGGGGATGCTGGCCTCGCTCACGCCCAGGTACGACGAGATGCGCTGGCGAGCCTCTTCGATGGGTAGGTCCGAGCTGATGTCGGGGACCGAGGCCGCGCCCAGCAGGCCCGGTGGCAGGCGGTCGAGCACGTCGCTCACCAGGGGCATGAGGTTGAGCTGCACCTTGCCGTCGTCGGCCTGGATGATCTGGCTCTCGCCGTCGAGGAAGGCGATGACCTTGGAGTGGGCGAAGCGGTTGAGGGCGATCCAAACCGTCCGGAACTGGTCGCTGGCGATCACGTCGGCCACCGTCCGGCTCACCAGGTTCTCCAGGGCGACGGTGATGGGCCCGGCCAGGGCAGAGGCCTGGGTCGGCAGGACCTCGCTGATCTTCGCCTGGGGATCGGTTAGCTCCACGAGCTGATCGGTGATGCGGTCGGCCAGCCCCTGCGCCACGGCAGGCTCCGAGGGGAGGTCCTCGACCAGCGCGACCCAGCGGTCGGTGTCGTAGATCGTCCTCTGCACCCAGAAGCCGATGAGGGACACGAACAGGAGGATGCAGGTGAGGACCGCGAGCACGCCCACCAGGCGTTGGCGCCACTTCATGTTCATTCCCATCGGCCGACGATCCTAGGCCCGGCCGATCCCTGGGCGGCCGATGGGCGGGGAGCAGATAGCCTCCAGGCGTCGTGATCGCCCTGCTCGCCGTCCACCTCGTGGTGGGCGTGACGATCCTCGCCGCTGGAAAGCAGCTCGCCAGGCGAGCCCTGCTCGTCGCCGTGGTACCCCCGCTGGCGACGCTCGCCTGGCTGTCCAGCCAGCTGCCGTCGGTCGTCGACGGCTCGGTGATCGCCGAGACCTGGGAGTGGGTACCGGGGCTCGGACTGACCATCGACCTGCGCCTCGACGCCTTCTCCGCCCTCATGGTGCTGGTGATCTCGGGCATCGGGCTCGCCGTGCTCGCATACGGTGCCAGCTACTTCATCCCCGCCGGTGAGGGCCTCGGCCGCCTGGTCGGACTGCTCACCCTGTTCGCGGGGGCCATGCTGGGCCTGGTCCTGGCCGACAACCTCCTGCTCCTCTACGTGTGCTGGGAGCTGACCTCGGTCACGTCGTACCTGTTGATCGGCAACGACTGGACCCAGCCGAGGGCGCGGGCCGCAGCGCTTCAGGCCCTGCTGGTCACCGCAGCGGGCGGCCTGGTGATGCTCGGGGGGTTCGTGGTGCTGGGCCAGGCGGCGGGCACCTACCAGCTCAGCGCCATCCTCGCCGAGCCGCCGTCGGGGCTGGCTGTGGGCATGGCCCTCGGCCTCGTGCTGGTCGGGGCGTTCTCGAAGTCGGCCCAGTACCCCTTCCACTTCTGGCTGCCGGGGGCCATGGTGGCTTCCACGCCGGTGAGCGCGTACCTGCACTCGGCCACCATGGTGAAGGCCGGCGTGTACCTGGTGGCTCGCCTGGCACCCGCCTTCGCCCTGGTGTGGGGATGGCGTCCCGCCCTGGTGGCGGTGGGCCTCGTCACCATGATCCTCGGCGGCGTGAGGGCGCTGCGGCAGCACGACCTCAAGTTGCTCCTGGCCTTCGGGACCGTGGCACAGCTGGGCTTCATGATGGTGCTGTTCGGCGTTGGGACCGAGGCCGCGACCATGGCCGGCTGCGTCCTGCTGCTGGCCCACGCCCTGTTCAAGGCGGCCCTGTTCTTCGTGGTCGGCGTGATCGATCACTCCACCGGCACGCGCGACATCCGCCAGCTGGGCGGCCTCGGCGCCGGGTGGGGCCCGTTGAAGGTCGTGGCCGTCGTGGCGGCGGCGTCGATGGCGGGCGTGCCTCTGGCGCTGGGCTTCATCGCCAAGGAGAGCGCTTACCAGGCCTTCGCCGACGGAGGTATCTCGCTCTCCGCACTGGTGCTGGCCGGCCTCGTCGTGGGATCGGTGCTCACCTGCGCCTACGCGGCGCGCTTCGTGTGGGGAGCCTTCTCGTCGGCATTCACGGGAGGGCGAGTCATCGCCGCCGACCCGGCGATCGAGCGCGAGCGCGCCCGCCTGGGGCAGCCCGAGGGCCAGGCGCCAGCCCAGCAGCCTGTGCACGACCACCCCCTTCCGGGCGACGCAGCGCCTGAGCGCCACGCTCCTTCGTGGGCGTTCGTGGCACCCGCTGGGGTGCTCGGGGCTCTCACCCTCGTCTGGGGTATCGCGCCAGCGCTGGTAAGCCCTCTTCTGGGTGCGTCCGCCGAAGCCCTGGGTGCGGGCTGGTCGGTGCCGGGCCTCTCGCTCTGGCACGGGTGGACGCACCCAGAAGAGGGCTTACCAGCGCTGGCGCGATACCCCA
>CAYNQN010000002.1:0-31823 GCA_964399375.1 uncultured Rhabdothermincola sp. | reverse complement strand
CTCGGGTTGTCGGTGCTCACCCTGCTCGCCGGTGCCGGCCTGTTCGTGGCGCAGAGGGCCGCCGGAAACAGGCACGCCGAAGCGGTGATGGCGGGAGCCGATCCCAATGCCGCGGCCCCGCGCCTGCGCATACCGAGCGGCTCCGCCTTCTACCTGTGGTCGCTGCGGGCCCTCAACCTCGTCGCCGACCGTGTCACCGGCGTGCTCCAGAGCGGGTCGCTTCCTGTGTACGCGGGGGTGATACTCGGTACGGCAGCGGTGCTGCCGGGCGCTGCGCTGGTGTTGGGCTGGGACTGGCCGGGATGGCCCGACGTGGTCGGCTCGGGTGCGCAGGTGCCGATCGTGGCCGTGATGCTCGGTGCGGCCGTGGCGGCTGCAACCGTGGGAAGGCGCTTCGCGGCGGCCCTGATGCTGGGCATCACGGGCTACGCAATGGCCGGGCTCTTCGTGGTGCAGGGGGCGCCCGACCTCGCCCTGACCCAGGTGGCCGTGGAGACGCTGTCGGTGGTCGCCTTCGTGCTGGTGCTCCGGCGCCTGCCCGACCGCTTCGAGCACCAGGCACCGAGGATCGGCCAGGTGATCCGCCTGGCCCTGGCAGGGTTGGTGGCGGCGATGGTCTTCACACTCGCCCTGGTGGCGGGGGGCCAGCGCGGCCACGACTCGATCGAGACGGGTTCGGTCTCCGAGAAGATGGTGGAGGACGCGCTGCCGGAGGGCGACGGCAAGAACGTCGTGAACGTGATCCTGGTGGACTTCCGTGGGTTCGACACCCTGGGTGAGATATCGGTGCTGGCCGTGGCCGCCATCGGCGCCGTCGCCCTCGCCCGGGCTCGCAGGGAACCTGCGCAATGAGCCGCAAGCCCGGATCGAGTCGCTCAGACGGCGGGTGCGCCTGCAGTACGGGGGACGTGGCGTGCTGAGGCGATGGGTCGTGGTGGACGTCTCGGTGCAGGTGGTCTTCTACGCCGTGATGGTGGGCTCGGTCTTCCTGCTGTTCTCGGGCCACAACCAACCTGGGGGCGGCTTCGTCGGGGGTCTGGTGGCGGGGGCCGCCGTGGCCGTCCGGTACGTCGCAGGCGGTATCGAGGAGGTGCGCGGCCTCACGCGCTTCAAGCCGTGGACGGTGCTCGGCACGGGCCTGCTCGTGGCGGCCACCACGGCGACCATCCCGCTCTTCCTGGGTCAATCGGTCCTCGATAGCGCCGCTGCCACCCTCGACCCACCGGTTCTCGACGAGGTCCACCTGTCGTCCGCGCTGGCCTTCGACTTCGGTGTGTACATGCTCGTGCTCGGCCTGGTGCTCATGGTCTTCGAGGCCTTCGGAGGGGACGAGCCGGCATGAGCGTGCTCCTGGCCGCCACCGCTGCCGTGCTCTTCGGCATCGGGACCTACCTGGTGCTCCAGCGCAAGCTGAGCCGCATCATCATCGGCGTTGGGCTGATGGCCCATGGCGCCAACGTGCTGCTGCTGCTCTCGGGCAACCCCGGGATACCACCCATCATCGGCACGGGCGACGAGCACGACTTCAGCGATCCCGTTCCCCAGGCGCTGGTGCTCACCGCCATCGTCATCAGCTTCGGTGTGACCGTCTTCCTGCTCGCCCTCGCCTACCGCAGCTGGTTGCTCACGCACGACGACGAGGTGGAGGACGACGTCGAGGACCGCCTGGTCGCGAGGGGTGGGTTCGTCGACGAGGAGGTAGCCGACGAGGCGGAGGACCTAGAGGATCTCGAAGGCCTGATGGCAGGCGGCGGCCCGGTGGCCGGCGACGCGGCGGAGCCAGGGGAGGGCCGGCAGTGAGCACGTTGCTGGTGCTGCCCGTTGTGGTCCCGATCGTCGGCGCCGCCGTCTCGATCCTCGTGGGCAGGGCGAGGGTCGCCCAGAGGATCATCGGCACCACGATCCTTGCGAGCGTCACCGTCATCTCCGTCGTGCTCGCGGTAGTGGTCGACCGCGACGGGCCGCTCGCCATGCAGGCGGGGGGGTGGCCTGCACCCCTCGGCATCACGCTCGTGGCCGACCGCTTCTCGGCGATCATGGTGGTCATCGGCTCGCTGGTGGTGCTGGCCGTGTTCCTCTACGCGATCGGCCAGCCCGGCGCGGAGCGCAACCACGTGGGCTTCCAGTCGGTCTACCTGGTGCTCTCGGCCGGGGTGGCGGCCTCGTTCCTGGCGGGGGACCTCTTCAACCTCTTCGTGGCCTTCGAGATGATGCTCACCTCCAGCTACGTGCTCATAACGCTGGGCGGGCGCCGCGACCAGGTGCGATCGAGCATGACATACGTGGTGATCAGCCTCATAGCGTCGGCCCTGTTCCTGGTGGCCATCGCCTTCATCTACTCCGCCACCGGCACGGTGAACATGGCCGACCTCTCGGAGAAGATGGCTGTGCTCCCGGCGGGCCTGCTGGGGGCGCTGTCGGTGCTGCTCCTGGTGGTCTTCGGGATAAAGGCAGCCATATTCCCCCTCTTCTTCTGGCTTCCCGACAGCTATCCCACGGCGCCATCGCCGGTGACGGCCGTGTTCGCCGGCCTCCTCACGAAGGTGGGCGTGTACGCCATCTTCCGCACGCAGACCCTCCTGTTCCCATCCGAGTCGCGGCCCGCAACGCTCATCCTGGTGCTGGCCGGCCTCACGATGGTGGTGGGCGTGCTCGGCGCCATCGCTCAGGGCGACGTGAAGCGCATCCTCTCGTTCCACATCGTGAGCCAGATCGGCTACATGATCATGGGCCTCGGCCTGTTCACCCTGGCGGGCATCGCGGGGGCGATCCTCTACATCGTCCACCACATCGTGGTGAAGACCAGCCTCTTCCTCACCGGAGGGCTCATCGAGCACGTCGGAGGCTCCAGCAGGTTGAGCCGCGTGGGCGGGATGCTCGGGACGGCTCCGCTGATGGCGGTGCTCTTCCTGCTGCCGGCGCTGAGCCTCGCCGGCATACCGCCCTTCTCGGGCTTCGTGGCCAAGCTCGCGCTGATCGAGGCCGGGGTGTCGAGCACCGCCTACGTCATCGTGGGGGTGAGCCTGGCTGTGAGCCTCCTCACCCTCTTCTCGATGATGAAGATATGGGGTGGCGTCTTTTGGAACCCGCCCGAGGTGATCCCCGGGGAGGCTCCAGCCCAGGGTCGCCCGGCCCCGGCGCTGATGGTCGTGCCCACCGTGGCGCTCGTGGTGGTGAGCCTGGCGATAGCCGTGGCGGCCGGGCCCCTCTACGCCCTGAGCGAGCGGGCCGCCACCGACCTGCTCAACCCCATCGGCTACGTCCAGGCAGTGCTGGGCGACGCACCCACGGGAGCCACGAGCCCGTGAGCGCTTCCGGCGGTGGGCTGACGGGCAAGGGGCCCTTGCCCGGGGCGCCCCCGGACGGCTTCGGCGTGAGTGCGCTGGCGCTGCTGGGCCTGATGCTCGGCGTGTGGCTCATGCTCTGGGGCGACCTGAGCGCCGCCAACATCCTGAGCGGCCTGCTGGTGGGCGTCGGCCTGCTCCTCGCCTTCCCGACCACCGGCCCGCTCATGCCCCGCGTCGCCCCGCGGCCGGTACCGCTCCTGCGCTTCGTGGCCTACTTCTTCGGCAAGCTCATCGAGTCGAACGTCGTGTTGAGCCGGGCCACCTTGAGCCGCCGCTCGAACTTGCTGACCGGCGTGATCGCCGTCCCGATGGACGGTTGCTCGGACGGGATAGTCACCCTCATCGCGAACATCGTGTGCCTCACCCCGGGCACGGTCGCCGTGGAGGTGACCAAGGAGCCCTCGATGCTCTACGTGCACGTGTTGCAGCTGCACGACGTGGAGGCGGCCCGAGCAGAGGTGGAGCACCTGCGAGAGCTCACGTCGAGCGCCTTCGGGACGCCCATCCGGGCTCGCCACCGGACGACCCACAGCGAAGAGCGGGGTCCTCGCCTGAGCGGCGAAGAGCGGGGTCCTCGCCCGAGCGGCGAAGAGCGGGGTGACGGCTCGTGATAGCGCTCGCCTATGGCTTTCTCGTGGTTGCCGCGGCGTGCTTCGGCTATCGGCTCGTGCGGGGGCCGTCGCTTGCCGACAGGGTCCTCTCGGTCGACGGGATGCTGGTCGTGGGGGTGTGCGCGCTGGCCGTCAACGCGCTCAGCACGGGATCGGCTGCCTTCCTCGGTGTCGTGGTGGTCGCCACGCTGGTGAGCTTCGTGGGAACGGCCATCGCCGCCCGCTTCATCGAGAGCCGGGGCTCGTGATGCTCCAGGGCGCGGCTCAGCTGCTCGTCGTGTTCGGGTGCGGCCTCGTGTGCCTGGCCGGGATAGGCGTGGTGCGCTTCGGGGACGCGCTGGCCCGGCTGCACGCCCTCACCAAGGCGTCGGCTCTCGGGCTGCTGGTGGTGCTCGTGGGGGCGGCGGTGGGCGCTCACTCCGCCTACGAGGTCACGTCGCTGCTCCTGGCGGCCATCCTGCAGCTGATGACGTTGCCCATCGGGGCGAACCTCATCGCCAGGGCGGCCTACCGCGTCGCCCGGATGACCAGCGGCCCGGCAGTCGACAGCGTCGACGAGCTGGAAGAGTCGGAGAACCGCGACCTCAACGAGGCGTGACCCGGCCCCCAGGGCTGACCGCTCCAGGGATCGGGTCGGATCGGATGGGATCGGCTCTCAGGGCACCTGCACGCCGAGAGCCCGGAGCCTGGCGTTGTACTCGTTCACCTCGACCCGCTGGTTGCGGGCCATGCGAGCGGCCAGCTCCCGCACCCGGGGGTTCTCGGCGTTCTCGGCGGCGTAGAGGGCCATGTGGATGCCCCCCTCGTGGTGGTCGCGCATGAGCTCGAGGAACATGATGTCGAGCTCGCGGCCCTGCGCAGCCTCCAGCTCGCTCAGCTGCTCGGGGCTGGCCATGCCGGGCATGACCCCCAGCGGGGTGGGCATGTGCATCCAGTCCATGGTGATGCGATCGGGATCGCTGCTGGGCAGCGGGGCGCCTGCCTGGGCGAGCATCTCGGTCATCATGCCCTGCTCCCAGCGCTGGAACGAGATCACCTCCTCGGCGAAGCTCTCCACGATCGGGTCGGTTGCCCGGCCCTGGGTTGAGGCGGCCATCTCCACCGCCTGGTCGTGGTGGCTCATCATGTCGGAGAGGAAGCCCCTGTCGACCTCGCCGTAGGTGGCTGCGGGGTCGGTGGTGTGGGTGCCCACCACGTAGCCGGCAGCCCCCACGAGGAACGCGAGGGCGAGGCCGAGTGCAACCCACCACCCGACTGCGATCGGAGCACCACCCGTGCCGCCGGGCGCTCCTGGGTCTGCGTCGCCTGGCCCGTCGGTGTCGGCCTCTGACGTACCGGGGATCGGTGCAGCGTCGACTGGCTCTCTGGTGGGCTCCAGGTCTTCCCCCACCGGGATGGCACCGCTCACCGACCCGACGCTACCGGCCGGGCGACCTCACCTGTCGTCGCATCTCGCCGCCCGCCGTCACGGCACGGCCCGGGAACGCGGTTGGGCCGTGCCGTGCCACAGCAACTTGGTGCTGCGGGCGGGCGCCTGTTGGGCGAGATATGGGCACTATATGAAGTGAGTCTCGCCCAGTGGTGGATACCCATGGGTATCGGGAGCCCGCACGGGGGGAGGGATGGGACGTGCGGCTGGATGGGGGAGGAGCGGTGCGAGCGGCGGCGGGAACGGGGGAGCCGCTACCCGCGCCGGCGGGGGCTCAGGGGTAGCCGACTCTGGACAGGCAGCCCCAGCCGCCCAGGCCCACGGCCGCTATCCGGTTCGCAACGACGATCTGCTGCTCTCGCGTCGCCTCTCCGGCTGAGGGAGCGAACTCGCCCCCTCCGAACTGGATCCAGCCCGGCGTGTAGATCCCCAGGCCTCCAGACCAGCGGGCACCGGGGTAGTGGCCCCAGTTGCCGCTCGTCTCGCACTGCGCCATCCGGTCCCAGTAGCTGTCGGGGATGTCGGTGCGCGCCGCGTAGCCGGACGAAGCGGCTACGGGCTCCGGCTCCGGTGCGGGTTCGGGCTCTGGCTCTGGCTCGGGCTCCGGTGCGGGGGGAGGAGGTGGCGGCGCAACGGTGGTGCTGGTGGCGGGAGGGCTGGTCGTGCTGGGTGCGGCCGCAGCGATCTCTGCGGCGGTAGGGACGGGCGCCACGGTGGTGGGCGGGGAGGTCGTGGAGGGAGCCTCGGAGGTGTCGGCCGCCGAGAGCTCGTTCGCGTTGGCATCGGAGGTGTGCCCGATGCGCGAGCCGACGATCGGACCGATACCGATGAGAAGCGCGAAGGCAGCTACCAGGCACACGGCCAGGGCAGCGCGATGGGGGGGTTGGGGTGTGTACATGAGAGAGGGGGACGACTCCATTTGTTGCGGTCGAGTTACGGACGTTACCGGTCGATGTCGGACTACGCATCTTTTGACTTGTGACATCCGTCACGAGAAATCGGGTCAACCCAGGGGCTCCCGACGGGAGAAATGCCTGCTAGAGCAGGCCGCCGTGACCGATCCGCCCGGAGAGCCGGCTCCGGCGAAATCACCCCCCGAATCGGTGCCTGCGAGGGCCCGGAGCCCCGACATCATCGGGGGCTAGGCCCTCAGCACCATCCGAACCGGCATGTGCCGTACGCCGGTGTGCTTGTTCGACCGCACCCACTCGATCGGGCCGGTGGGGATCACCTCGGCCACGTTGGCCAGCAGGAGCTCGAGCACCAGGCGGATCTCGGCACGCGCCAGGTTGGCCCCCAGGCAGAAGTGTCCGCCGTGGCCGAAGGCCAGGTGGCGGTTGGGGTCGCGCCGCACGTCGAAGCGGGAGGGATCGTCGAAGACGTCCTCGTCGCGGTTGGCCGAGGCCCACCAGAGCGTCACCTTGTCGCCGGCCCGCAGCTGCTGGCCACCGAGCTCCACGTCGGCGGTGGCGGTGCGCCGGTTGTAGGTGGTGGACGACGCCCAACGCAGCACCTCCTCGACGGCCCCCGGGAGAAGACCGGGGTCGGCGGACAGGAGCTCCCATTGGTCGGGGTGCTCCGAGAGCGCGCCGACGCCGATGGCTATCGAGTTGCGCGTGGTCTCGGAGCCGGCGGCGATGAGCAGGTTGAAGAACATCTGGAGCTCCAGCTCGTCGAGTGGCTCGTCGACCGAGGGATCGCCGGCGCTCGGGATGCGGGCGTGGGCGACCGCCGAGAGGATCCCGTCGTCGGGCTCGGCGCGCTTGGCCTCGATGAGCCACGAGCCGTACTCGAACATCTGGGCGGAGGCCTCTGCGGCGCGCTGGCTCTGCTCACCCAGCTCGCGATCGTCGTAGTCGAGCGTGGCCTCGGCCCACTCGAAGAGGCGGTGGCGGTCTTCCTGGGGGACGCCCATGAGCCGGGCGATGGCTTGCAGGGGCAGCTCGGCCGCCACGTCGACGAGGAAGTCGACGTCGCCGCGCTCCAGCGCGCTGGCCACGATGGCGGTGGCCCGCTCACGCAGCTCGGGCTCCATGGCCGCCAGCGAGCGCGGAGCCACGGCGGGGGTGACGAGCTTGCGGATGTGCTGGTGGCGGGGGTCGTCCATCATGTTCAGGAGCACCCCGGCAGCGAAGCCCGAGGGCAGATCCTCGATGAGGGTCCCGCCCCCGGACCGCTCGCCGCCGCTCGCCGAAGAGAACGTGACGCCGTCCGAGGCGGCGGCGAGCACCTCGGCATAGCGGCTGAGCACCCAGAAGCCCTCACCGTCGGGGGTGTGCTCGGTGGGAGGGTGCCACCACACCGGGGCATCGTGCCTCAGGTGTGCGAACAGCTCGTGGGGAAACCCCGTTGTGAAGAGATCGAGGTCGGTGAGATCGATCTGGTCGAGCTTCACGGGGCGATCCTAGGGCGGTCGTAGGTAGCGGTCGCTGGTCGCCGGACCGGCCCCAGGAGCACCCTGGGAAGAAGTGCGTGCACGGACGGGCGACGGGCCGTATCCTCTGGCATGCCGAGGGGGCCAAAGGGGCCCCCTCGATTGTTAAGAGAAGAGATTGCGTTGGCTACAGGAACAGTCAAGTTTTTCAACTCGGAGAAGGGCTTCGGCTTCATCTCCCGTGAGCAGGGCGATGACGTGTTCGTGCACTACTCGAACATCGCCGGAACCGGGTATCGCACCCTGGAGGAAGGCCAGCGCGTCGAGTTCGACGTCGCCCCTGGCCGTAAGGGCGAGGAGGCGCAGAACGTCCGGGTCGTCTGAGGCAGACGCACCCAGAGACAGCTGAGAGAGCCACGGCCGAGTGCCGTGGCTCTCTCGCGTGTGCGCCTCTCACCACCGGTTGGGGCGATGTCCGGGCAGATGCGTGGGGGATAGGGTCGGGGGGTGGTAGGGGCGCTCGTGGTGGTGGCAGTGGTCGCGGCAGTGCTGGCCGTGGTGTCCGCGGTGTTGGCGATCAAGGCCCAGCGTCGCGGGGCCGCCCTGGCCGAGGCGACGGCGGAGGCCGCTCGGGCCGTGCGGGACGCTGAGGAGACCGCGACCGAGCGCGACGGGGCGTTGGCAGCGGCAGAGGCCGCCGAGGCGGCCGAGAAGGAGGCCGAAGCCCTGGCGCTATCGGCCATGGCCCGGGCCGAGAGCGCCGAGGAGCTGGCCGCGCACGCCGAGGAGGCGCTGCGCCAGGCTCGCTCGGAGGCAGCGCTCGACTCCCGAGCGGGGGGCTTGTGGGTGCTGGAGGCCCTGCGGCTGGAGCGCCGCTGGAGGCGTGAGGTGGCACCGGGCCAGGGATCCCCCTTCGACGGCTCGGTGGACCCCGCCCGTGCAGCACTGGAGATCCTGGTGGAAGCCGCGAGGGAAGAGGTTGGGGCGTCCTTCGATCTGCAGTGGTCGGTGGACGAGCCGGTGCCCTCCACCGTGGCCCTGCGCCTCGCCCGGCTCACCGAGGAGCTGCTGGCCGAGGCGGCCATGGCCACCGACGGTGGGGAGCTGGAGATCACCTCGGGTGCCGCAGGCCTGGTGCTGCGCCTTCGCACCGAGCCGAGCTTCGAGATATCCGAAGAGCTGGCGGCCGCCCTCGGGGTGCTGGGCGACCTGGGAGTGGTGGAGGACGGCGCCCTGGTGGTCGGGGTGAGCCTGAGCGATGCTGCTCAACCCGACGAGCGCGGCTAGCTCTCCCTGCGGGAGACGGCGGCGGCCGCTAGGAAGCTCGTGGCGTTGGAGGCGGCGTGGGTCAGCACGGGTGCCGCGAGGCTCCCGGTGCGCAGGCGCTGGATGGCCAGCAGCGCCCCCAGCACCGCTGTGTTCGCGACCGTGGCCGCCACCACCACCGCCCCGTTGCGATCTCTCGTCATGGGGTGCGAGTCCTGGTTGCGAAGAGCGGGCAGCACGTGCCAGAAGCCGAAGGCAACCGAGGTGAGCGCCACGGCGGCGGGCATGGGCATGCGCCTCGACGCCAGGCCCAGCAGCACGCCGCGGAAGAGCACCTCTTCGTAGAGGGCCGTGCCGATGGGGATCTCCACGAGCCCTCGCCAAAGCGCCGTGCCCGTGCTCACCCCGTTCACCCGCTCGTCTCGGTAGAGCCGGCGGGTGGCCGGGATCGCCGCCCCCGCTCCCACCGCCGCTGCGATGGCCGAGCTGGAGGCCAGGCCGTGCAGCAGGCCGCGACCCAGCGATGCGCCCTGTAGGCCGAGGTCCGACAGCGTGGCGCCGGCTGCCAGAGCGCCTCCCACGGCAGCGCCGGCGGCCGCTGCGTGCACGGCCAGCTGGGCCCGGGCGGGCACCACGGTGTGATCGAGGGCGTGGACCCCTGCGATGCCCCCGACGGTCAGGGCCTCGATCACGACGGGAGCGTGCTCGCAGCCGGCAGGCGGGCGCAAGGCGGGGTTCAGGTCCCGGGATCGGCCCCAGGTGAGCGGTGAGCGGCGGCGGGGCACGAGCCGGCAGCGTAGCTTGGCGCCCGTGAGCGACTTCGATCCCTCCCAAGAGTGGTTGAGACGCCCCGACGTGCTCTCGGGCCTGGTGCTGGGAGCGTGGGCTGCCACTCGATCGTTCGGCCCCTCTCTCATGCCCAGAGGGACCATCCACCAGGCCCTCATCACCGGAGCCTCGGCGGCCAGCGGGTTCGCAGTTGGCAACGCCACCTACGGCATCGTGGGCGGCGACCTCGACATCGACGGCCAGCTCCTCGCGTTCGGGGGCGCCACCGTCGCCGGGGGAGCGGCCTACCTGAGCCTGCCCGACGACGCCCCGCTCCCCACGGCGGCCCTACGGGCGATGGGACAGGGCCTGGCAGCCGGCTCGCTGGCGTCCCTCACGGTCAACGCCCTGCGGCGCTCCCGCCGGCCCCTGCGTGACGGCGCCGTGGTAGGGGCGCTGGGCGCGGCGGCCGGCGGCATCAGCATCTTCAGATCGCTGAGGGCGCAGATGGCGCGCCGCGAGGATGTCGACCCACCACCGCCGAGGCCGCTACCGGCAGTCGCCCAGAGCGCCACCGTTGCAGCGGTGCTGGCCGCCGTGGTCAACGGGTACCGCTTCAGCGGCACCGCTCTCGCCCGCATCCTCCGTGAGCGCCTGGCCCTGCCGCCCACCGCCGCCACCGTGGCGGGAGGGCTCGGCGCCACCGTGGCGTGGGGAGCCGTGGCAGCCGCGTTCGCCGACACGTTCGTGCGGGGCATGGAGCTCTACAACCGGGTGGTCGACCCCGGCTACGACGAGCCGCCCACCTCAGCGGCTCGCTCGGCCGGCCCGGGCTCGGTCACCACCTTCTCGCGCACGGGGCGCCAGGGCCGCCGGTTCATCCTCGACGTGCCGTCGGCCGACGACATCGCCTCGGTGATGGGGGTGCCCGCCCGCGCCGAGCCGGTGAGGGTGTTCGTGGGCTACGACCAGGCACGCACCCCCGAGGAGCGGGTGAAGCTGGCGCTCTCCGAGCTGGAGCGCACCGGTGCCTACGACAGGGCGGTGCTCATCGTGGGCTCGCCGGCCGGGACCGGCCTGGTCGACAGCATCCCCTTCGAGACGGCCGACTACCTCCTGGCCGGTGACAGCGCAGGGGTGGCCGTGCAGTACGAGCGGTTGCCGTCGCTGCTGGCCATCCACCGGGTGGGGGTGGGCGGGCTGCACCTGCGGCTGCTGCTGGAGGGGATCGGCGCAGCGCTCGACCGGCGCGGTGCGAAGCGCCGGCCACGGGTGCTGCTGTACGGGGAGAGCCTCGGCTCGTGGGCGGGCCAGAACGCGCTGCTGGGCGCCGGGAGCGGGGTGGCAGCCCTGGATCGCCTGGGGGTGGAGCGGGCTCTGTGGGTTGGCAGCCCGCACTACAGCGGCTGGATGCGAGCCGTGCTCGAGGGCGGCCAGAGCGCCGAGAGCGTGGTGGAGGTCCCCTCGGCGCAGGCGCTGGAGCAGCTGGGGGCGCCCGCTCTGAGCAAGCTTCGGGCCGTGCTGTTGACCCACCACAACGACCCGGTCTCCAAGCTGAGCCTGGATCTGTTCGTCCGGCGCCCGGAGTGGCTGGGCGCCGATCGCCCTCCTGGCGTCTCGTCGCGCCAGCGCTTCAGCCCGGTCATCACCGTTCTTCAGACGGCCCTCGACACGGCCAACGCCACCAACCCCGTGCCGGGCGTGTTCCGGGCCACCGGCCACGACTACCGGGCCGACCTGCCGAAGGCGACGGCTCTCGCCTACGGGTTGCCGAGGGCGAGCGCCGAGCAGTGGAGCCGCATCATGGGCAAGCTCCAGGCCGACGAGGCCGCCCGGGTGGCGCTGATGAGGCGCCCGGCGGCCCAGGACGAGGGCGACGACGCGCAGCCCCGGGAGGAGAACGAGGAGATCGCCGCCGCTACCATCGCCGCGTTCGGTAGCGGAGGGTTGGGGTAGCGGGACCATGAGGAGGAACCCATGTCGTTGGTGAGGGTGGACGTGCCGCGTCCGCACGTGAGCAGGATCACGCTCGACAAGCCCGATCGGCTCAACTCCATGTCGTTCGCCCTCGTGGAGGACCTGTACGCGGCGATGGAGGCCATCAGCGCCGACAACGACTGCTGGGTGGTGGTGCTCACGGGAGAGGGCAGGGGCTTCTGCTCGGGGCTCGACCTCCACGACGCCGGATTGCCACCCAACACCGACGGCCTGGGCATGTCGCGCCTGGCCATGAGGGCCATGTCGTACATGGGCGGGGTGGTGCCGGCCATGAGGGCGATGCCCCAGCCCGTGGTGGCGGCCATCAACGGCCCGGCCATCGGGGGAGGGCTCTGCCTGGCCCTCGGTGCCGACATCCGGTACGCATCGGAGGCGGCCTACTTCGCCAACGCCGGCATCACCAACGGCCTCACCGGCAGCGAGCTGGGCGTCAGCTACCTGCTGCCCAAGGTGGTGGGCCTCTCCAACGCGTCGGAGATCCTGCTCACCGGCGCTCGGCTCGACGCCCAGCAGGCGCTGCGCATAGGGCTGGTCTCGCTCGTCGTGGGCGCGGACGAGCTGATGGGGGAGTCGCTGGACGTGGCCGAGCGCATCTGCGAGCTGAGCCCCTTCGGTGTCCAGATGACCAAGCAGTCCATCTGGGCGAACCTCGAGATCTCCAGCCTGCAGGCCGCCATCGACTTTGAGAACCGCAACCAGCTGCTGGCCGGCTACACCGGCAACCTCGACGAGGCCATCGCCGCCTTCAAGGAGAAGCGCAAGCCCGTCTACGACGAGTAGCCAGCCCTGCGGGAGCGATATCGCTCGGCGTCGGCGAGCTGTTCGAGGGCTGAGCCCGTCGAGCGCTGGAACTAGGGTCCGGTGCCGTGACGGGACGAGACGAAATCGACGGTGGCGACGACGAGCTGGCTCCCTACGCGGGCCACGAGGGCCATGTGGGCAGGACGTTCGCCGGCTCCGAGGGCTGGTGGCCGGAACGACCCACCCCGCCGGAGGGCGCCCCGAACGTGCTCGTGGTGATGGTGGACGACCTGGGCTACGCAGACACCGGTCCGTACGGGGGCGAGATCGCCACTCCGAACCTCGACCGGCTGGCCGAGCGAGGGCTGCGATACACCAACTTCCACTCCGCCCCCATGTGCTCACCGACCAGGGCGTCGCTGCTCACCGGGCTGAACCCCCACGACGCCGGCGTGGGCACCGTTCCTCACGCCGACCCTGGCTTTCCCGGCTACGCCATGGAGCTGAGCGCCAACAGCGCAACCATCGCCGAGATCCTCCGCGACAACGGCTACTCCACGTTCGCCGTGGGCAAGTGGCACCTCACCCTCGACGCCCTCCAGAACAGCGCCTCGGACCGGTCGTCGTGGCCCTGCCAACGGGGCTTCGACCGCTACTACGGCGTTCTCGACGCCTTCACCAACCTCCACCACCCGCACCGGCTCACGGAGGACAACCACCAGGTCGACATCGACAGCTACCCCGAGGGCTACTTCGCAACCGACGACCTCACCGACCGCGCCATCTCGATGATCCGCGAGTCCAAGGCGTCGAACCCTGCCAAGCCCTTCTTCTGCTACTTCGCCCACCTGGCGGTGCACGCCCCGCTCCACGCCAAGGCCGCCGACATCGAGCGCTACCGCGGTGCCTACGACGCCGGTTGGGACGCCGTGCGCCAGGCACGCTACGAGCGCCAGCTGGAGCTGGGGGTGGTGGGCCCCGATGTGGAGCTGGCTCCCCGCAACTCCGAGCCGGGCGACGAGGTGGTCGCTTGGGAGGACCTGTCCGACGACGAGCGGGCGCTCTTCGCTCGCTACATGGAGGTCTACGCCGGAGCCGTCGACAACATCGACCAGAACCTCGGGCGCCTCCTCGACGCCCTGGACGAGATGGGCGAGCTCGACAACACCATCGTGATCTTCACCTCCGACAACGGCGCCTCGCGCGAAGGCGAGGTGGCGGGCACCACCGCCTACTACCTGCACCTCCTGCAGGGCGACGACGTGGAGGCCGATCTGGCTCGCCTGGACGAGATCGGGGGGCCCACCACCACGCCCCACTACCCCCGCGGTTGGGCGATGGCGGGCAACACGCCCTTCCGCCTCTACAAGCTCAACACCCACGCCGGTGGCCACTCGGTGCCCTTCTTGATGTCGTGGCCGGCAGCGCTGGGCGACCAGGCCGGGCAGACCCGCCGCCAGTACGCGCACGTGACCGACCTGCTCCCGACGTTGCTCGACCTCATCGGGGTCGAACGGCCCGCCGAGCGCAACGGCCGCCCCCTGAAGCCGCTTGCGGGCGCCAGCTTCGCCGGCACGCTGCGCGACGACGGAGCGCCCTCGGTCCACCCTGAGCAGCACTACGAGACCTTCGGCCACCGCGGCCTCTACCGCGAGGGATGGGAGGTGGTGACCCGCCACCGACCCCTCACCCACTTCGACGACGACGAGTGGGAGCTATACGACCTGACCTCGGACCCCACGGAGCTGAACGACCTGCGTGCCCAGCACCCCGAGAAGCTCGCCAAGCTGGCCGAGGCCTGGGACCGGGCCGCCTGGCAGCACCAGGTGTACCCCCTCGACGAGGGCTCCAACGTGAAGTACCTGGTGCGACCGCCCTGGGTGGAGGTGTTCTCGCGCCCGGTGACGATCTACGCGGGCACACCGACCCTGGAGCGTTGGCGTTCGGTGCAGCTTCTCTGGTTCCGGTCGGTGCGCATCATCGCAACGCTTGAGCACGTGGCCGGGGCAAACGGCTACCTGTTCGCTCACGGCGACCAGGGCTCGGGCTATGGCCTCTACGTGCTCGACGACGAGCTGGTGGTCGTGCACAACGACGGGCGTGGCCGGATGCGCCGGAGCTCGGCCGGGTCTCTGGAGGCCGGTGAGCGCACGGTCGTGCTCGACCTGGTCGCCCCCGGCGGCAGCGTGTGGGAGGCCACCGTGACGGTGGACGGAGCCGAGCGACCCGGTGCGGCCATGGAGGGTCTCACCATGTTCTTCGGCATGGCCCCCTTCGAGGGGATCGACGTGGGGATCGACCGCCGCTCCCCGGTCGACTGGGACATCTACCAGCGCTTCGGCCCCTTCCCCTACACGGGGCGGCTGCGCCACGTCCGCTACGAGCCCGGCCCGCTCGCTCCCGACTCACCCGAGACGATGCTCACCATGCTCCGGGAGATGGGCGCCCGCTACGAGTGAGAGACCCCAAAGGTCATCAGACCTCAACGGCGTCTGAAGACGTCAGACGGATGAGATGAGGTGTCGGTGATTCTCGATCGATCCAGATAGGACTTCGACTTCGATGATGCCGTCCTGGTCGATCGACAGGACTCGTGCGACAGCGGGTTCGGCGTCTTCATCGCCTACGACGGCATAGCCACCGACGACGGGCTCAAAACCTGGCCTTGCGTCAACGACCCGGGTGATGAGTCGCCGATCGCTCGTCATGTCCATGAAATCGACGACTAGATCGGGAACAGCATTCACGCTGCGAACCTCCTCGTTCAAAACGCTACCACCGCTGAGTCACAGCAGGATTGGGGATCGCCTCGTTGAAGCAGTTGCGAAGCCGAGTGACGGTCACCACGCTCAGGTCTGAGAGAACGATCGTGAAGTGAGGATGCTCGAAGCTTGCCAGGAGGACGAAACCGCCTTGCCTCAATCGGCCAAAGGTGGAAAGTCGGATCTGGCGGTAGTTGGCGAGCCGTTCACTGCTTCGACAAGCTTCCAGTACGGTTTGATCCATGACACCTTCAACAGAGATCCCGTAGACGCCATGCGCATGAAGAGTCCGCACGGCTGACCTCGTGACACCGTCTGCCTCCATCAGCCCGCCTCTTATGACCGCACTTGCGCTATCCGGGATCGGTTCTGGGCGAAGAGGAAGAGGTCGAACCATGTGCCAAATCGTATGTACGCGCTGTGACAACTATGTAGGGGGCGAGGTCGCGAGAAGAAGAGCACTGGAGCCGGCGCAGTACGGGCCAGCAGATATATGTGACCTACGATCGGGGCGTGAGCGACGTCACGATCTTCCACAACCGAAAGTGCAGCTCGTCCCGCAAGGCCATGGCTTGGCTCGAGGACAAGGACGTGGACGCCGAGGTGGTGGAGTACCTCAACACCCCGCTCGATCGTGCGGGGCTGGAGCAGCTGCTCGACCAGCTCGACGGGCCGGCGGCGAACCTGGTGCGCCACGACAAGCGCTTCGCCGAGCTGGGCTTGGATCCCGATGGGTACACCGAGCGTGACGTCATCGTGGACCTGCTCGTGGAACATCCCGAGCTGATGCAGCGCCCGGTCGTGGTGCGCGACGGGAAGGCGGTCATCGCCCGCCCACCCGACGACACGCTCGACGCCCTGTTCGGCTGATCCGAGGGCTCTCCTCCCGGGACCCAACGCTTTCGGGTACGTGGGACTCTTAGGTATGTGAGCTCGGGGGGAAGGCCACAGGTCGAGTTCGACGGCTGGTACGCCGTCGAACGCCCCCGCCTCGTAGCTGTGCTCCTGCGCACGGGCCATCCGAAGGAAGAGGCTGAGGAGATCGCGGACGAGGCCATGGCCCGAGCCCTCGCTCGTTGGCGGAGGGTGAGCGAGATGGCTTCACCGGTGGGATGGACGACGGTGGTGGCCTTCAATCTCTCCCGCCGCCGCGGTGCCAGGAGAAGCAAAGAGCGAGCGCTCCTCACCGCAAGCAACCACGGCGTGCGTTCGATCCGCGACCACGCCGACGGCGCGGACCCCGACCTGTGGGCCGCCGTGAGCGCGCTGCCCAACCGTCAGCGCACGATGGTCGTGCTGCGGTACGTGCACGACCTCACCGAGCCGGAGATCGCCACCCTTCTCAAAATCCGTCGGGGCACGGTGGCATCCGGGCTCCACGACGCCCGCCGCTCTCTCGCCGTCTCCTTGGGTAGCTCCACGGTGGAGCCGGAGGCGACCCGTTCCGAGCCTGCCGCCGAACCGCAGGCGTCGGAGATCGCATCGATCAAGGAGGTTTCCTGATGGCTACGACCTCACATCGACCCGATGGAGTGGCAGAGAGAGAGCTGGCGGACTCGCTGCGCGATGGGGTGGAGGGCTCTGGGCAGCCCGTGGCACCAGGTGCTCTGGAGGCCGTACGGCGACGCGCGGGCACCATCCGCTACCGGAGGCGAGCCGCCGCTCTCGGCGCCCTGGGTTGCCTGCTGGCACTTGCCCTCGTCGCGCCGCTCGTCGCGGTGGGGCGGGCAGGGAGCGACGACGCCATCCGCGTCGACATCGCCGACGACCCGGTGCCGACCACGCTGGCACCCACCACCACAGTCCCGCAGGTGATCGACGAGAACCCTACCGAGGCGGTGCTTCCCCAGGCTCCGTCCGTCACGACCTACGAGGACAGAGCCGGCGACCTCTTGGAGGGAGAGGCGATCGCTCCGATCCAAGAGGGGTGGAACGATGCGCAGACCGCACCCCAAGATCCCTCCCTCCAGCCCGCACCCCCGTTGACTCCCGGGCTCTACCTCTTCGCGGAGATCAGCTTCGACGGGCAGACCGTCTCGCTCCTGGACCTCGCCGATTCGTGGCCGTCCACGGACGTCGCCGACGGAATCAGCGGCATCGGCAGCATCATGCTTCGGAGCAACGGGCAGTTGGGTCCTGGCATCTCGTGCATCCCGTTCAGCGGGGACGGCTCTTACACGACGTCGACCGGCTACCTGGACATCCTCGATTTGGGAAGCGTCCTGCTCATCGAGACATGCCCGGATGGCCTGCCTCCCGGAACAAACGAGGCAATGGTTGACGCTGTCTACGAGCTGCTCACCGCCGGACGGCTGACGACCTGGATCGACGGTGACTTCGTGATGCTCCGCTCGGCGGACGTCTCCGTTCTCGCATACCGGCTTGGACCCCCAGAGAAGTTCGTCCTGAGCGACGACAACTCGTTGGAGGAGCTCACCATGTGGGCCAACGGGATGCGCCAGCACGTCATCCAGCTCTTGGCCGCACGGGGCTGATCGGGCAAACCGTAGAAGCACGCCGCTTCCACGACTTCCGAAACGACGAGCTCGGTGATTCAGCCGGTCAGGACGGTGGCGGTGTCGGCGCCGGAGCGAAGGACCCTGCCGGCGAGGGCGCCCGTGGGCTCGTTGTCGGCCACCGCTTCCACGCCGTTCACCAGCACCCGCACGATGCCGTTCGCCGTGGCGGTGAGGCGCCCGGTACCACCGGGTAGGTCGTGCACCAGGGTGGCGTTGCCCGATCCGATGGTCTCGGGGTCGAACACCACGATGTCGGCGGCGTAGCCCTCGGCGAGGCGGCCTCGGTCGCGCAACCCGAACAGCTGGGCGGGCTCGTCGGTGATCATCTGCACGGCGCGCTCCAGCGAGGCGAGCTTGCGGCCCCGCAGGCAGTCGCCCAGGAAGCGCGTGGTGTAGGGAGCGCCGCACATGCGGTCGAGGTGGGCCCCGGCGTCGGAGCCTCCCAGCATCGCCCGACCGTCCGCCCACAGCTCGGCGCGCATGGCCCAGCTCTCGGGATCGTTGTCGGGCGGCATGGGCCACAGCACCGTGCGCAGATCGTCGTTGATGACGATCTCCACCAGCGTGTCGAACGGGTCCTGGCCGCGCTCGGTGGCCACATCGGCCACGACTCGTCCGGTCAGGCCCTCGTTGGCCTCCGAGTAGGTGTCGCCGATGACGTAGCGGGCGAAGTCGGCGAGGCGCCGGAACACGCCGGCCTCGTCGCTGTCGGCGCGCTCGAGCATGCCCTTGCGCACCTCGGGGTCCTGGAGCTGGGCGATGCGCTCGGGCACCGGCAGGCCCAGGATCTCTCCCCACCCGGGGAGCATGTTGAGGGCGCAGTAGTTGAGGAAGCTCATGTTCATGGGCACCAGCACGGGCATGGTGAGCGGGACGATCCGCCCGCCCGCCTCGGCAGCCGCGTCGGAGGCCTCCAGCTGGCGGGGCACCCGATCGGGCTCGCGGGAGTCCACCGTGAGCACGTTCCAGTTGATGGGCCGGCGGGCGGCCACCGACATGTCGACCAGCAGCTCGATCTCCTCGTCGGAGAAGCGGTCGAGGCAGCCGTCGACGATCCCCTCGAGGGTGGTCCCCTCGTGCTCACCCGTGACCTTGCACAGCGCCAACAGCTCGTCGGTGTTCGACCACCGCGAGGCAACCGGCTGGCCGTCGCCGTCGGAGTGGGTCTTGGAGAGGGTCGTGGAGAAGCCGATGCCACCCGCCTCGATCGACTCCGCGAGCACACGTTCCATCTCGGCGATCTGCTCCGGCGTCGCCTCGTTGCCCACGGCGTCGGTGCCCATCACGTAGCGCCGCAGCGCGCAGTGGCCCACCAGGAACGCGGCGTTCACCCCGACCTTGCCCTCCAGGGCGCCGAGGTACTCCGAGAAGCTCTCCCAGTTCCACTCCACGCCGTTCTCCAGGGCGGCCAGTGGCATGCCCTCCACCTTGGCCATCATGCGGCGGAGGTAGTCGGCGTCTTCGTCGCCTGGGCGGAGCGGAGCCAGCGTGAACCCGCAGTTCCCGCCGATGATGGTGGTGACCCCGTGGACGTTGGAGGGGGATGCCGCCGGGTCCCAGAAGAGCTGGGCGTCGTAGTGCGTGTGGGGGTCCACGAAGCCAGGGGCCACCACGAGGCTGGTGGCGTCGAGCTCCACGGCGGCGGGCTCGTCGATCTCGCCGATGGCCACGATGCGGCCGTCGCGCACTCCCACGTCGGCCCGGGTGGCTGGCGACCCCGTGCCGTCCACGACGGTGCCACCCTTGATCAGGTAGTCG
The DNA here is from genome assembly GCA_964399375.1 of uncultured Rhabdothermincola sp. Taxonomy (GTDB): domain Bacteria; phylum Actinomycetota; class Acidimicrobiia; order Acidimicrobiales; family Acidimicrobilacustridaceae; genus CAYNQN01. The sequence goes on along the minus strand of CAYNQN010000002.1, from coordinate 12,250 downwards.
AGCATCCCTAGGTTCCTCCCTATCCCGGTCACTGCGCCGGCGCTGTCGCCGGGGCCGACGCTGGTGCGCAGTGGCCAGCGAACTTCTGACGGTCCGTCAGGCTAGCGCCCCGTTCCACCGCTCCACAGAGGAGTCCCGGGCTCCCCGCCACGAGGGGCTTGTCGGCGCCGGGCTCGCGAGGGGCTCGGGGCTAGCCTCCTTCGATCCTGCAGCGACTCGAACAGCGGTTACCGGCGGCGATCGGTGAGCGGGCGCGGGGGCTGGCATCGAGCCTCCGGCGCTCCATGGAAGACGGGCGGCTCCCGCTGTGGATCCTCTGCGGACTCATCGTGGTCTGGAGCGCGGTGATGGGCGCTCTCATCGTGATGCGCCACGAGCGCTTCGGGACCTTCGGCTTCGACGAGGGGATATTCGACCAGTTCCTCTGGCTGCTCTCGGAGGGCCAGCAGTTCAACACCGTCCGGGGCGTCACCCTGGCCGGTCACCACGCCTCGTTCGCCTTCCTGGCACTGGCTCCGCTGGTGTGGCTGGGCGGCAGTCCCAACACCTGGAACGTGCTGCACGCAGTGGCCATCGCTGCCACGGCGCTTCCCCTCTACCTCCTCGTGCGCGACAAGATCGGACCCGCCTGGATCGGCCTCGTCGTCGGCGTCGTGTGGCTGGCCCAGCCCACGGCTCAGTGGCTGGTGTGGGAGGGCTTCCACCCCGAGGGCATGGCCCTGCCCTTCCTGGTCGGTGCCTACGCCTTCGGCGAACGTTACATTCGCGGCGGCTCCACAGGTGTCGCCACCGCCCGCTCCGCGGATCCGGGTGTCATCCGTGCAGCTGCTCCGCGGCAGCTCCGCAGCTCTGCGTACGGCTCCACAGGTGTCGCCACCGCCAAAGTGAGCCTCGTCCTGTTCTCGGCGTGCTTCCTGCTCGCGATCACGTGGAAGGAAGACGTGGCCCTTGCCCTGGTGGGCATGGGCGTTGTGTGGATCATCAGGGGGCGCTGGCGCTTCGGCCTGGCGGTGGCCGCCGCGGCGGGAGCGTGGTTCGTGATCTTCGGGATGTGGCTGGTGCCCATGTTCGCCGAGGGCACCGTGTACAGCGGCATCTACGGCGACCTGGGCCGGACCCCCGGAGAGATAGTGGCCAACTCGGTCACCGATCCCGGGGCGCTCGTGCAGAGGATGGCCGACAACGGGGTGGTGAGCTACACGGCCGAGCTGACCAGGTCGTGGGCCTTCGTGCCCTTCCTGGCTCCCAGCACCCTGCTGATCGGGGCGCCCCAGTGGTTCACGAACATCATCTCGGCGGCCGGCTTCACCTACGACACCCGGCTGCACTACACGGCCATCCCGCTGGCCGCCCTGGGCATCAGCTTCGTCGAGGGGATCCGCAGGGCGCTGCGGTGGTCACGACCCCTGGGCACTGCGCTGCTGGCACTGGGCCTCGTCTCGGCCCTGCTGTTCTCGCACTGGGACGGTCCCTCACCACTGGGCCGGCAGTACGACCTTGCCTGGCCCACCGAGGAGCCGTCCGACATGGGCGCCCGCCAGCACGCCTTGGCGCTCGTGCCCGGCGGCGCCGGGGTGTCGGTGGACTACCGCCTGACGTCGCACATGACCCACCGGGAGGTGGTCTACGAGTTCCCCAACCCCTGGCGGAGCTGGAACTACGGCGTCGAGCCCGGCGATCGGGGCGATCCCAGCCTCGTCGACTGGGTGATAGTCGACACCAAGGGCGCCAGCGCCGCCGATGCCGCCCTCGTGGAGGACCTCATGGCCTCCGACGAGATGGCAGTCCGCTTCTCGCAGGACGGCATCGTCGTCCTCGAGCGCGTCGCACCTCCAGGCGGCTAGAGCGGCCCGCCCGCGAGGCGGGAGGAGCGGGCAACCAGACTCCATGAGATGTTCACCCGGACGACATCGAACCTTGATGCCCTGATACCTGCGAGAGGTACGCTCAGCGAGGTGAACGACCAGAGCAGCCAGCTGGAGCAGCAAGAGGTGGCCCCGCCGCCGGCTCCGGCCACGGACCCGGCGGGAGACGGCAGCGCCGACGTGCGCGGCCCGCGGGACCTCTCGAGCCTGCGCTCGCTGCTGGCCCCGGAGCCGGCAGCCGGCCGGAGGGGTCCGGACGTGACAGGCGAGTGGGCCACGGGCCAGGAGCCACCCCTCCCGGAAGACCGCATAGGCGAGGCGCTGGCCGTGAACCGCACGTTCGTGTTCATCGACATCACTGGTTTCACCGAGTACTGCGACACCGAGGGCGAGCACAAGGCCATCGCCCTTCTCACCAAGTTCCGCACGGTCGTGCGCGACGTGGTGGGCCGCCGTGGCGTGCGGGTGGCCAAGTGGCTGGGTGACGGCGTGATGATCGTGGGCGTGAACGAGGGGCCGGCTGTCGCCACGGCGGCCGAGTCGGTCCTGCGCTCCGCGATGATCGGGATCGACACCCACGCCGGCATCGCCACGGGCACGGCGCTCCTGTTCGAGGGGGACGACTACGTGGGGCGGCCGGCCAACCTCGCCGCCAGGCTCTGCGACGTGGCCGAGCCCGGCGAGATCCTCGCGGCCCTCCTGGAGGGCCCCCTGCCGAGCTGGCTGAGGGTGAAGGGCGAGGTGAGCGTGGCGGCCAACGGCATGGGCAGCGTCGCCGGGGTGCTCAGCATCGGGGTGACCGAGGAGATCGCCGAGCAGGTGAGCTCCGGGGGCGACGCCGCCGCCTGAGCCCCTGGAGCCCGTTGCCCGGTGCAGGCTCCGTTGGTGCCGGGGGATGCTCCCGTATCATCGGCCCCCATGACCTCGCCCCGGCGCCACGTGGTGATAGGTCCCGAGCACGTGGGCAAGGGGCCGTCCGTCGCCCCTCGGCCGTCTGCGGCGCCCTCGCCCGATCCGGGTCGGCCTCCCACCAGAGGGCCCGGCGGCCGGCGTGGCGGATCGGGCGGCAGCTCTCCTCCCGGCCCCCCGAGGCGCACCGCTCGCTCGGCGGCACCGCCACCGGCGGGCCCGAGGTCAGGGCAGAGGCGCGTCACCGCACGCCGGGTGGGTCTGGCGTTGGGTGCGGCGGCGCTCGCGCTGGTTCTGCTGGTGGTCGGCGCCTTCGCCTTCGGGTGGTGGCAGTTCAGCCGCATCGAGCGGGTCCAGATCTCCTCGCTCGCCCCGGGGGTGGGAGGCGGGACCAACTACCTGATCGTGGGGTCCGACTCGAGGGAGGGGATAAGCGGGGAGGATCCCAACGCCGGAGCCTTCCTCGGGGGCGAGGCACCGAGTGGCCAGCGCACGGACACGATCATGGTCATGCGGGTCGGGGGTTCCGGGACCTCGCTGCTGTCGATCCCTCGCGACCTGTGGGTCCGCAACCCCGCACCGGTGAGATGGGAAGGATCAACTCGGTCTACCAGTCGGGCCCCAGCGCGCTGGTGGAGGCCGTCAACACGCTCGGCATCCCCATCCAGCACTTCATGGAGATCGACTTCGTGAGCTTCGGCAAGCTGGTCGACGCCGTGGGAGGGATAACGATCACCTTCGAGCACCCCGCTCGCGACGACCACTCGGGGCTCGACGTGCCCGAGGCGGGCGAGGTGAGCCTCGACGGCGCCCAGGCCCTCGCATACGTGCGCTCCCGCTACTACGAGGAGCTGGTGGGTGGCGAGTGGCAGGTGGACGGCACGGCCGACCTGGGCAGGGTCCAGCGCCAGCGGGCCTTCCTCTCGGCCCTGATGGGCAAGGTTTCGAGCACCCGGAACCCGTGGACGCTGGCCGGCGTGGCCGGCTCGCTCGGCCCGGGCATGCGGATCGACCAGGAGCTCACGTACCTCGATGCCCTGAGGCTCATGTGGGACCTGCGCGGGGGCCTCGGCGAAGAATCGGTCACCCTGCCCGTGACGGGGCGCAGGACCAGCGGGGGAGCGGCGGTGCTCGAGCTGCAGGAGGCCGAGGCCCGCCAGACGATCTCCCAGTTCCTCGGCTCATGACAGGCGGCGACCGGGGTAGCACCCAGGAGAGCGAGCCGGGCGGGGGAGCGGGACTCGTCGTGCGAGGGGCGACCCTCGGCGGCCACGTGGTGAGCCTGCGCGCCGCCGGCGGTGTGATCGAGGCCCTGGGGCCACCGGAGGACGTGGAAGCCCGGCGAGGCGACCACGTGATCGAGGGCGCCGGCATGGCGCTGGCACCGGGGATGGTGAACGCCCACACCCACGCCGCCATGACGCTGTTCCGCAGCTACGGCGACGACCTGCCCCTCATGACCTGGCTGCAAACGAGGATCTGGCCGGCCGAGGCCCGGCTGGAGCCCGACGACGTCTACTGGGGGGCGCGCCTCGCCTGCCTGGAGATGATCCGCTCGGGCACGGTTCGCTTCGTCGACATGTACTGGCACGCCCCCGAGGTCGCCCGCGCTGCCGCCGACGCCGGCCTGCACGCCATGGTGGGCGCCGCCCTCTTCGACGGAGGCCCCGCAGGCGGCGACGCCGACGCGCCGGCCGCCCTGCGCTACATGGCCGAGTCCTCGCTCGACGCCATGGCCGGGACCGGCGAGCGGATCACCCCGTTCCTGGGTCCTCATGCGGTCTACACGGTGAGCGTGAAGTCACTGGAGTGGATCGGCGCCACCGCGGTCGAGCGGGGTGTGGGCGTTCACATCCACCTCTCCGAGACCCGCGAGGAGGTGGAGCGCTGCGTGGAGGCCACGGGGCTGAGGCCCCCGGCGCTGCTCGATCGGTGCGGGCTCCTGGGCCCGTCCACGATCCTCGCCCACGGTTGCTGGCTGGAGCCCGCCGAGCTGGAGCTGGTGGCAGAGCGCGGGGCCACGTTGGTGGCCGTGCCGGCGTCCAACCTGAAGCTGGCCACGGGCCGCACCCTGCCCTACGAGCAGGCCAGGTTGGCCGGTGCAGCGCTCGGCCTGGGCACCGACGGCGTGGCCTCCAACAACAGCCTCGACCTCTTCTCCGACGTGAAGCTGCTGGCGCTCATGAGCAAGTTCGCCAGCGACGACCCCTCGGTGCTCCCGGCGGCCGAGGCCCTGGCCGTGGCGAGGGGGCAGCGGTCGCCCATCCTGGGCGGCCAGGAGCTGGCGGTAGGCGCGCCCGCCGACTTCCTGCTCCTGCGCACCGACGTGCCCGAGATGGTGCCCGGCGACCTCGATGCCAACCTCGCCTACGGCTCGAGCGGATCGGTGGTCGACACCACCGTGGTGGCCGGCCAGGTGCTCATGGCCGACCGCCAGGTCGCGGGCTCCGAGGAGGTCATCGACCAGGTGCGCTCCCGCCTGCCGCGCCTGTTGGGCATCGGCCGCTAGAGGGCGAGGTGGGTCAGGCCCCGGTCACCTGATCGGCCGGTCGGGCGGCGCCATCTTCCACATCAGCTGACCCGGCGCGACCGGCCTTCGGCTTGTCGATCTGGATGTTGGGAAGGGCGCGGTCGAGCCAGCGTGGGAACCACCACCCGGCGCGGCCCGCCAGCTGCATGACCGAGGGCACCACCATCATCCGAACGATGGTGGCGTCGATGAGCACGGCCATCGCCATGCCCAGGCCCAGCATCTTCACCGTGGCCTGGGGGTTGGTGACGAAGGCCATGAACACCGCGATCATGATGAGCGCGGCCGAGGTGATCACCCGCGCGGTCTTACCTATGCCCATGACGATCGCTCCGTGGGGATCCCCGTTCTCCACGTAGTCCTCCCGGATCCTGCTCATCAGGAAGACCTCGTAGTCCATCGACAGGCCGAACAGCACGGCGAACATCATCACCGGCACGAAGCTGGCGATCACCACCGTCTCCTGGAGCCCGATGAGCTCCATCAGCCAGCCCCACTCGAACACGGCGACCACGATCCCGTACGCCGCCCCGATCGACAGCATGTTGAGCACGACCGCCTTGAGGGGCACGAACAGGGAGCGGAACACCATCATCAGCAGCAGGAACGACCCGCCCAGCACGATGAGGAACAGCCAGCCCATCCGCTCCTCGATGCGTTGCGTGAGGTCGATCGTCTCGGCGGTGACGCCGCCCACGTACACATCGGAAGCATCGATCTGGGTGCCCTGCGTGGCCTGGGGGATGACGGTGTCGCGCAGGTTCCCGACGAGCTGCGCTGTGGCCGGGTCGTTCGGACCGGTGGTTGGGACCACTGTGTAGAACAGGATCGTGTAGGCGGGTGGGTTCGTCCCGGGCGTGACGGTGGAGACCCCGGGGGTGTCCTGGAGGGTCTTGGTGAACCCGCTCAGCTGCCCCATGGTCTGGCTGGGGTTGCTGGATGCTCCTGGTGGCAACGGCCCCACCACCAGCAGCGGTGCGTTGGCACCAGGCCCGAAGCCCTCCGAGAGCAGGTCGTAGGCCTGCCGTTGGGTCGTGTCGGTGGGAGCGCTCCCGTCGGTGGGAAAGCCCAGGTCCATGTGCAGCACGGGTACGGCCAGGACCACCAGGGCGGCGATGCTCAGCGGCGCCACGTACCGTGCCCGCTTGGTCATCTCGTGGCCCCAGCGCGCCGACCAGGTGCTGTCGAAACGGTCGCCGGGGCGCTCCTTCACCCTGGCGTGCCACGGGAGCCGGCCGGCGTTCACGCGCTTGCCGAGCAGGCCCAGCATCGCAGGCAGGAAGGTGAGGGCGGCCAGCACGGTCACCAACACGTAGAGCGCGGCCACGAGGCCGAGGGTCTGCACGTACGGCACGCCGATCACCGAGAGCGCCACCATCGCCAGGCACACGGTGATGGCGGCGAAGAGCACTGCGGAGCCGGCGGTGCCGAGCGCCCGCCCCACTGCCACGTGAGGTTCGGCTCCCTCTGCCAGCTCCTGGCGGAACCGGCTGACGATGAACAGCGAGTAGTCGATGCCCACGCCTATCCCGAGCATGGAGCCGAGGATGGGGGCGATGCTGCCGATCTCGAACCACCGCTCCAGCAGCACTGTGATCGACGTGGAGATGCCCAGAGCGAACAGCGCGGTACCGATGGGCATCAGCATCGCCACGGCGGCGCCCAGCGAGATGAGCAGGATCACGATCGCAATGGCGATCCCGATGTCGTCTGCGTGGTCGGAGAGGGCAGAGCTGGGAGCGTTGTAGACGTCGACGACGGTGCCGCCGAACTGGGTGTTGATGCCTGCGGAGTCCCCGGCGCTCGCGGCCTGGTTCATCTGCTCGACGATGTCGTCGGGCAGCTCGGCCCCTGAGGGCCACTGGACGTTCGTGTAGGCGATGGGCTGGGTCTTGGAGATCTGCTGCGCCAGCTCCGTGGTGGTGAAGGGGTTGAGCACAGCCGGTGAGCCCGGGAGCTTGCCCAGCGCGTCGATGATGGAACCGATGGCGGCAGCGTTGGCCGGATCGGTGATGGAGCCCTGCGTGGCCTGGAACACGGCGGTGGCCGAAGGCCCGTTGGCCGCCGGGAACTGCGACTGCAGGAGGTCGACCGCCTCCTGGGAGTCGCTGCCGGGGATGGTGAAGGAGTCGTTGGTGTGACCGCTCATGCGAGCCGCTGAGACCACCAGCACCAGTGCGAGGATCAACCACCCAGCGATGAACCACCGGTGGTGGCGGGCCGCAAAGCGGCCGACGTGCTCGAGCATGCGGAGTCTCCGACCTCTCGGCCCCTCAGGTCGCTGCGCACGCTAGCCGGAGAGCGACGCTTGCCAGGGAACCGTGGGCAGGCTCCGTCGGTCAGCCAGCGAGCATCAGAACGTGTGGTCCACCGGGCCGTGGCCTGCGCCCATGGACCGGTCGGCAGACCTGCGGAGCCTCTCGGCAACGAAGCTCTTCGCGTGCTCGAGGGCGACCGGAGGCGTGGCGCCCAACGCCAGCCAGGCGGCCGTGGCGGAGGCGAACGTGCACCCGCTGCCGTGATCGTTGCTGGTGGGCACCACGGGTCCCGCCAGCTCCTGGGCCCCGTCGGGGCCGATGATCACGTCGACCGAGCGATCACCGTCGTGGACGCCGGTCACCACGAGCCAGCGGGCTCCCAGGCCGGCCAGCTCCGGTGCCGCTCGGTGGACGTCGGCCAGGCTCCCCAGGCTGCTGCCCAGCAGCACCGATGCCTCGGCAGCGTTGGGGCAGGCCACCAGGGCTCGGGGGAGCAGCCGCTCGCGATAGGCCCGCTCGGCACCAGGTTCGAGCAGGCGTGCACCAGTGCTCGACACCATCACGGGATCGACCACGAGGTTGGGGAGCTGGCCCATGGCCGCCCGTTCGGCCACCAGCTCCACCATGGCCTCGCTGGCCAGCATGCCGGTCTTGGTCGCGGCCACGGGCAGGTCGTCGAGAACGGCGTCGAGCTGGCTCGCAACCATCGCCGTGGACGTCACCGCTATGTCGCGCACCTCCACGGTGTTCTGGGCGGTGAGGGCCGTGACCACGCTCGCACCGTGCACGCCGAGCGCTGCGAAGGTGGTGAGGTCGGCCTGGATGCCTGCCCCGCCGCCGCTGTCGCTGCCGGCGATCGTCAGCGCCACGGGTGGGGTCATGCCGATCGGGCCTCCACCGCTGGCTCGGAGACCACCGTGGTGGCTGGGGTGGGCGTCGGTGTCCCGAGGGAGGCTCGGAGCTCTGCCACGGCCCGACCGGGATCGTCGGCGGCCATCACCGCTCCCATCACGGCCACGCCTGCAGCGCCGGCCTCCAGGCATCGCCCGGCGTTGGAGCCCGAGACGCCCCCGAGTGCCAGCACCGCTACGGGGGAGTGGGCCGCCGCCCTGGCCAAGCCATCCACGCCGAGCGGTGGCCCGTAGCCGGGCTTGGACGCCGAGGGGAACACTGGCGAGACGGTCGCGTAGTCGGCGCCGTCGCGGCCGGCTCTATCCAGGTCTGACGTGTCGTGGCAGGAGCGGCCCACGATGCCCACGGGAAGCGACGGCAGGGGATCGGAGGCGGCCAGGTGCACGCCGTCGGCGCCGATGCGATGGGCCAGCGCGGCGTCGGTGGCCACGAGCACCTCGACCGAGCGCGGGTGCAGCAGCTCCATGGCGGCGACGGCGAGACGGGCCCTATCGGCGCGAGAGAGGTCCTTCTCGCGGATCACCACCGAGAACGCACCCCCGTCGGCCGCAGCGGCCAGCGTGGCCAGCAACGACCTCCCCCTCGCCTCGCACTGGTGGCGATCGGTGAGCACGACGAGCCGGGGGATCAAAGCTCGGCCATCCCTTCGGCGGGCGAGCTGGCCTGGGCCAGCCATCGCCGCGGGATCCGTCCGGCGAGGCGAGCCGAGCGCCCTGCCTCGGTGGCCAGGCGCAGGGCCCGCGCCATGTGCACCGGCTCGTGTGCCCGAGTGATCGCCGATGCCACGAGCACGCCGTCGCACCCCAGCTCCATGGCCAGGGCAGCGTCGGAAGCGGTGCCGATACCGGCGTCGAGGATCACCGGCACGGCCGCCTGCTCCACGATGAGCGAGATGTTGTGAGGGTTCCGGATGCCCAGGCCGCTGCCGATCGGGGATCCCAGGGGCATTACCGCCTCGCAGCCCGCCTGCTCCAGCCTGCGGGCCACCACGGGATCGTCGTTGGTGTAGGCGAGCACGGCGAACCCGTCGTCGGCGAGCTGCTCGGCGGCGTCCACCAGCTCGATCACCTCGGGCAGCAGCGTGCGATCGTCGGCGATCACCTCCAGCTTCACCCAATCGGTCTCGAAGGCGTCACGAGCGAGCTTCGCCGTGAGCACCGCCTCGCGGGCGGTGTAGCAGCCGGCCGTGTTGGGGAGGATCCGCACACCGAGCCTCGCGATCATGTCGAGCACGGAGCCCTCTCCTGCGCCCTCCACTCGGCGCAGCGCCACCGTGACCATCTGCGTTCCCGACGCCGCCACGGCCTGCTCCAGGAGGGCCAGGTTGGCCGCCCCACCCGTGCCCATCACCAGGCGCGAGCCCAGCTCCACTCCTGCGACCACGAAGGGGTCGGCTGCAACCTCGCTCTCGGCGACCTCGTTCTCAGCCACCTTGTGCCGCCGTGAGGATCTCGAGCCGATCGCCCTCGGCCAGCTCGGTCGTGGTCCAGGTGCTGCGAGCCACCACCTCTCCGTTGCGGGCGACGGCTATCCCGGCCGGCCCCCGCCCGAGCTCGGTCACTAGCTGGGCGACGGTGGAGCCCTGGGCAACCGACCGGGGTCGGCCGTTCAGCGTGAGGGCGACGGTGGTGGTCATGACGCGTCCCTCTGGCCGACCGCAGGTCTCCGGACGACGGATTCGCTGTGCCCGGCGAGCTCCACCAGGTGCCCGGCGACCAGCTCGGCGGTGATGGGTGCCAGCAGCACCCCGTTTCGGTAGTGGCCAGTGGCCAGCACGAGGCCCTCCACGTGAGGTGAGGGCCCGATGGCGGGGTAGTTGTCGGCGGTGGCCGGGCGCAGGCCCGCTATGGCCTCCACCAGCTCGTGCTCCAGGAGGGTTGGCAGGAGCGTCGCAGCGTCCCTGAGCAGGTCGTGCACGGCCCCTGCGGTGACGGTGGTGTCGAAGCCGCGGTCCTCCTGGGTGGCCCCCACCACCAGCCGGCCGTCGGGGCGGGGCACCACGTACACCGACGAGCCCCTCACCCAGCCGCGGACGGAGCGGGTGGGCAACAGCTCCGCGGAGGGGCTGCGGAGCACGAGCAGCTGGCCCTTCACCGGGCGCACGGAAGGGCGTGCCGCCTCGGGCAGGCCGGCCAGGTGACCCGACCAGCAGCCGGCAGCGAGCACCACGGCGGAGGCGTCCAGCCCCTCGCCTCCGGCGAGCTCCACGCCCACGGCTCGCCCGCCCTCCACGATCACACGGGTGGCTCGCTGCTCGACGATGCTCACGCCGGCCCTATCCAGGGCCACCCGGAGGGCGTCGAGCACGGCGCGGGGGTCCACCCTGTGCTCCTGGGGCACCAGCACCCCGCCCCGCACAGACGGCGAGAGCAGGGGCTCGGCCTCCCTCAGCTCGGCCGAGCGCAGGCGCCGGGTCTCCAGGCCCCGCTGCGAGTGGAGCTCGCCCATGTCGGCCACCACCGCCATGTCGTCGGCGTCGAAGCCCACCATGAGGGTGCCGCCGGTGCCGAGGTCGACCTCGCAACCGCTCGCCGCCTCCAGGTCGGAGGCGAAGGCCGGCCAGCGCTGCGCCGAGGCCAGGTTGAGCCGGCCGATGCGCTCCTCGCCCCAGTGGGCCTCGCTGATGGGGGCGAGCATGCCCGCCGCCACGTGCGATGCGCCGGAGCCGGGGGAGGGGTCGACCACCGTCACCGCCAGGCCCGCTTGCGCAGCTCGCCAGGCCACGGAGAGCCCGATTATCCCGCCTCCCAAGATGATGCTCGCTCCGCTCCGCTCCGCAGCCGTCACGTTGGCTCCAGTGCATCCAGGAGCCCGCGCACGGCGGCGGCCGGGTCGGGGGCATCGCGAACGGCGCCGATCACGGCGATGCCGTGGGCGCCCGTGTCCAGGACCTCGGGGACCCGCTGCGCGGTGACACCCGAGATGGCGAAGACGGGGATCGACACGGCGGCAACCACCGCTGCGAGGCCCTCGAGGCCGATAGGAGCCGGGAGGCCGTCCTTGGTGGTCGACGGGTAGACGGGTCCGACGCCCAGGTAGCTGGCGCCCTCGTCCTCCAGGCGCCGAGCGGTCCCGGGGTCGCGAGCGGTGCTTCCCACCACGGAGGTGGGCCCGAGGAGGCGCCGTGCCGTCGCAACGGGCAGGTCGTCCGCCCCGCCGTGCCAGCCGTCTGCACCGGTGGCCAGAGCGATGTCGACCCTGTCGTTCACTATGCAAGTGGCACCCGCCCGCCGGCAGCGCTCCACGAGCATCGAGGTCAGCTCGAAGCGCCGCCGGTCGTCGAGGCCCTTGGCCCGCAGCTGCACCACCGGGGCACCGCTGCCCACGATCGCATCCAGGAGCTCCTCGCCGGCGGCCGGAGGTGCGATGTCGACGATCACGTGGAGCCTTCCCAGGCTCACTGGTAGATCTTGCCGCCGGTCTCTGCGAACTCCGCCGCCTTGCGCTTCATCCCGAGCTCGACGGCTTGCGAGTCGAGCTGGTCGTCCTGCAGGGCCGCCGCGTGGTCGCGCACGTCCTGGCTGATGCGCATGGAGCAGAACCGCGGGCCGCACATCGAGCAGAAGTGCGCCGTCTTGGCCGGCTCGGCGGGGAGGGTCTCGTCGTGGTACGAGCGAGCGGTCTCCGGGTCGAGCGAGAGGTTGAACTGGTCCTCCCAGCGGAACTCGAAGCGCGCCTTCGAGAGGGCGTCGTCCCATGTCTGCGCGCCGGGGTGGCCCTTGGCCACGTCCGCTGCGTGGGCCGCGATCTTGTAGGCGATCACGCCCGCCTTCACG
>CAYNQN010000001.1:24715-53584 GCA_964399375.1 uncultured Rhabdothermincola sp. | reverse complement strand
ACCGAAATCACGGATTCGGCGATCGGCAAACCTCAGCCGCGCGCCGCGATCCTCGCCTGGACTTCGGGACGACGCAAGGGAGGCACGGTCGGTGGGGGCTGTCGTCGCTCGGGTAGGAGGTCGAGCAGTCTGGTGGTCGTCGCGGTGACCTCCGCGACGGCCTGCTCGAACGGCTCGCGGGTGGCATCGGACAGTTTATGAATTCCGCTGACCTTGCGGACGTATTGCCGAGCGGCCGCCTCGATCTCTTCGGCGGTCGCTACCGGCTCGAGCCCGCGAAGCTCCGTGATGTTCCGGCACATACATTCGAGGGTAGACCTCGTCGTCGCACCGGCCCAGAGAAAACGCGCGCCCGTCCGCTTCCTGCGGCTGCGATTGCAGCCGCGGGAAACTGACGGGCGCGCGAGTAGTGTCGAGCAGCCGAACTCAGAGGCGCTCGATGATGGTGACGTTGGCGGTGCCGCCACCCTCGCAGATGGTGAGCAGGCCGTAGCGGCCGCCGGTGCGCTCGAGCTCGTTGAGCAGGGTGGCGAGGAGCTTGGTGCCGGAGGCGCCCAGCGGGTGGCCGAGGGCGATGGCGCCGCCGTTCACGTTCACCTTCTCGGGGTCGTATCCCAGCTCCTTCTGCCAGGCGAGAACCACCGACGCGAAGGCCTCGTTCACCTCGGCCACGTCGATGTCGTCGAGGGAGAGCTTGGAGCGCTCCAGCACCTTGCGGGTGGCCGGGATGGGCCCGGTGAGCATGATGATGGGGTCCACGCCGGTCACGGCGAAGCTGTGGAAGCGGGCCCTGGGTGTGAGGCCCAGCTCGGCGGCCTTCTCCTCGCTCATGATGAGGGCGGCCGACGCCCCGTCGGTGATCTGCGAGGAGTTTCCGGCGGTGATCATGCCGTCTTCGGAGAACGCCGGCTTCAGGTTGGCCAGCTGCTCCATCGACGTGTCGCGGATGCCCTCGTCGGAGCGCACGATCTCGTCGGTGTCGATGATCTCGCCCGTGTCGCGGTCGCGCGGGACCGCCTTCACCGGCACGATCTCGTTCTCGAAGCGGCCCTCGTCTCGGGCCCGGGCGGCGCGCTCGTGGCTCTGCAGCGAGAAGGCGTCGAGGTCCTCGCGGCCCAGCCCCCAGCGCTCGGCCACCATCTCGGCCGAGATGCCCTGGGGCACGATGCCGCCCCGCTCGCTCAGGCGCAGCCCCATGTTGGGGCCGAAGGGGAAGCCCACGCCGTCGACCATGGCGGTGGCGCCCATGGGCACCAGGCTCATGATCTCCACCCCGGCGGCGACCACCACGTCGTTGGTGCCGGCCATCACCGACTGGGCGGCGAAGTGGGCCGCCTGCTGCGACGAGCCGCACTGGCGGTCGATGGTGGTGCCGGGGATCTCCTCGGGCCAGCCGGCGGCGATCACGGCGTTGCGGCCCACGTTGAGCGCCTGGGCGCCCATCTGCATGACGCAACCGCAGAGCACGTCCTCCACCACGGCGGGATCGAGGTCGTTGCGCTCGACCAGGGCGTTCATGGTCTCGGCCAGCAGGTCCACCGGGTGCCAGCCCGAGAGCTTCCCGTTGCGCTTCCCGCCCGCAGTGCGGACGGCGTCCACGATCACCGCTGTTGCCATTGCTGGTTTCCCCTCTGGATCTCCCGGATGTCGCCACGAGTCTTACCGGGCACCGGCCCACCCGCCAGCTGGCGCACCGGCCGGCCTGGCAACCCGCCGGGGCGGGGCAGCGAGCCGGCGGCGGGCCGACGTGGGGCCGATGCGCGATGCTGAGCCGATGAGCAGCGACGAGATCGACGACGCCATCGAGGGACTGACGGTGCCGGGCGCCTTCCTGCGCACGGTGGCCGCCCACGGCGACCAGACCGCGTTGAGATGGAAGAGCGGGGAAGGCTGGGACAGTTGGTCCTACCGAGACTTCGCATCCAAGGCGGCGGTGCTGGCGGCGGGCCTCCAGTCGCTGGGCGTGGGCGCGGGCGACCGGGTCCTGTTGATGATGCGCAACATCCCCGAGTTCCACGTGATCGACATGGCAGCGGCGTTCTGCGGTGCCACGCCGCTGTCGGTCTACAACTCGTCGTCGCCCGACCAGATCGCCTTCCTCGCCAACCACAGCGGCGCCACGGTGGCGATCGTGGAGGACGCCGCCTTCGCCGGCCTCTTCTCGAAGGTGGCAGACCAGATCGTCGACCTGCGCCACGTCGTGGTGGTGCGCCCCGAAGGGGTGGAGGGCGAGGCCCTCGCCTACGGCGTGCTCGAGGGCCACTCGCCCGTGGATCTCGGCGCGGCCGCCGCCGCCGTCGACCCGTCCGACCCGGCCACGATCATCTACACCTCTGGCACCACGGGCGATCCGAAGGGCGTCGTGCTCTCCCACCGCAACGTCTGCTGGATGGCCGAGTCGATCCACCAGGCCATTCCCGACCACGACCTGGTGGGCAAGCGGATGGTCTCGTACCTGCCGATGGCCCACATCGCCGAGCGGATGGTGAGCCTCTACGCGGCCACAGCCTTCGGGGCCGAGGTGACGACCTGCCCCGACACCGCCCTGCTGGCCGAGTACTTCCGCGAGGCGCGGCCCCACATCGTGTTCGGCGTGCCACGGGTGTGGGAGAAGGTGCACGCCGGCATCAACGCCGCAGCCGCCGCCGATCCCGAGAAGGCCAAGGCGCTGAACGAGGCCGTGGAGGCGGCGCTGCCCATGATGGAGGCGCTCGAGCGGGGCACGGCCACCGACGAGCAGAGGGCCACCTACGACTTCTTGGACCAGGTGGCCTTCAGCACGGTGCGCCAGCTGGTGGGCCTCGACGAGGCCGTCATCGCCGTGAGCGGGGCTGCACCCCTGCCGCCCGACGTGCTGCGCTGGTTCAGGGCGGTGGGCGTCCCCCTCTCGGAGATCTACGGGATGTCGGAGAGCACGGGCGCCATCAGCTGGGCGCCCACCCACATCAAGCCGGGCACGGTCGGCCCGGCGATGCCCGGCGTGGAGCTGGCGCTGGCCGACGACGGCGAGGTGCTCTTCCGGGGCTCCAACGTGTTCTCCGGCTACCTGGGCGACCCCGAGCGCACGGCCGAGACGATCGACGGCGAGGGCTGGGTGCACACCGGCGACATCGGCGTGATGGACAGCGACGGGTACCTGCGCATCGTCGATCGCAAGAAGGAGCTGATCATCACGGCCGGGGGCAAGAACGTGAGCCCCGCCAACCTGGAGATAGCGCTCAAGTCGATCCCGCTCGTGGCCCAGGCCTGCGCCATCGGTGACGACAGGCCCTACATCGTGGCGCTGGTGACGCTCGACCCCGACACCGCCCCTGCGTGGGCGTCTGCCCGGGGGATCGAGGGGAGCCTGGCCGACCTGGCCGGCAACCCGGAGGTGATCGCCGAGGTGGAGGGCGGCCTCGCCGAGGCGATGGCTGGTTTCAACCACGCCGAGCAGGTGAAGAAGGTGAAGGTGCTGGGCGAGGAGTGGCTTCCCGACACCGACGTGCTCACGCCCACCTCCAAGCTCAAGCGCCGCGGCATCACCGAGCGCTACGCCTCCGAGATCGCAGCCCTCTACGCGGTTTAGCCCACCAGCGACTTAGGTCCGGTCGCGACTTTGCGCGGCGAAGCCGATGATGGAGTGCACCATCAGCACCACGCCGGGGAGGCTCGCCCACCAGCCCACGGCGATCCCGGCCAGCGTCACCGCCGCGCCCACCGCGATGCCCACCGACCAGATGCTCGTGTGCGGCAGGTACAGCCCCTCGTGGCGGGGAGGGTCGGTGGGGGTCGGCCACTCGTCGGCCTCCACCTCCGACTGCACGCCCCTCAGCTTCAGCACGAAGTAGGCACCCGTCACGCATGCGAACAGGCCCGCCCCCAGGAGCATCGCGGTGCCGGCGGGCTCGTACGACGTGAACCAGTAGATGGCGGTGAGCAACAGGTAGAAGCCACCGACGGCCCCGTACATGCGGGTCTCGGTGGGGATCCCCCTGGCGGGCTCTACCGCTCGCCGGCCCCCGGTGACGGTCGTGCCGCCCTCGTCCTCTCTCACGTGCGTCGTGCTCCGGAGCTTGTCGTCACCTGCCATCGGGATCAACCCCTGCCGTCAGTCTCGCCTGCGCGGGCACCGTGAGATCTCACGTCCAGCCCGCCGGCTGCTTGGGCCGCCCGTGCTCGCGGGGCGAGCGGTGGTCGGGGTGGTTGAGGTCCCAGAGAGGCCGCTCGGAGCGGATGGGGGGCAGCGCCTCGGTGAAGTTGCCCGGCGCCGGCGGCGACTCGGTCACCCACTCGAGGGTGTGGCCGTCCCAGGGGTTGGGCCCAGCGGGCTCCCCCTTGCGCAGCGTGATCCAGACGTTCCAGAGGAAGGGCAGCGTGGACAGCGCCAGCAGGGCCGCCCCGGCGGACGAGATCGCGTTGAGGGTTCCGAACCCGTCGGCCTCGAGGTAGGAGGCGGTCCGGCGTGGCATCCCCTGGAGGCCCAGGTAGTGCTGCACGAAGAACGTCATGTTGAAGCCCACGATCATCATGGCGAACTGCACGTAGCCCCAGCTGTCGCGCAGCATCTTCCCGCTGAACTTGGGGAACCAGTAGTAGATCCCGGCGAAGAGCGCGAACACCGACCCACCGAAGAGCACGTAGTGGAAGTGGGCCACCACGAAGTACGAGTCGCTGAGGTGGAAGTCGAGGCCGGGCGAGGCGAGCATCACCCCCGTCACGCCGCCGAGCACGAACATCAGCAGGAAGCCGATGGCGAAGAGCATCGCGGGTTTGAAGACGATCGAGCCGCCCCACATCGAGCCGATCCAGTTGAAGAACTTCACCCCGGTGGGCACGGCGATGAGCATGGTGACCGCGGAGAAGAACGGCAGCAGTACCGCCCCGGTAACGAACATGTGGTGCGCCCACACACCCACCGAGAGGGCGCCGATGGCGATGGTGGCGAACACCAGCCCGCGGTAGCCGAACACGGGCCTGCGCGAGAACACCGGGAAGATCTCGGTGACCACCCCGAAGAAGGGCAGCACGAGTATGTAGACCTCGGGGTGCCCGAAGAACCAGAAGAGGTGCTGCCACAGGATGGGCATGCCCACTATGCCGTCGATCATGTTGGCGTCGAATATGTGACCCCCGAAGTGGCGGTCGACGAAGAGCATGGCGCCGGCCGAGGTCAGCACCGGGAAGGCCAGGAGCACCAGGACGCTCACCACGATCATCGCCCAGGTGAATATGGGCAGGCGGAACATGGTCATGCCCGGCGCTCGCATGGTGGCGACCGTGGCCAGGATGTTGACGGCGGTGAGGATGCCCGAGAGGCCCGTGAGGGCGAGGGATATCACCCACAGGTCGCCGCCCAGGCCGGGTGAGTGGATGCTGTTCGACAGCGGGGCGTAGGCGAACCACCCGAAGTTGGCGGCACCGTTGGAGGTGAGGAAGCCCGAGATCATCACCAGGCCGCCGCACGCGTAGATCCAGTAGGAGATCAGGTTCAGCCGGGGGAAGGCCATGTCGCGCGCTCCGGCCTGGAGCGGGACGATGTAGTTGGCCATGCCGAACGCGAACGGGCCCAGGAACAACAGCAGCATGATGCTGCCGTGCATGGTGAAGAACTGGTTGTAGGTGTCGTTGGAGAGCAGCTCCTGCTCGGGCTGGGCCAGCTGAGCCCGGATGCCCATGGCGAGGACGCCACCCAGCAGGTAGAAGGCGAAGGCGGTGACCATGTAGGCGATGCCGATGCTCTTGTGGTCGGTGCTGGTGAACCAGCGCAGCAGCCCTCGCGGCTCGCGGTAGGCGGGCTCCGGCGCCGGGCCGGCCGCCGGTGCGGGGCGCTCCTCCAGCAGGGTCACGGCGCACCCCCCGCTCCGCCGCGCCCGGGCTCGGCATCGACCTCGACCTCGACCTCGGTCCTCGAGAGCTCGCGTGTCACTGGTTCCCCTCCGACTCCTCTTCGAGGCCGCTGGGACCTGTCTGGTCGGGGCTGGTGGCCTGCGCCGCTCCGGCCACGACCGGCTGGGGCTGGGCGGCGATCTCGGTCACCCAGTCGTCGTACTCGTCGGCCGTCACGCCTCGCACCGAGAAGGTCATCAGCCAGTGGTCGAGCCCGCAGTACTCCGCGCAGCGACCCACCCACTCGCCGGTCTCCTCCAGGTGGATGTCGATCTCGTTCTCGACGCCCGGGATGAGGTCGCGCTTCTCCAGGAACTCGGGCACCCAGAACGAGTGGTTGACGTCGTTGGAGAAGAGCCTCAGGCGCACGGTCTGGTCGACGGGCAGCACGAGGGTGGGGCTGGCCTGATCGCTCCCGCTCAGCACTATCCCCTCCTCGGGGTAGGTGAACTGCCACTGCCACTGGAAGCCTTGCACCTCCACGACCACGTCGGGGTCGTCGGACACGTTGGTGAAGTCGTCGGTGGCCACCACCGTGATGGCGAACAGAGCTCCCACGAGCAACAGCGGGATGGCCACGTAGGTGACCTCCAGCGGGATGTTGTACTGGCGCTGGCTGGGCATGTCGGGCCGTCGCCTGCGGCGGTAGCGGATGATCGACCAGGCCACGAGCACCCAGATGAGCGCTGCGACCGCTATGGCCAGCAGCAGGAACACGCGCCACAGGAGCGTGAAGCCCTGCCCCTGGCGGGTGACCCCGTCGGGGGCCCCCAGGTTGGTGCCGCACCCGGTGGCTGCGAGCACGATGGGGATCGCGAGCAGGGCGAGGCGCTTCACTCGGCCTCGGGCCGTCGCTGGTGTACGTGACGTGGTCACCGCGCTGGATCGTAACGGTCTGCGAGCTGGCGGTCCTCGATGGCGTCGCGCCTGCGCGTGGCCCGGTCCTCGTGGGTCATCCACTGGATCACCACCACGCCGGCGACGACCAGCCCGAGGATGTCGCCGGCCACCCACATGATCCCCGCACCCATCCGCTGGTCGTCCATGGCGCTCACCGACGTGGGCTGGGGGATGGAGGCGTAGTGCTCGGCCGCCACCGGCTCGGTACCCGACATGAGCGCCAGAGCGAGGAAGGAGTGGAAGGGGATGGTCAGCAGCACCAACCCGAGGCGTATGCCGAACGGGATGCGCCAGCTCACCGGGTCGAGGCCGATCACCGCCCAGTAGAAGATCGAGCCGGCGAGGAGGAAGTGGGTGTGCACCGCTATGTGCACCACGTCGTTGGTCACCGACAGCTCGTAGATGGGCGTGAGGTAGAGCACGAAGAGGCTGAGCGCGAACAGCAGCAGGGCCACGATGGGCTGGGTGGCCCAGCGGACCGGGCGCGAGCGCAGGCCCCGCAGGAGCGTCACCTGACGGCTGCGGGAGCACGCCTGCAGGGCCAGGGTGATGGGAGCCCCGAGGGCAAGGAACAGCGGGGCGGCCATGCCTATGAGCACGTGCTGCGCCGCGTGCGCGGAGAACAGGCTGTTCTCGTAGGCGGCGAGGCCCGACTGGGTGGCGATGGCCAGCAGCGCCAGGCCACCGAAGAAGGCCGCGGTGCGCGGGCCGCTCCAGCGCCTTCCCCTTGCCGCCAGGCGCCGGATGCCGAGCACGTAGAGCGTTGCTGCACCGACGATCAAGACGGCGCTGAACGGGTCGAGCGAGGCCTCCGTGACTAGCGACGACGGCGTGAAGAGCGTCAGCTCGCTCGGGTGCGGACCGACGTGGCCGAGAAGCATCGAGACGACCGTAGCCCTCCGCGGGATCGCAGGCCGCGGGCGCCCGGTTCTGACAACATGGTCGCCGTGGCCGAAGCTGTGACAGATCCCGTCGCCGATCAGCGGCTCGGGATCGCAGAGTCGGAAGAGGCCTCTCCCCTCGGTGTGGGGGTGATGATCTGGCTCGCGTCGGAGCTGATGTTCTTCGCGGGCCTGTTCGCCGCCTACTTCGCGCTACGTGCCGAGAACGGCAGCGCCTGGCCGCCCGACGACGCTGTGCTCGACGTGACGCGGGCGGGCATCTTCACGCTGGTGCTGGTGATATCGAGCTTCACCATGCACCTCTCGGTGCGTGCCTCGGAGCGGGGCCAGCGCCACTTCTCGCTCGCCTGGTTGATGCTCACGGTGGTGCTCGGCGTGGTGTTCCTGGCCAACCAGCTGCTGGAGTACACGACGGTCGGCTTCGACGTCGACACCCACTCCTACGGCACCATCTACTACCTGCTCACCGGCTTCCACGGCCTCCACGTGGCGGCGGGGCTGATACTGCTGAGCATCATGGCCTGGGTCGTCTTCAGCCGCCTCAGCCGCCTGCCGTCCACCCACACGCTGCGCGTCTCGGGTTACTACTGGCACTTCGTCGACGTCGTGTGGGTGGCCGTGTTCTTCACCATCTACGTGATCCAATGAGCGCCAGCGGCCTTCTCCGTCGGCCGGTGGTGACCGGCGCAGCAGCGGTGCTGGCAGCGGTGCTCGGGGCGGGTGCAGCCACCGCAGCGCTCGCCGGCGCGCAGCCCGCATCCGGGTCGGCGTCGCTGGAGCAAGCGCAAGCGCAAGCGCAGGAGCAGGCGCAGGGATCATCGGGCGGGGGAGACCCCTCGCACCCGCCGGCCACGGCAGGGGCACCGAACGGCACGACCGGGTCCCAGGCTGCCCAGCGCCAGCTGGAGGCCAACCGCGATCCCGCCGAGGTGCGCGCCGGCGAGGAGCTGTTCCTCACTTCGTGCGTCAACTGCCACGGCGTGGGTGGCGTGGGGACCCCCGGCTACCCGTCGCTGGTGGGGGTGGGAGCCGCAGGGGCCGACTTCTACCTGCGCACGGGCCGCATGCCCCTGGCCTTCCCGGGCGTGCAGCCACCGGAGAAGCCGCCGGCCTTCACCGACGACCAGATCGTGGCGCTCGTGGCGTACGTGGCGTCGCTGGGCGACGGCCCCGCGGTGCCCGACGTCGACGCCACCCGAGGCGACCTCTCCGAGGGTGCCAGCCTGTTCCTCGCCAACTGCGCCGCGTGCCACAACGCGGCAGCGGCCGGGGGCGCCCTCAGCTACGGGCGCCACGCACCCGACCTGCAGAGCGTCCGTCCCACGCAGATCGGTGAGGCCGTGCGGGTGGGCCCCGGCGACATGCCGGTGTTCGGCCCCAGGACGCTCAGCGACGACCAGATCGACTCGATCGCCCGCTACGTGGAGTACCTGCACGAGCCCGAGAACCCGGGCGGGCTGCGCATCGGCAGCCTCGGCCCGGTGCCCGAGGGCTTCGTGGCCTGGCTCGTGGGCCTGAGCGCGCTGGTGATCGTGGCCCGTTGGATCACTAGGGAGCGCCATGCCAGACGACCACGTTGACCCAGCTGGGCCGGGCACGCCCGCCCCGGGGCTGGAGGGCTCCGCCGGCGAGGTGGAGGTGAGGGTCCCCTCGGGGGCCGTGCCCCCCGGTCGCCCGCCGGAGTCGACCATGGCCGCGCCCCGCCGCAAGCACGGCGACCTTCTCCCCGCCGCCTTCTTCGTGGTCTCGATGCTGGCGGGCCTGGGCCTGGCAGTCGTTTACTGGCGGGGAGGCCAGAACCAGATAGAGGGCGTGCTGCTGGCGCTGGCCCTGGGCGGCTTCGGGGCCGGCATGGTGCTCTGGGCCAAGCGCTTCATGCCCGCCGGCCCCGAGACGGAGCCCCGAGGCCGCCTGGCCTCCACCGAGGAGGAGATCCAGGCCTTCAAGGCCGACTTCGACGTGGGCGACTACGAGCTCACCCGCCGGGGACTGCTCACCAAGCTCATGCTGGGAGCCGGGGCGGCCCTGGGCATCGCCGTGCTCTTCCCGGTGGCCTCGCTGGGCCCCGCCCCGGGCTCGTGGCTCACCACCTCCCCCTACCGGCGGGGCACCAGGCTGGTCGACGACCAGGGCAACCCGGTGACCCCCGACGACCTCGAGGTGAACGGGATCATGACCGTCTTCCCCGAGGACGACCTGGGTGACGAGTACGCGCAGACGCTGCTCATCAAGCTCAACCCCGACAAGGACTTCACCACCGCCGAGGGCCGCGAGGGCTGGGTGGCGGCGGGCCTCATCGCCTACTCCAAGATGTGCACCCACGTGGGCTGCCCGGTGGGCCTCTTCGAGGCGGCCACCGGGCAGCTCCTGTGCCCGTGCCACCAGTCGACCTTCGACGTCTACGACGGCGCCAACCCGATATTCGGCCCAGCGGCCACACCCCTCCCGCAGCTCCCCCTGGCCATCGACAGTGCCGGGCACGTGATCGCCGGCGGGCCCTTCTCCGGCCCCATCGGCCCGGGCTTCTGGAACCAGAACAGGCTCTGGGAGCGCGAGAGCCCGAGGCAGGGCGGCCCAGGGGCGCCTGAGGAGGGCGGCTCGTGAGCGAGCAGGTCCCTGCCACCACCCGCGTCGGCCGCGTCGCCCGTGGGCTGGATTCCCGCCTCGGCTTGGCCAAGGCAGGTACGGGAACCCTGGGGAAGATCTTCCCCAACCACTGGTCGTTCCTGCTGGGCGAGATCGCCCTCTACTCGTTCATCGTCCTCATCGTCACGGGTGTCTTCCTCACCTTCTTCTTCGACCCCAGCCAGTCCACCACCACCTACGACGGCAGCTACGCGCCGCTCCAGGGCTTCCAGGTCTCCGAGGCGTACAACTCGGCGCTCGACATCACCTTCGACGTGAGGGCCGGATTGGTGATGCGCCAGATGCACCACTGGGCGGCCCTGGTGTTCCTGGCGGCCATCGTGGTGCACCTGGCCCGGATCTTCTTCACCGGGGCGTTCCGCAAGCCGCGGGAGCTCAACTGGTCGATCGGCCTCTCGCTGATGCTGCTGGCCATCATGAACGGCTTCTTCGGCTACTCGCTCCTCGACGACCAGCTCTCGGGCACGGGCGTGAGGATCATGTACTCGCTGGTGCTCTCGGTGCCGCTCGTGGGGTCGTGGATCGCCTCGCTGCTCTTCGGGGGAGGCTTCCCGGGCACCGAGATCATCGGGCGCATGTACATACTCCACGTGCTGATACTCCCGGCGATCATCGTCGCCCTGTTGGGAGCGCACCTGGGCATGCTCGTGCGCCACAAGCACACCCACTTCCCCGGCAAGGGAGCACGGGACGACAACGTGGTGGGTGAGCGGCTCTGGCCCACCTACGCCTTCAAGGCCGGAGGGCTCTTCTTCCTGGTGGCGGCGGTGCTGGCCGCGCTGGCGGGCCTCGTGCAGATCAACCCCGTGTGGGTCTACGGCCCGTTCATCGCCGAGAACGTGAGCGCGGCCTCGCAGCCCGACTGGTACATGGGTTGGGCCGACGGCGCCCTTCGTCTCATGCCCAACCTCGAGTGGAGGGGCTGGGGCTACACCGTCCCCAACCCGTTCATAGCGGCCCTGCTCTCGGGCCTGGCCTTCCCCATCCTCTTCGCGTGGCCGTGGATGGAGGCGCGCCTCACCAAGGACCACGGGGAGCACCACGTGCTCGACCGCCCCCGCGACCGGCCGCTGAGGACGGCCTTCGGCGTGGGCGGCCTGGTGTTCTACACGGTGCTGGGCTTCGCCTCTGCCAACGACGTGATAGCCGTGACGCTGGGCCTCTCGCTCAACGCCGTGCTCAACGCGTTCCGCGTGATGCTGCTGGTGGGCCCGCCCGTGGCGGGCTTCATCGCCTACCGCATCTGCAAGGAGCTCCAGCGCATCGAGGCCCCTGTCGTGGAGGGCCCGGTCGTGGAGGGGCCTGTTGCCGAGGCTCCTGTCGCTGACGCCTCATAGCAACTGGTCGGAGCGGGCCGCAGGGCCCCGGCCGTCGTTGAGGTCCCAGCTGGCTTCGATCTCCTCCAGCGTGCGGCCCTTGGTCTCGGGGACCTTCAGGAAGATCCACACGTAGGCCACCAGGCAGAAGAAGGCGAGCAGCCAGAAGGTCGCCGCGTTGCCGATCCCGTCGACCAGCGTGAGGAAGAACTGGCTCACCAGCCAGGCGGATCCCCAGTTCACGGCGGTGGCCACGGCCACCCCCCGGCCCCGGATGCGGTTGGGGAAGATCTCGTTGATCACCGTCCACACCACGGGCCCGAGCGAGAAGGCGAACGAGGCGATGAACACCACGAGGGCGACGAGGGTGATGATGCCTGCGGTGGTGGGCGAGCCCGATACGGCCGTCTCGTTGTCGAGCTTCAAGAAGGTGAAGCCCACCGTGAGCAGGCTCACCCCCATGCCCACGAGGCCCGCCAGCAGCAGGGGCCTGCGCCCGAACCGGTCGACGTAGGCCACGGCGATGAACGTGGCCAGCACGTTCACACCCCCGATGGCCCAGGTGGTGGCGGCCGCCTGGTCGGCCGGAGTGGAGAACCCGGCCGACTCGAAGATCTTGTTGGCGTAGTAGATGATGGCGTTGATCCCCGTGAT
This sequence comes from uncultured Rhabdothermincola sp., assembly GCA_964399375.1. Taxonomy (GTDB): domain Bacteria; phylum Actinomycetota; class Acidimicrobiia; order Acidimicrobiales; family Acidimicrobilacustridaceae; genus CAYNQN01. The sequence goes on along the minus strand of CAYNQN010000001.1, from coordinate 41,298 downwards.
CTGCTGGAAGACGGCGAGGCCGATGCCGATCATCAGGGGCCGGCGCACGGACTTGCTGAACACCTCCGACCACGAGGCCCTCTCGGCCTCCTCGGCGGCCAGCGACGCCGCGATGTCGTTCATCATGGTCTCGGCGTCCATGTCCGGGTGGATCTTGGCGCAGGTGTCGATGGCCTGCTCCTGCCGCCCTGCCTTCACCAGCCAGCGAGGGGTGTCGGGCATGGGGATCATCGCTATGAGCAACAGCACGGCCGGCACGCACGACACGCCCAGCATCGCCCTCCAGGCGTCGTTGTTCGTGAGCACCTGGTCGACGGCGTACGCGACGAAGATGCCGATCGTGATGGCCAGCTGGTAGGTGGACACGAACCTGCCTCGCAGGCGCGCCGGCGCCATCTCGGCGGCGTAGAGCGGGGCGGCCACCGAGGCCACTCCCACACCGAAGCCCACGATGACCCTGCCCACCACCAGCACGGCGGTTCCGGGCGCGATCGCCTCGACGAAGGCGCCGATGGTGAAGAGGATCGCCGCGAGGATGATGGTGAGCCGCCGCCCCAGCCGGTCGGCCATGATCCCCGCTGCCAGGGCGCCGAACAGCGCGCCCAGGGTCACCCAGCTGGTGATGATCTCTATGGCGGTGCTGCCGACGTCGAAGTCGTTCTCGATCCCCTGCAGCGCGCCCGAGATGACGCCCTGGTCGTAGCCGAACAGCAGACCCGACAGCATGATGACCACGCCGGTCATCAGGAGCCAGAAGCTGATGCGCCGCTTGCGGGCGGGCGCGTCCGGCGCCACTGGGTTCGTGACCGATGCGGCCATTTGATGCCTCCCCGGTAGGGGCGCCGCCCCCGGCGCCCGGGCGGCCAAACGCTAGACCAGCGTCATCGAGGCAAGGGGGAAGCTGTGTTCCAGCAGTCGACGGTGTGGTACTCGTGCTCCCAGCCCAGCACCGAGTAGGTGCCGGTGCTGAGGGCGAAGCGCTTCCCCTCTCTGGGGTCCAGCTCGCACCAGCGTGCGGTCAGAATGCGCAGGAGGTGCCCGTGGGAGAAGAGGGCGACGTCGCCGCCGGCGCCCAGGGCGCGCTCGATCACGCGATCGGCTCGCACCGCCACCTGCTCGATGGTCTCGCCGCCCGGGATGGGCCCGTCCCACACCGTCCAGCCCGGGTAGCGCTCACGCATCTGGGCGGTCGTGAGGCCGTCGACCTCGCCGTAGTCCCACTCGTGCAGGTCGTCGTCGATCTCCGCCACCGATCCGTACCCCACCCGCCGGCACGTCTCGCGCGCCCGGGACAGGGGGCTCACCAGCACCAGGGCGAAGCCCTTGCCTGCCAGCAGGTCGTGCAGCTCGTCGGCCTGGGCTTCGCCCTCGGGTGTGAGGGGGATGTCGGAGGCGCCCGTGTGCCGGCCGCTGACGCTCCACTCCGTGGCGCCGTGGCGGATGAGGAACAGCCGGCTCGGCGCGGCCATCAGGCAGGGGGCTCCTCGGGCCAGACGCCGTACCCGTGCAGCAGCCGGCGGGCTTCGTCGGGGCCGTAGGAGCCCTGCGGGTACCTCACCACAGGCTCGGGGTTGCCGAGGATCGGCTCGACGATGCGCCACGACTCCTCCACCGAGTCCTCCCTGGCGAACAGGGTGGGGTCGCCCTTCATGGCCTCGTCGATGAGCAGCTCGTAGGGCTCCGGGCCGATGTCGCCGCGCAGCTCGGGCGGTGGGGCGACGGTGATCGGCTCGGCGATCATGTCGTCGCCGGGCCGCTTGTGCAGCCAGGTGGTGGCGGCGAAGGCGTTCGGCTTCACCTCCAGGCGGATCCTGTTGGTGAGCTCGCGCTTCTGCTCCGGGCTCATCCACAGCGGCCGGGGGGCGGGCTTGAACTCGATGGTCACCTCGGTGACGGTGTCGGCCATGGCCTTGCCGGCCCTCAGGAAGAACGGCACTCCCGCCCAGCGAGGGGCATCGATGTCGAGCCGGAAGGCGCCGAACGTCTCGGTGTCGGAGCCGGGCTTCACCCCAGGGACCTCCAGGTAGCCCTCGTACTGGCCGCGCACGTAGTGCTTCGGGTCCACCGGCTGGGTTGCCACGAGCATCTTCGCCTTCTCGTCGCGCAGGGCCTTGGACGACTCGTTGATGGGCTGCTCCATGGCGATCAACGAGACCATCTGCAGCAGGTGGTTCTGCATCACGTCTCTCAGCGCCCCGACCGAGTCGTAGAACGCACCCCGGTCCTGCACCCCGAAGGCCTCGGCCATGGTGATCTTCACCGCCTTCACGTATGTGCGGTTCCAGAGAGGCTCGAGGATCGCGTTGGCGAAGCGGCTCACCAGCAGGGCGCGCAGGGCCTCCTTGCCGAGGAAGTGGTCGATGCGGAAGATGGCCTCCTCGTCGAACCACTGGTGGAGGGTTGCGTTGAGCTCGCGCGCGCTGGCCAGGTCGCGCCCGAAGGGCTTCTCCACCACCAGCCGCGCCCCCTCGTTGAGGCCCACGCCGGCGATGCCGCCGGCCACCGTGGCGAACATGGACGGCGGGATGGCCAGGTGGAAGATGGGGTGGGCGGGCGAGCCCACCGCCTTGCGGAGCTTGTCGAAGGTGGCGCTCTGCGTGTAGTCGCCGGCCACGTAGGTGAGCGAGCCGGCCAGCTGGGCGAAGACCTTGGGGTCCCAGTCCTCGCCGGCCTCCTTCACCGAGGCCTCGGCCCTCGAGCGCAGGTCGTCGTCGGACCAGTCGTCCAGCGCCACCCCCACCACGGGTATGCCCAGCCGGCCCCGCTCGGTCAGCCGGTAGAGCGCGGGGAAGAGCTTCTTCTTCGCCAGGTCCCCGCTGGCCCCGAACATGACCAACACGTCGGACCGCGGCTGGCTGGCATCGCCTCGGATGGGCATCTCGACCTCGCTTGTGTGGCTGATGGGTCGGCTAGTCGCTCGTTGCTCGGGGGCCGACCGTAGTACTAGTGCGCACGATGAGCAGGAGGGCCAGGGTGGCGGTGGGCACCACGAGGGCGAGGTTCCACACCGCGCCGATGGCGGTGCCGACGACGGCGCCGCCCACGTAGCCCGACAGCACCACGAGCAGCAGGCCTCCCATGCCGACCCTGCGGGTGGCGAAGGCCTCGGCCAGGTGGGCGACCGAGCCCGTCATGTAGGTGGTGGGGGTGGGTATGCCGTGGGTGCGGGCGATGGCGGGCGTCTGCACGCCCATGGCGAGACCGGTGGGGACCAGCAGCGCCAGGGCCAGAGGGCCGTCCATGATCTCGTGGCCCTCCCCGAGGACCCCGATGGCCACGGTGACGGCTGCCAGCAGCACCAGCTCGATGAGCAGCACGGCCCGGGCCTGGTAGGGGGCGTCGCGATGGGTGCGGCGGTCGATGGCGACCCCGACGGCCACGCCGAGGGCGAAGCTGGCCACCGCGACGATGCAGGTGAGGGCGTCGCCCAGCTCGCCCTGGCCGAGGGCGATGCCGAGCAGGGCCACGTTGCCGCTCTGGTTGGCGGGGAAGGTGCCGAAGAGGTTGACGTAGGCGAAGGCGTCGACGTACCCGGTCACCGCGCTGAGCACGACGGTGGCCGCCAGGGGGCCCATGGGGAGCCGGGCGTCCTCGGCGTCGATCGGTGTGGCCATGTCGACCGAGGTTGGCACACGATCGCGCCGGGAACGGCGCGATCGTGTGCCAACCCCTCGTCAGTAGCGGGCGGGGGCGTCGTCGAGGTGCACCGGCACGGCGGTGACGACGGTGTTGGGGCGGAGGCGCAGCCGGCTGCGCAGCACCAGTGCGCTCTGGTTGTGCAGCAGCTGCTCCCACCAGTGGCTGAGGATGAACTCGGGCACGATCACCGTGACGATGTCGTCGGGCCACTCCTTGTCGAGCTCGTCGATGAACTCGATCACCGGCTCCGACAGCTCCCGGTAGGGGGAGTACACGGTGCGCAGCTCCACCGGCAGGCTGAACTCGTCCCACTGCTCGGTGATGGCTCGCTGCTGGTCTTCGTCGTGCACCACGGTGAGGGCGATGAGGCGATCGGGGGCCAGCGAGCGTGCGTAGGTGATGGCGTCGAGCACGCCCCTGTTCACCCGTCCGACCAGGACGATGACCGTGTGGCGGTGGCGCCGCGAGCGGTAGCCCTCTGGCACCTCCATGGCTGCCGCGACCCGCTTGTAGTGGCGGTGGATGGCCCTGAACACCACGACGATCATCGGGATGAGCACCACGGGTATCCAGGCACCGATCGCGAACTTCGACACGATCACGACCACCAGCACCAGCAGCGTGGCAAGGGCGCCGACGGCGCTCACCACCTGGTGCCAGCGCCAGCCGGCGGCCTTCACCCGGCGGTGGTGGATCACCATTCCGGCCTGCGACAGCGTGAAGCAGCAGAACACGCCGACGGCGTAGAGGGGGATGAGCGTGTTGGTGTTCCCCGAGAACGCCCAGATGAGCAGCCCGGCGATGAGCGCCAGCACGATGATGCCGTTGGAGTAGACGAGCCGGTCGCCCCGGTTGGCGAACTGCCGGGGCAGGTAGCCGTCGCGGGCGATGATCGAGGTGACCCGTGGGAAGTCGGCGAAGGCGGTGTTGGCTGCCAGCACCAGGATGGCGAACGTGGCGAACTGCAGGATGAAGTAGAGAGGGTTGCCGTCGCCGTACACGTAGCGGCCCATCACCGAGAACAGCGTCTGGTAGTGCTCGTTGGAGGGTTCGAGCACCACCGGCTGGAGCTTGTTGGCCAGCATGGCGATGCCCAGGGTGCCCATGCCCAGCACGATGCCCATCGTCATCAGCGTGGAGGAGGCGTTGCGGCGCTCGGGAGCCCGGAAGGCGGGCGTGCCGTTGGAGATGGCCTCGATGCCGGTGAGGGCGACGGCTCCCGACGAGAAGGCCCGCAGCAGCAGGAAGATGCCCACGGCGTGGAACAGGGGGTCGCCGGCGGGATCGAAGCCCTCCCCGTGCGCGGCCAGATCGTTGAGCGCATCGAGGTCGAGGGGCATGGGGCCCAACCCGCCGAAGTACACCCGGAAGAGGCCGTAGCCCACGAGCAGGGCGAGGCTGGCGATGTAGGCGTACACCGGCGGTGCGAAGAGGCGGCCCGACTCCTTGGTCCCTCGCAGGTTGACCATCATGATCAGCACCAGCGCCACGATGCACAGCTCGACGCGGTGGGGCCTCAGCACCGTGACAGCGGAGGTGAGGGCTGCGACGCCGGCCGATATCGACACCGCTGCGGTGAGCGTGTAGTCGACCAGCAGGGACGCTCCCGCCACCAGCGAGGGCAGGGTGCCCAGGTTCTCCCGGCTCACCACGTAGGAGCCGCCACCGTTGGGGTAGGCGTAGATGGTCTGGCGGTAGCTGAAGATCACCACCGCCAGCAGCGCGCACACCACGAGGGATATGGGCACCAGGTCGTCGAGTGCAGCCATGCCCGCCACCGGCATGAGCACCAGCAGGACCTCTTCGGTCGCGTACGCCGTGGACGACATGGCGTCGGAGGCGAACACGCCCAACGCCGTGGGGCGCCCCAGCCGGGTGCTCTTCTCCTCGCTGCTGGCTATGGGTGGTCCCACCACCAGGCGCTTGAGGGCTGAGTACATGGATGCCTCGGGAGATGGGAGCTAGGACGCTTTGCGGACTTGGGGAAATCTAGTCACGAGACCCCTCGCTCCCCAGAACGTGCGCATGCGGGCGCACGTTCTTAGGATGCGCGCTCGTGCACGTCGTGGTGGTCGGCTGTGGCCGAGTGGGCTCCGGGTTGGCCGGGATGCTCGAGGAGCAGGGGCACTCGGTTGCCGTCATCGATCGGCGGGCCGAGGCCTTCCATCGGCTTCCTCCAGGTTTCAAGGGCCAGATGGTCCAGGGCGTGGGCTTCGACCGTGACCGCCTGCGCGAGGCGGGCATCGAGAGGGCCGACGCCCTTGCAGCGGTGACCAACGGCGACAACTCCAACATCGTGGTGGCGCGCGTGGCCCGGGAGGCCTTCGGCGTGTCCCGGGTCGTGGCACGCATCTACGACCAGCGCAGGGCCGCCATCTACGAGCGGGTGGGCATCCCCACCGTCGCCACCGTGCAGTGGACCATCGAGCGGGTGATGCGCCGGGTGCTGCCCGACACCTCCGGGGTGGAGTGGATCGACCCGTCAGCGAGCGCGTGCCTGGTGGAGCGGGCCGTGCCTCCCAGCTGGGCCGGCCGGCCGGTCTCGCAAGTCGAGGTCGCCGGGGCCATCCGGGTGGCAGCTCTGGGAAGGCTGGGCAAGGCGCGCGTGCCCACTCCCGAGCTCCTGCTGCAGGAGGGGGACGTGATCTGGGTGGCGGTGGCGGGCGACGCGCTCGACCGCTTCGACGCCGTCCTCGCATCCCCGCCGTCGGGAGGCGAGGGCTGATGCGCGTCGTCATCGTCGGCGGCGGCAACGTCGGCACCTACATAGCGAGCGAGCTGAAGCGCGACGGGCACGAGGTGCTCATCGTGGAGGTGGATCCCGAGCGCGTCTCGGAGATGCAGGCCAAGGGCGAGCCGGCGGGCTGCACCTGGCTGGCTGCGGACGCCTGCGAGGTGTCCGAGCTCATGCGCGCTCGACCGGAGACGGCCGACGTGGTGGTGGCGGTCACCGGTGACGACGAGGACAACCTCGTGGTCTCCCTGCTGGCGAAGCAGGAGTTCGGGGTGCCCAGCGTGGTGGCCCGCGTCAACAACCCCTCCAACGAGTGGCTCTTCAACGAGGGCTGGGGGGTCGACGTGGCGGTCTCCACGCCCCACCTGCTCACGGCCCTCGTGGAAGAGGCGGTGTCGGTGGGCACGTTCGTGCGGCTCCTTGCCTTCGAGGGCGGAAGGGTGCGCCTCTCCGAGGTGACCCTGGCCGAGGGATCGCCGGCGGTGGGCCGGGAGATCCAGGAGCTGCGCCTTCCCCGCTCAGCCTCGATAGTGGCGGTGCTGCGCCAGGACCACGTGGTCGTCCCCCGGGGCGACACCCCGTTCTACGCGGGCGACGAGGTCCTGGTGCTCCTCAGCGACGAGAACGAGGACGAGATCCGCGAGATCCTCGTGGGGGCGCGGACGGGACAGGTTCCGCCGCCCGAGGAGGCCTAGGCCTACACCAGGGTGTAGGCCGGGTTGAGCAGGATCAACCGGCCCTTCTCGAGCCGGGGCACACCTTCCAGCAGGAGCCCCTCGCCCAGGTTGATGCCGGCGATGGCCCTGGTGCCGCTGAACACGGCCGTGGCCCGCCCGGTGCCGTCCGACACGATCACCTCCAGGCTGGGCGCTCCCGCCCGTGGGACCACGCGGGTCTCCTTCACCTCGCCGCCCACCCGTGCGGGGGTGCGCGTGGGGGCATCGGCGATGGGGGTCAGGCCCATCCCCTGGTAGCGCTCCTGCAGGCGAGTCTGGTCGAGTTGGGCCACGCTGGCGGTCAGCCTGCGGCGCATGTCCTTCAGTCCCACGGTGCAAGTGTGCCCGGTCCTGTAGGCTCGCTGCCGATTTTGCCGAACAACGGTCCTGAGGGGCCAGAGGGGCGAGGTGTGATGCTTCGAGACGAGATGCGTGATCCAACCGGCGGAGGACGCCGGCGAACCGGAACGAAGCTGGCGGCCGTGCTGGCGGCCGTGTTGCTGATGGTGGGGGTGGCCGCCTGCAGCAGCAGCGACGACAGCGCCACCGACACGAGCCAGTCCACAGCGACGACGACGGCCCGCTCCGCGAACGAGATCCGCATAGGTGCGCTTCTCTCGATCACAGGCGACGGCTCCACGCTCGGCACCTCCAGCCAGGCTGCGCTCGAGATAGCGGCCGAGCGCTGGAACGAGCGGTTCGAGCAGGCGGGCGACAGCACCCGGGTGGTACTGCAGGTGGAGAACACCGAGCAGGAGCCCGACAAGGCCGTCGCAGCCCTCGAGCGCCTGGCCGACTGGGGCGCCGAGATCGTCATAGGCCCGCAGTCCAGCTCCGAGGTGGCCGCCATCGACCCGGTGGCGACCGAGCGGGGCGTGCTGGTGGTCTCCCAGGGCAGCACAGCCTCGTCGCTGGCCGCCGACGACAACGTGTTCCGCTTCGTCCCCAACGACCACGTCGAGGGTCGTGCCATGGTCGACCTCCTGGCCCACGACGGCATCACCACGGTCGTGCCGGTGTGGCGCAACGACCGGGGCAACCAGGGTCTCGCCGACTCGGTCCGCTCCATCGCATCGGCTCAGGGCGTCACGGTGGCCGAGGGCGTCATGTACGAGCCCAACACCACCAACTTCACCGAGACCCTCCAGCAGGTGGTGCAGCAGGTGAGCCAGGCGACCTCCGGCGCTCCTGCGGCGCAGGTGGGCGTGTACCTGGCTGGCTTCGAGGAGGTGGCCGACGTCCTGGCTGCGGCCGGATCGATGGACGGTGGCTGGCCCGACGGCGTGCGCTGGTACGGGGGCGACGGCTCTGCCCGCTCGACCGTGCTCATCTCCACGCCGGGTAGCGCTGCGTTCGCGATGGCCGTGGGTGGTTACCCCAACCCGCTGCTGGCGCTGCCCCCCAGCCAGTCGGCGGACGAGGCGGCCCTGATCGCCGACATCGCCCAGATGGCGGGCCACGAGCCCGACGCCTTCGCGCTGGCCGCTTACGACGCCTTCGACGTGGCCGTGAACGCCGTGGTGACGGCGGGCGTGGGCTCGGGTGTCGACACGCTCCGCACCAACTTCGTGGACGCCGCCCAGGGCTACGTGGGCGTGACTGGCACGATCGAGCTCGATGCCCAGGGCGACAGGACCTCCGGTCCGTTCACCTTCTGGTCGATCTGCAGCACCTCCTCGGGCGACCAGTGGGTGCCCACCGCCTCCTGGCAGCCGGCTGCCGACCCGACCCAACCAGGGACCCTCACCGCAGGCTCCTGCGCCAGCCCGGTCTCCTAGGGCTTCACCAGATCGGACCTCCTCGAGGTCACCAAGCGCGCGACAGGGGCCCGGCCTTCGGCCGGGCCCCTGTCGCGCGTCCCGAGCTGTCAGCCCGCCTCGATCGCCTCGAGGGCTTCTTTGATGTGGCGCGTCGGCTGGAGCTGCGAGTTGAAGATCTTGCGGACGATGCCCTCGGGGTCGATCACGTACGTAACGCGCCCGGGAAGGATGCCCAGCGACTTGGGCACCCCGTAAGCCGTGCGCACCTTTCCGCCGTCGTCGGCGAGGAGGGTGAAGGGCAGCTGGTGCTTGTCGGCGAAGCGCTCGTGCTTGGCGACCGAGTCGCTGCTTATGCCGATCACCCTCGCACCGGCGTCGGAGAAGGCCTCGTGGTTGTCGCGGAACGAGCAGGCTTCACGGGTGCAGCCGGGTGTGTCGTCGGCCGGGTAGAAGTACACGACCACCCACCCGCCCCTCAGGTCGCTCAGCCGGAGCGGCTCGCCGTGCTGGTCGGGCAGCGTGAAGTCGGGTGCTGCGATCCCCACCTCCGCCCCACCGTTCCCAGCCATGACCAACGATTGTTGCACTACCTTGGCGGCCGTGACGAAGATCGCCGTGGTCAACCAGAAGGGCGGCGTGGGCAAGACCACCGTGGCCCTCGGCCTGGCCTCGGCGGCTGCGTCTGCCGGCATGCAGGCCCTGGTGGTCGACCTCGACCCTCAGGCCAACGCCACCACGGGGCTGGCCGTCTGGGATCCTGCCCACACGGTCGATCGCGCCCTGGCCACCGACCAGCCCGGAGGGCTGGCAGAGGTGATCCACACCTCGGGGTGGCCGCCCGAGCTGGGCCCCCCTCCCAAGGTGGCCCCCAGCTCGCCTGCGCTGGCGGCGCGTGAGCCCCAGCTGGCAACCGATCCCATCGGGGCGCAGGACCGCCTCCAGGTGGCCCTGAAGGGCGTCGAGGCCGACCTGGTGATCATCGACTGCCCTCCATCGCTGGGCCTGCTGACCGTCAACGGGCTCTTCGCCGCCGACAAGGCGCTCATAGTCACCGAGCCTGCGGCGTGGGCCTCCGACGGCGTCGAGCAGATCCTGCGCACGGTCGAGCGCATCGGCGCCCGGCGCGACGGGGAGCTGAGCGTGGCCGGCATCGTCGTGAACCGGCTGGGCCGCACCCGCGACGCCCGCTACTGGCACGAGCAGCTGGTCGAGCGCTACGGCGAGCTGGTGCTGCCCCCCATCCACCAGCGTGTGGCGGTGGCAGAGGCGTCTGCCCAGTCGCTGCCCGTCGGCGGGCTCGGCAACCGGGCGGGGGCGGCGGAGGCCGCCGCCGAGCTGGATGCCCTGCTGGCCCGCCTCGTCCCCGGTGTGCCAGAGCGAGCACCAGACTCGACCGTCGCCGAGCCTTCTCCCGACCCGGCGGTCGTGGAACCGTCCCCAGAGAGCTAGAGCGAGCCCCGGAGCCCAGATGCCCTACGACCCCCAACGATCGCGGACCCGGCCCCAGGTGGCCGAGAGCGAGCCTGCACCCGTGGAGGCGCTGCTCGAGGGAGTGGCGGCGCCCCAGCCCGCGGTGTCCGACGAGGCATCACCGGTGCAGGAGCTGAAGCAACCCGACGAGGCCTCACCGGTGGCACATCTGCGCGAGGTGGAGGTCGTGGCGGGCGAGCGCAGCCAGGGCACGGGCGCGGCTGGCAGCAGCGTTCAGAGGGCGGCGATCGTCACCGCCCTCGCCGTCCTCGGCCTGGGAGCGCTGCTCCTGTTTGTCCGCCGGCGCAGGCGCCAGCGGGGCTAGGGGCGTGCGCGAACAGGCGCACGGCCCTTGGCGATGTTCCCCTCAGCGCCTGCGGCGCTCTACGTCCACCTTGCGTGCCCGCTTGATGGTGGCGTCGTAGCGAGTCGAGGCACCCTTGGCCACCAGGTCGGGCGCCATGGCCTCGAGGAGGCCAGAGACGCTCACCCCGTACTCGGCGGCGAGGGCGTGCCACGTCTCATGAGCTTCATCACTCAGGTACGCGTGGAGGGCTTTGCGGGGCTCGTTGACGGAGCGACGAGCCCTAGTCGTCTGCTTGCGCGTTGGTGTCACATCACCACAGTAGACCCCGCGTCAAAAATCGTCATGATCCGCGTCCAGTCACACACCTGGAGCTCCCCCGGCTACTGTGACCGCCGGGGACGCCCAGGAGGTTGAGTGAGTGCCAACTCGATTGGCGTGCTCATCGTTGATGACCATGCCCTCATCGCAGACAGCCTCGCCGCTGCACTAGGAGAGGACCCCGACCTCGAGGTCCTCGGCGTGGCCGGGACGGCCGCCGAGGCCTACCAGCTGGTCGGCGACTTCGCCCCGGACGTCGTGCTGATGGACTTCCGTCTTCCCGACGACGACGGAGCTGCGGTGACCGATCGCATCCGCGAGCAGCACCCGGGGATCCAGGTGCTCATGATCACGGGCTACGACGACGTGGAGGCTCTCTCGCGGGCGATCGACGCGGGTTGCGCCGGCTACCTGCACAAGTCGACCGACCTGGGGTCGGTGGTGAACGCGGTGCACCTGGTGAACCAGGGCGGGGAGCTGTTCCCCGCCGAGGGTCTCACCCACCTGGTCCGCCTGCTGAAGAAGCAGCTGGCCATGGGTGCGTACCTCACCAGCCGGGAGCGCGAGGTGCTGAACCTGATAGCCGAGGGCGTGACGACCGACGTGGTGGCCGCGAGGATGGGCATCTCCAAGAACACCGCCCGGAGCCACGTGCGCAACATCCTGTCGAAGCTCGACGTCCACTCGAAGCTGGAGGCCGTGATGTTGGGACTCCGCCTCGGCCTCGTCGGCGTCCGCGAGGAGGTGCCGGTGGGCCAGTGAGCCCGGCGGGGTAGGGCCGGGCTCAGGCCTCGATGGTGAAGGCCTCCAGATCGGCCTGGAGGCTGGCGCGCAGGCGGGAGGCCAGCTCTTCGCGGAGCTGCGTGCGGGTGGCCCGGAACGCGTCAGGGCGCAACCCCTCGGCCAGCTGGCGGGCCCTGCCCACGGCCGCACCCTCCACCTGGTCGGCCTCGGCCAGCTCGTCGAGGTACCCGGCGGCCAGCGCCCCCTCGGGGTGGTAGACGGTGGCCAGGTTGACCGCGTAGGTGAGGTGCCGGGGCGACAGCCGGGCGCGCGCCAGCTCCACGGCGAAGCCGGGCACCGGCATACCTATGGCCACCTCGTTCAGCCCGATCTTGAAGTCGCCCCTGGTGCCGATGCGAACGTCCGCGCTGAGCAGCAGGATGGCTCCCATGGCCAGCGCGTGGCCCGTGACGCCCAGCACCACGGGTACCGGCGACGAGTAGAGGCGCAACGCCAGCTCGCCCCCCACCCTCAGCAGGTCCCTGGCCTCGCCGATCCCGGCTCGCATGGTGTTGAGGTCGAAGCCGGCCGAGAACCTCCCCGGCCTGCCGAGGATGGCCACGGCGCCCGCACCCTCCTCGGCCGAGCGGTCGAGGGCGGCGTTCAGCTCACCGATGGCCTCGTGTCCCAGCGCGTTGGCCTTCCCGTCGTCGATCCTCACGACCGCCACGCCGTCGTGGGCCTCGTAGGTGACAGGTGCGCCCTTGGTCTCGTCGCTCATGCCGAGGACCCTAGAGCGTCGGGATGCGGGGGTCGCCCGCAGAGGCAGCTTCCTGGAGCGCGCGGAAGATCAACGCCTGGTCGCCCATGCGCCGCCGCAGCTCGCGCTCGAGGCCCCCGATGGGCACCAGGTTCTGCGGTGCCCGGGGGTCCTTGTGGGCCACCGACGCGTAGGCCGGCAGCGTGAGGGCGAGGTCGTCGGCCAGGGAGGCCGCCTCCAACACGGGGAGCTCTGCGGGGGTCTCGACGCGCACCACCCCCGCCCATGCGTGGGTGGCGGCGGTCGGGAGCCTCAGGTACCAGGTGAAGCGGGGCTGGCGCTCGCCCACCAGCAGGAGGGGGCTGCGTTGGCCCGTGGCCAGGCGGGCCACCACGTCGCGCACGACCTGCGGCCCGTAATGCTGACGATGCGTCTTCACGTAGCCCACCATCCCGGGGCTCCGGTGGCCCACCTTCAAGGGCCCGTCTACCACCACCACCACCTCGCCTCCTCCCTCGCTGGTCACCCCGTCATCGCCGGCGGCCTGTGCCACCTGGGCCTCCAGGGCTCCCATGCGCGCCTGGAGGAGCAGCGACAGCTTCACCGGGTCGTCGTCGGGTGAGACATGCAGGTCGAACGTGCCGTGGCGAGTATTCAGCGGCTCGGCCCCCTCGGTGGCGCAGAAGAGCCCACGGCGCACCCTGGCCTCCACCAGGCGCGCGGCCCCGTCGCAGCGCACCGCTCCCGCCGCGTACGAGGCGCAGATGCCATGGCGGGCGTCTCCGTCGTCGCCCGTCACCCAGAGGTGCGCATCGATGCGCCGCACCCCGTCGACGAAGAGGAGCGACTCCAGGCGCCTCGCCGTTGGGGCCGGAGACCGAGGTGCCCACTCGGCAGCCGGCACCTCCACGTCGACATCGGCCGGCGCCTCGGCCTCCAGCGTGGCCTCGTCGCCCATCGGGGCGCCGTACTCAGGCGCCCAGCTCTCCACTGCGAACCTCACCTGTCGACCCTCTCCACGGTGGAGCCAGCAGGACCCTTGCGCACCTCGAAGCGCACCGGGAGCCTCTCGGCCAGCTCGGGCACATGACTGATGAGCCCCACCATCCGGCCTCGCGACCCCAGCTCCTCGATGGCGGCGGCCACGGTGTCGAGGGTGTCTGCGTCGAGCGTGCCGAAGCCCTCGTCGAGGAACATCGACTCGAGCCGGGCCGATCCCCCTGGCGCCAGCTGGGCCACCTGCTCGGCCATGGCCAGGGCGAGGGCCAGCGAGGCCAGGAACGTCTCGCCTCCCGAGAGGGTGCGGGCAGAGCGCACCGAGTCGGCGTTGGAGTGGTCGACCACGCAGAAGTTGGAGGTCTTGGGGTCGAGGGTGAGCGAGTAGGCGCCGCCCGAGAGCTCGTGGAGCACTCCGGTGGCCGAGTGCACCAGCCGCAGGAGCACCTCGTCGAGCACCCACTTCTCGAAGCCGGTGGCCCCGAGGTGCCGAGCCAGGGCGGTTGCCACCGCCTCGGCCTCGCCCTGCTCTAGGCGCTCGGCCTCCAGCCTCTCCAGGGACGCGATGGCCTTGGAGAGGGCGTCGGCCTCGGAGCGCAGCTCTCCCAGGCGGTCGACCACTGCGTCGCGCAGCAGGCGGCCTCCCACGACCACCCCCGCCGCGGCCGCCCGGCTCGTCAGCTCGTCGGCGAGGGCTTGGGCCTGGGAGCCGGCGGCCACCGCAGCGCTGTCGGCCGCGGTGGCTTCGGCCTCCAGGCCGGGGGCCTGCTCCATGGCCCAGGCCACCAGGGCTGCCCAGTCGTCGGCTATGGATCTGCCTTCGGGGACCGGGGGCCCCAGCGCTGCCACGGGATCTCTCCTCGCGGCCAGTGCCTGGCCCGCACGTGTGCGCCTCTCCTCGGCCTGCGTCAGCTGCCTCTCGGCCGCCTTGCGTGCGTCGCGGGCGGCCGCCACCGCCTTGCGGGCCTCTGCCAGCGCCTGCTCGGCAGCGCCCAGCTCGGCCAGCAGGGCAGGGACCTGCTCGGCGCTGGGGCTCCTGGCCAGGCGGGCATCCAGCTCGGTGGCCTGCTGGAGCAGCTGGGCCAGGTGCGCCTCGAAGCGCGCCAGGTCGGCCTGGGTCGCTCGGAGGCTCGCCTCGGCGTTCTCCTTGGAGGCCTTCGCCCCCTCGGCGCGAGCCATGGCGTCGGCGAGGTCCGTGCCCTCGTGTGCCGGGAGGTCGCCCACCTCCGAGCCGCAGACGGGGCAGGTGTCGCCTGCGTGCAGGCCCAGTGCCAGCTCGTGGGCGGCTCGGGAGCGTCGTGCCTCGTCGAGGGCGCCGGCCGCCTCTGCGGCGGTCGCCCCGGCGGCCTCCAGCGCAGCTTGGGCCTTCAGGTGGGCCGAGGCCGCCTCGGCCACCACCAGGGAGCCCTTGGTGATGCGCTCCACCAGCCCGTTGCGCTCGGCGTGGGCAGCGGCCAACGCCTCCAGCTCGCCGCGATCGGCCAGTGCCCCTAGGGCTGCCTCGGCGGCTCCGGCCGCCGCGGTCAGCTCGTCCTCGTCCCGGCTCGCCCGTTCCACGGCGGCCCGGGCAGCGCTCAACAACTCGCTCAGCTCGGGCAGGTCGTCGGGCGGCGATATGGCCGCCACGGCCTGGGCGTTCGCCCTGGCGGCGCGAGCCGCCGCCACCGCCACCTCCGCCTGCTTGGCCAGCTCGTCGAGCCGGTCCTGAGCAGCGTCGATGCCTTCGAGCACCTCGGCGAGGGCGCCTATGGCGTGGCTCGCCCGGGCCAGCCTGGCTGGGTCTGCCGAGGTGGCGACGTCGGCCAGCTGGCGCTCGGCCATCTCCTTGCGAGCCCTGGCGGCCATCTCCCTCTCGCGGGCCAGGGCGCGCATGCGCCCGTAGAGGCCCATGTCGAGCAGCTCCACCAGGAGGCTCTGGCGATCTGCCGGCTTGGCGTGCAGGAAGCGCATGAACTCGCCCTGGGGCAGCACCACGCAGGTGGTGAAGTGAGCGAACGAGAGCCCCAGCAGCTCCTCCACGGCGGCGCTCAGCTCGTCGGCCGTGCCTGCCAGCACCTCGTAGCTGGCCGCCGCCTCGTCGGGCTCGCCGTCGGAGGGAGCCTCCCCAGCAGGAGGAGGGGCAGTGGCAGCGGCCCCGGCCGTGGCGCCGACCAGCCGGACCAGCCTCGCCTCCTTGGTGGTGGCTCCGGCGCGCTGGCCCGAGGCCTTGCTCACCTGCGCACGCACCACCCTCACGGCCGAGTAGCGCTCGTCGCCCACGCTGAAGTCGAGGCGCACCTTGGCCTCCAGCGCCCCCTCGCTGATCACCGGTGCCACCAGGCGGCGGTCGTCGTAGCGGGGGACCACGCCGTAGAGGGCGAAGCAGATGGCGTCGACCACGCTCGACTTGCCCGCGCCTGTGGCACCCACCAGCGCGAACAGGTCGGCCCCCGAGAAGTCGACCGTGGTGCGCTCGCGGAAGGTGGTGAAGCCCTCCAACTCCAGGAGCTCAGGCCGCATCCCGGCCCCCTCCCGACTGCTCGCTCGCAGCCTGTAGCAGCTCGTCGAAGAGCGCGGTGAGGCGTGCGTCCTCCACGCCCCGCTCGGCCAGGTAGCCGGAGAACAGCTCGGACGGGGATCGCTGCTCGGCCCCCGGGTCGGCGAGCTCGACAGGAGCCCTGCCCTCGGGCGGCTCCACGCGGATCTCCACGGCCGAGGGGAACAGGGAGCGCACCTCGTCGGCGAGGCCCACCCGGCTCTGCTCCCTCACCACGACGCGCAGGTAGTCGCCGGATCGGTCGGGGTCGGCCACCTCGGCCAGCTCGGCCAGCGTGCCCGACAAGGTGCTGAACCGCCGCCCGGCCGCTAGCTGGTGGGGCTGGACATCGGCCGGTCGGTGAGGCTCCAGCTCCACCACCAGCACGTGCTTCGCGTCGTCCGACTCGCCGAAGTCCATCTGCAGCGGCGAGCCCGGGTACCAGATGCGCGTGGGTCCCTCTAAGCGCTGGGTGCGATGGAGGTGGCCGAGCGCCACGTAGTGGGCGGTGGACGGGAAGGCCAGAGGCGACACCGCGTAGTCGAAGATGGTGTGAGCACTTCGCTCGCCGCCCCCGGTGGCCCCTCCCGCCACGTGCGCGTGGGCAACCACTATGTTCACTGCTGGTGAACCAGCGGTGTTCAC
>CAYNQN010000001.1:0-24615 GCA_964399375.1 uncultured Rhabdothermincola sp. | reverse complement strand
ACCAGCGGTGTTCACGGCCGGCTCACCAGCTGAGCTCACCGCCGACCCGCTCGCCTGCTCGCCCCAGCCGGCGCAGAGGGCTTCCAGTATCCGGCGCACGCGGTCGTCGTAGCTCTGGGCGTGCTCGCCCCGCTCGGCACCCATCAGCTCGTCGACGCCCACCACGTGGCGCTGCGAGAGGAAGGGCAGCAGGGCAAGGCGCACCGGCACCCCGCCGGCCTCCAGCGCCAGCACCCCACCACGGTCGGGAGGCACCACCTTGGTGGCCATGTGGATGCCCGCCGGCTCGAACACCGGGGCTATGGCCTCGAGGCGCCGGGCGTTGTCGTGGTTCCCCGAGACCACCACCACCTGGCGGCCCCCTGCGGCAAGGTCGAGCAGGGCCCGGTACACGATGCGCTCCGAGGATGGGGCGGGGGCGGCGGTGTCGAACAGGTCGCCCACCACCAGCACCAGGTCGACCTCCTCCCGGTCGGCCACCCCCACGATCTCGGCCAGCACGGCCTCGTGCTCGTCTGCCCGGCTGGCACCCCGCACCGTCTTGCCCACGTGCCAGTCGGCGGTGTGGAGCAGCTTCATAGGCGCCCGCCTGGCCGCCCTCGCCCGAGAGCCAGGCGGTGGGAGGGGAGCGCGATCCTCACGTGGGGAGGCCGGCGAAGGGGTCGCGGGGTTGGCCTGCGGCAGCGGGGTTGACGCCCGCCTCGCTCGCCCGGGTGGCCCACGCGGGGAAGGGGAACTGCACCACCAGCGGGATGGGCAGCTGGGGCTGGGCCACCAGCATGGTGCCGGGTTTGATGATGGTGGAGCGCTGGCGTTGCACCTGGGGCAGGAACCCGTACTCGCTGCGAGCAGCCTCCGCCGGGTCGAGGCGACCCACCACCCTTATGGCCGAGTTGGCCACGATGCGCCGCTCCACCTCGCTGGCGGTCTGCTGGGCGCCGATGAGGATGATCCCCAGCGAGCGCCCACGCTCGGCCACGTCGAGCAGCAGCTCCTTGATGGGGCTGGAGCCTTCACGGGGGGCGTACTTGTTGAGCTCGTCGAGCACCACGAGCTGCAGCGGTCGCGCCTGGCCCGAGCGCTCCTTGGCCTCGAAGGCCTTGCGCAGCACCACGCCCACCACGAACCGCTTGGCCCGGTCGTTGAGGTTGTGCAGGTCCACCACGGTCACCTGGCTGCGGTCGAGGTCGACCTGGTGGTCGGCGGGCTTGGGGATGTCGGCCCGGACCAGGTGGCTCACGTGGCGAACGGCCCCGTGCAGCCGCCTTATGAAGGCGTTCACCGTGCCCTGGCCTATCGCGCGGCCGGCCCATCGCTCGTAGTCGAGGTCGTCGGGGTCGAGCTTGGTGCCGATGAGGTCCACCAGCTCGCCGAAGGTGCGCACCAGCTCGCCGTCGATCCGCACGGCTCCCTCCCCGGCGGGCTCGGCAGCGGCCCGCAGCGCAGCCGTGACGTTCTGGATCACCAGCGTGTACTGGGCCCTGTCGTCCTCGGCGTCGGCGAACAGGAACGGCAGCAGCTCCTGGGCGCAGAGCTCCTCGATGGTCCAGAAGAACGAGGTGACCCCGAGGGTGCGGCTGGCGACGTCGGGGACGGCCGAGGGGTCACCCTTGCGGGGAGCTGCGAACACCTTGACGCTGGGGAACGGCCCCGGCTCCAACCCGAGGCGCCGGTAGCGCTCGGCCGCGTCGGGGTCGAGCTGGGTGTTGGGGTGGTCGAGGAAGAGGAGGTCCTCCCCCTTCACGTTGAACACGAGGGCCTTCGTGTTCACGGCCTCCGAGCCCAGCACGCCCGAGGTGAAGAGGCTGTAGAGCAGGAAGGTGGCGTACGTGGTCTTGGTGGCCACGCCCGAGATGCCCGAGATGTTCACGTGGGCGCCCCGGGTGCCGTCGAGGAAGTCGAGGTCGACGAAGATGGGCTCGTCGTCGCGGGAGAGCCCGGCGGGGAGCTTGCGGTCCATGGAGTCGAAGAAGAGGGCCTGCTCCCGCTCGGCCCCGTGGGCCCTGCGGGCGAGCTCGCCGGGCAGGGGAGGGACGAACACCTCGGGTTCGAAGCGGGTGGCGGCGACCTGGGCCGCCTCGCTCACCTCGGCGGGGAGCAGCCCGTCGGCGATGAGGAACACGTCGCTGTCGAACCTCGCTCCCTCGTGGCGCGCCCGCACCTGCGAGACCACGCCGTAGATGTTCACGGCCTCCCCGGTGGGCAGGATCCTGCGCAGGGCCACCACGTCGTCGAGCTGGAGGTAGGACTCACCGTCCACACCCACCCAGAACTCGAGAGGGGTGGAGTCGTCGGTGCCGATCACCCGGCCGACGATGTCGGCCTCGTCTCCGTCCATGGCGAGAACGTACCAACCGGGTGCGACATCCACTCTCGGACCACGGCCTTCAGCTACTTTCGCGTCCGACTTTCAGGTCGCGGAGCCACTGCCAGCTACCGAGGAGGCAGCGTGGAAAGCATCTTCGCCGCAGTCAACAACCCTCAGGGCTCCGAGCAGACCGCCGGCGCCATCGGGTACTTCGTCTTCCAGTGGGTGATCATCCTGGGCGGCGCCACCATCCACTACCTCGTCGATCGCCGCCGCCACGGCCACCGCCAGGGGCGGGCGGTGGAGCTGTACCTGCTGTGGGTGCTGGTCGCCGGGGGCGCGTGGGCCATCTACGGAGGCATCGGCCACATCAGCGGCATGTCGGGCCAGCTCGCCGAGAGCATCGGCTACGAGCAGTCGATGTTCCAGTGGGAGGTGGGCTGGGGCGACATCGCCATCGGGGTCCTGGGCGTGGGCTGCGCCTGGAAGCGCCTGCGCGGCACGTGGATGACGGCTGCCGTGGTGGCCCTCACGCTCTCCTACGGGGGCGACGCCATCGGCCACCTCATGTCGTGGGTGGGCAACGACAACAACACCGCACCCGACAACGTCTGGGCCCTCCCCAGCGACATCGTCCAACCGCTGCTGGCCATCCTCCTGCTCCTCGCCTACCGCCGCCGCAACCCGGTCCGCCCCGAGCTCGCCCCCACCCCGGCCTGACCTCCAGCCCTCCGGCAACCGCCGACGCAACGTCCGCACTCGGGGTGTCGCACCAGCGGGCTGGCAACTGGCCAGCTGGTCAGTTCAGGGCTGGGGGTGGAGCTGGTTGACGAGGGTCACCAGCTCGGACAGCTCGGGTTCGGTGAGCACCGAGAGCGGCTCGACCATCAGCTGGTTGGTGAGGCGCTCGGCCTCTCGCCGGGCCTCCACGAAGGGCTCGGGATCGGGCCAGGGCTCCGGCCATCCGAAGAGCGAGCCCATCCAGGCGTCGTGCACCACGATGGCCTCGATGGGCGCGAGGCCCACGGCTCGCACGGCCACGCCGTGCAGGCCTCCCCGTAGTTCCCGCAGCGAGTTCAGGCGGTGCGCCGCCAGGGCCTTCGAGTCGTCCAGGTCGGGCTCGGGGAGCCGGCGCCAACCGGCGAAGAGCGGCAGCGACCAGGCCCCGGCTCCTTCGATCACCGGTCCGGCCAGCGACGCCAGGCGTGCGGCATCGAAGCTGTCGGGCACGTTCTCGCGGGCCCAGGCGTGGACGCACCCGGCCCACTCCAGGGCTGCCCGGTCGGGCGGCAACACGGCAAGCCCCGCCTCCCACGCCTTCCTCACCGTGGAGGGGGAGAAGAAGGCCATCGCGGCGGCGACCACGTCTGCATCCACCAGCCCCAGCGCCGCCCCGCGCCCGTACATGTAGAAGTCGAACCCGTCGAAGCCCAGCTCGGCGCCCTTCGCGTAGGTCTCGGGCCACATGATCGGCGCCCTCCCCCCGTACGCGATCGCCTTCCCCGTCTCCTTCGCCGCCTCTTCTGGTGTCATCTCGTCCCGCCCCCTGCTCCTTGGCTCGTCGCCAGACCCTACGGCTCAGCCGCCGACGAGGGAGCGGATCTTCTCGGTGGTGGCGGGGCCGTCGTAGGCGAGCTCGCCGTCGCGCAGGCCCACGCAGCGGGTGGCCTTGGGGACGAGGTCGAGCTGGTGGGTGGAGCACACCACGGCCGCACCCTGGCTCACCACGTCGGCCAGAACCTCGGTGAGGGTCTCCTGGCCGGGGGTGTCGAGGCCCACGAAGGGCTCGTCGATGAGCATGAGGCCGAAGGGCCGGATGAGGCCCAGGATCAGAGAGGTCTTCTGGCGCAGCCCTCGGCTGAAGCGCGAGGGGAGGTCGTCGACCCTCTCGGTGAGGTTGAACATCTCCAGCAGATCGTCGCCGTAGCTCTCCCAGTCGGTCGTGTCGTGGAGGCGGGCGATGTACTCCACGTGCTCGTCGAGGCTCAGGTCGTCGTAGAGCACCGGCATGTCGGGCAGGTACGAGGTGGCGATGCGGGCACCGGCGGAACCCACGGGCTCGCCCTTCACGTAGGCGTGTCCCGTGGTCGACTCGAGGGTGCCGGCGGCCAGGCCCAGGAAGGTCGACTTGCCGGCCCCGTTGGGCCCCACGAGCATCACCAGCTCCCCTGGCTGGATGACGAGGTCGACGTTGTGGACCCCCATGCCGTCGCCGTAGTCCTTGCTGAGGTCGTTCACCTCCAGGGCGGCGTCGGGGTGGGTGGCCGGTGGCGGAGGGGGAGCGGGCATCGCGAAGGTCATCGGCGTGGCGGCTTTCGGGTGGGCAGCGGCGAGTGGCCGTGCGGGAACGGGAGGGAGGTCATAGCGGCTTGGGCTTCCGGGTGCGCATCCAGATGTAGGCGGCCACCAGCGCGAACAGCGGGTAGCTCACGTAGTTGGCGACCGCTGCGATGTTCACGTTGCTGGCGTCGGAGCCGGCGGCCAGGGCAGGCACCAGGGTGAGCACTGCCAGCAGCGGCGGCACCACGAGGCGGGCGATCAGGAAGAAGCCCATCATGTCGGGCCCGAGGCCCACCATCTTGGCGGTGTCGGGAGCTCCCTGGGCCGTGCCCAGGGCGGCGGCGAACGTGGCGCCGGCGGCAGCGGGGAGCAGCATCACCGGACCCACCTGCACCACCACCTCCCAGGGCGTGAGCACCAGGGCGCCGGCGCCCGCGACCACGCCCACCAGCACCATCGCCAGCAGCGTCGCCGGTATGTGCTCCAGCAGCAGCTTGCCGGCCTCGATGGGGAAGCTCTGCCAGCGGGTCGGGTGGTCGACCTCCTGGGCCATCGGCTCGGCGGCGTCGTAGCCGGCCACGTAGAGGGCCAGCCCGGCCACCACCACCATCGGGATCATCCCGCGCCACACCGCTCCCATGGCCAGGCCGGCCACCAGGCCCAGCAGCGCCATGCGCACCAGGCGCACGGCGGGGAAGCGCAGGATGCTCTGCCAGTCGCGCCGCCAGGTGGGAGGCAGCGAGCGACCCCGCTTCAGGCGGAACCACGGCTTGTTGCGCGGCCGCTCCTGCGAGAGCTGGCGCCTCAGCAGCACCACGGTGCGCACGTCCTGCAGGGTCACCGCGAAGCGCAGCTGCGACACCAGCCCCGCCCGGCGCCCCGCGGCCTCCACCGAGATGTCGCCTATGCCCACCAGGCCCAGGGCGATCACGGCGAGGGCCACGCCCACACCCACCAGTGCGATGGGCCGCAGCTCCAGGGGCCAGAAGGCCAGCTCGCCCAGCAGCGTCAGCGGTGAGGTCTTGATGCCGGCCACCACGTCGATGCCCGACCAGGCGAGCACCACGGCGGCCACGGCGTTGGCCTGCCACCACCCCACGCGCCTGCCCGACAGCGCCATGCCCGCGCCAGCGGCCAGCATCGCCACCAGGGCGAAGGTGACGGCACAGCACGCCATGGTCGCGGCAACGTTCACCGGCAGCCGCCTGGCCGACACCTCGCCGATTATCGCCCCCACCACCGTCCCCACGAAGGCCAGGAACCGGAGCTGCTTGAGGGCGGGGCCGCGCAGCACGTCGCGGCGGCGCACCGGGGCCGCCAGCTCGTGAGC
Organism: uncultured Rhabdothermincola sp.; assembly: GCA_964399375.1. GTDB lineage: Bacteria > Actinomycetota > Acidimicrobiia > Acidimicrobiales > Acidimicrobilacustridaceae > CAYNQN01. The sequence continues at coordinate 18,697 of CAYNQN010000001.1, read as the reverse complement.
CACCACCGGGGCCTCGAGCACCAGCGGCCCGCCCCGGCCGCCGGAGCGAAGGCCGATCCCCAGGGCGACGGCGAACACCAGGCCCAGCACTGCGGGGGCAACGTTGGCCACGTCCATCGCCTCTGCCACCGAGAGCCGATCTTCGGGAAGCCGGCTGGATGCGAAGAGCGCCAGCAGCCCGGCACCCAGCGCCGCCAGGTAGACGCGATAGAGGGCGTCGATCCAGTGGACGCCTGCCAGCCGGTTCCGGCGACGGGCACGCCGCAGCTCACGCAGGGCCTCGGCGCTGGCCAGCTCGGCGCTCGTCACCTCCAACGTGGTCACGTCGGGGCAATCTAGGCACCCCAGGCCCCGAGGTACGAGCCGGAGCCCCCGCTGGCACCCCGGCGCTCAGCCCGCCATGCCCGGCTCCGAGCGTCGCCAGCGTCCCAGCGGTGGCCCAGGACGCCAGGTCTGGCGGCGATCCAGGTACCCTCGAAGGGTGCCATCGGACACCGAAACCACCACTGCCAGCACCGCAACGACCACGGCCGAGGCAGCGCCGGGCGACGCCGACGTGGTCCTGTCGGTGTCGCCTGAGGCAATAGCCAAGGTCCTGGAGCTGCGAGAGGGCGAGGACGCACCCGAGACGCTCGGCCTGCGGGTGGAGGTGACCGGGGTCAACGGTCCCGAGTACGCCTACGACCTCAGCTTCGATTCCGTGGCCGAGGCAGCGGACGGCCACCACATCTCAGAGCAGGACGGGCTCACCGTGTTGATCCCGGTGGAATCCATCGACCAGCTTGCCGGGGCGGTGCTCGACCTTCCCAGCGCCGCCGGCCAGGCCGGCCTCGTGATCCGCAACCCCAACCGGCCCAACCCGCTGGCCGGTCACCACATCGAGCTCACCGGCGACATCGCCGAGAAGGTCCAGCAGCTGCTCTCCGAGCAGATCAACCCCGCCCTCGCATCCCACGGGGGCTACGCGGCCCTCGCGGGCGTCGAGGACACGACCGTCTTCCTCACCATGGGAGGCGGTTGCCAGGGTTGCGCCCTATCGGCAGCCACGCTGCGCGAGGGCATCCAGGTGGCCATCAAGGAAGCCATCCCCGAGGTGACCGAGATCGTCGACGCCACCGATCACGCCCAGGGCGACAACCCCTTCTACACCTGACGTTCCACTAGGGACGTAGCCGAGGCGGCGATGCCCTCGGCATCGAGGCCGAGCTCGGCGAGGATGGCATCGGCCTTGCCGTGGGGGATGTAGGAGAGCGGGGTGCCCAACACCTCCACTCGGGGAAGCGTGGGGAAGGTGCTGAGCCGGTCGGCCACCGCCGAGCCGATCCCGCCCTCGCGCAGGCCGTCCTCCACGGTGAGCACGCAAGGGTGGCGCGCCGCGTCTTCGAGCATCTCTGGGTCGAGGGGCTTGACCACCCTCGGGTCCCACACGGTGGCGTCGATGCCCTGCTCGGCCAGGATCTCTGCGGCAACCAGGGCCGGCGCCAGCATCTTGCCCACGGCGATGATGCACACGTCGCGCCCCTCGCCCTGGCGCGCACACCGGGCACGCATGCCGTGGCCCACCTCGTGGGGGGCGGCTTGCACGGCCATCGTCTTGGGGTAGCGGATGGCCACGGGCCCAGAGGTGATCTCCATGGCGTCGTGCAGCATCGCGCCCAGCTCCTGGTACGAGCTGGGCGCCATCACGACCATCCCCGGCACCTTCGTGAGCAGGACCATGTCGAGCACACCGTGGTGGCTGGGCCCGTCGTCGCCGGTGATGCCCGCGCGGTCGATGCAGAAGATCACAGGCTGGCGGTGCAGGCCCACGTCCAGGTTCACCTGGTCCATGGCTCGCGTCAGGAAGGTGGAGTACACGGCGAACACGGGCCGTAGGCCTCCCATGGCCATGCCCGCGGCGGCCGTCACGGCGTGCTGCTCGGCTATGCCCACATCCGCGAAGCGGTCGGGATGGCGATCGGCGAACGGCAGCAGGCCGGTGGAGTCGGGCATGGCCGCCGTGATGGCGAAGAGCTCGGGATGCTCCTCGGCCTCCTTCAGCAGCGCCTCGGTGAAGGCGGCCGTGTAGCTGCCCGGCTTGGCGTCGGAGGTGTCGTGCAGCCTCTTGATCGGGTCGTTCTCGGCGGGGGCGTAGCCCCTGCCCTTCTGGGTCATCACGTGGATGACCTGCGGGCCGTCGATCTGCGCAGCGTTGCGCAGCGCCTCCTCCAGGGCCGCCACGTCGTGGCCGTCGAAGGGCCCGGCGTAGCGCACGCCCAGGCTCTCGAAGAACTCGGGCGGCTCCCACATCTCTCGCACGGCGGCCTTGGTCGCCTCCACCGCTCGCTCCAGCGACACGCCCAGCAGGGGAACCTCGCTCAGCAGCTTCTCGATGCGCGCCTGGCGCCGCACGTAGGTGGGGTTGTTGCGGATCCTCGCCAGGCTCTCGCTGAGGCGTGAGACCGTGGGGGCGTACGACCGCCCGTTGTCGTTGAGCACGATTATGCAGTCGCTCCCGGAGTGGCCGAGGTTGTTGAGCCCCTCGAAGGCCATGCCCCCCGTCATCGACCCGTCGCCTATCACGGCCACCACCCTCCGGCGCTCGGCGGGGTCGAGCGAGCGCTGCGAGGTGGCCAGCCCGTGCGCGTAGCTCAGGATGGTGGAGGCGTGGCTGTTCTCGATCCAGTCGTAGGGCGACTCGGCACGGCTGGGGTAGCCGGAGAGCCCGCCGGCCTGGCGCAGGTTCTCGAAGTCGGAGCTGCGACCCGTGAGCATCTTGTGCACGTAGGCCTGGTGGCCGGTGTCCCACAGGATGATGTCGCGCGGTGCGTCGAACACGCGGTGCAGGGCGATGGTGACCTCCACCACCCCGAGGTTGGAACCGAGGTGACCGCCCTGGCGGTTGACCGACTCGATCACGAGGGCTCGCAGCTCGGAGGCCAGCGTGTCGAGCTCTTCGGTGTCGAGATCCCGCAGGTCGGCCGGCGAGGAGATGCGCTCGAGGATCACCGGTCCACCGTACCGCCGTCGGGGTCCCCGGGACGAGGGCGCAGGAGGGGTGGGATCAGCCCGCCGGGCTCAGGGAAGCGGCGGGCAGGTTCCGATCAGCCCGCCGGGGCGGGAGCAGCGGCGGCAGTGGCGCTGCGTGAGGGTGCGCGTCGGCCGCCGAGGGCGAAAGCAGGGGCGCCCAGCAGGCTCACCCCTGCGTTGAGGATGTAGAGGAGCAGCCCCAGGGCCACGGCCATCTCGGCGGCGACGCCCAGTGGCGTTAGGAAGATGACGAACGCCCCCTCCCGCACGCCCAGGCCGGCGATGCCGATGGGCAGGACCTGCGCGATGAGCACAGCGGGGAAGAAGGCGAGCAGGGGTGTGAGGCCCACGCTGGTGAGGCCGATGGCCTCGGCGGCCATCAGCGCCGCCACGCACAGCACGAACTGGTAGAGCAGGCCCACGCCGATGATGCTCAGAGAGGCCTTGGGCTGCTGGCGGAGCTGGTCGATCCCCACGTGGACGGCGCCCACGAACCGGCGCCAGTCGGGCTTGGCCCTGAACCGACCGCCCAGGTTGGGGTGATCGGCCACGAAGACCACACCGGCGAGCGAGGCGAGGGTGATCACGGCGATGCCCACGGCGAGCAGCGTGGCGCTGCCCAGCTCGCGCAGGCCCGGGTTGACGATGAGGCCGAAGAGGGTGATGAGGGGCAGCACCAGCCACCCCGTGAGGCGTTCCAGCACGACCGAGGCGAAGGTGCTGGGGGTCTCGCCGTTCTCGCGCGAGAGGCGGTGGACCCGCAGGACGTCGCCACCGATCGTGGTGGGCAGCACGTTGGAGACGAACTGCCCTGCGAAGTAGAGCGGGACCAGGCGACGCAGGCGCGCCCGCAGGCCGAGGGCGTTGAGCACCTGCTGCCAGCGGAGCGCGGCGAGCACCAGGGCGGCGAGCGTGAGCAGGATCGCTCCAGCCAGCCACAGCGCCGTGTCGGATCCCCATCTCGGGATGAGGCGATCCCAGTCGAAGTCTGGGATGCGAGCCACGAGGACCACGAGCATGAGCACGCTGAGGCCCACTCGGACCGGCATCACCCAACGCCGCCTGCGCATTCCCAGCTCCACCTCCAGCTCCCGTGCTCGTCGCGCGTCTGCACGATCGAGCCGGGGAACATCCTACGCCTCAGGACTTCGGCCGTTCCAGGGGTTGCCCGGCCAGGGCTACAGAGCCCGTCAGGCAGGGGAAGCTTCCGGCACGTCAGCCGTGAGCGCGCTCCAGGAAGCGTTCCTTGTCGACGACGACGCGGGTCACCTTCCCGCAGGCCACCAGGCCCCGGTCGTCGTTCACCGAGACGGTGAAGGTGACGCGGCGCCCGCTGGTCTTCTCCACGGTGGCCTGGGCGGTGACGCTGTGGCCCACGGCGGTGGGCGCCACGTGGTCGATCTGCACCTGCATGCCCACCGAGGTCTCCGACGGCGCAAGCGCCCCGCTGAGGGCCTTCATCGAGGCCTCCTCGCACAGGGCGATGACCCTCGGGGTGGCCAGCGTGGGAACTGCCCCAGAGCGAGCGGCGATGGCCGTGTCGGCCTCGGAGACCACGAGAGCAGCGGCCGCGCTCATCCCTGGGGTGACTGGCATCCCGGTACCATAAGCAACCTCGCACGCTGGGGCCAGCCGCGGCCGACCGAAGCCCGCGGACCGGCGCTCAGCCCCGATACCGCTGCCAGGAGGCCGCCGGTGACCGACCAACGTGGCAACGACGAACCTCTCCTCGCCGAGGGTTTGGTCACCCGGGTCTTGGGCGAAGCCCTGCGCACGGGTGGCGATTTCGCCGAGGTCTTCGTGGAGGACAAGCGCTCCAGCTCGGCCTTCCTCGACGACGGGAAGGTGGAGGAGCTCAACTCCGGCCGTGACCGCGGCGCTGGGGTGCGCGTGGTGGTGGGCGAGACCACCGGGTTCGCCCACACGGCCGACCTGTCCGAGAGCGGCCTGCGTGCCGCCGCCGGCGCTGCCGCAGCGGCTGCCCGGTCGGGCGGAGGCGGCGTGAGGCAGGTGGCGCTCACACCCAGCGGGGCATCGGGGGCCACCGACGTGCTCACCTACCCGCAGGACGTCCCCAAGGCCTCCAAGGTGGCGCTGCTGCAGCGTGCCGACGAGGCCGCCCGCTCCCGGGGCACCTCGATCAGCCAGGTCTCGGCCAACTACGGCGACAGTCGCAGGCGCATCCTCGTGGCCAACAGCGACGGCCTGCTCGCCACCGACGACGTGGTGCGCACCTTGTTCTCGGTGTCGTGCGTGGCCACCGGCGACACCGGCATGCAGACGGGCCGGGAGAGCATCGGCCACACCATGGGCTGGGAGCTTTTCGACCGCTACGACGTGGACGACCTTGCCGCGCAGGCAGCCGACAGGGCGCTCACCAAGCTCGCGGCCAGGCCGGCGCCCTCAGGGGAGCTGCCCGTGGTGATCGCCAGCGGCGGAGGCGGCGTGCTGTTCCACGAGGCCTGCGGCCACGGACTGGAGGCCGACCTCGTGGGCAAGGGCGCCTCGGTGTTCCGCGGGCGGGTCGGCGAGCAGGTCGCCGCCAGGGGCGTGACCGTCGTGGACGACGGCACGATGGCTCGCGAGTGGGGCAACTACTCGATCGACGACGAGGGCAACCCGGCGGCTCGCAACGTGCTCATCGAAGACGGCGTCCTCACCGACTACATGTGGGACCTCCTCCGGGCGCGCAAGGAAGGCAGGGCAAGCTCGGGGAACGGTCGGCGCCAGAGCTACCAGCACCTCCCCATGGTGCGGATGACCAACACCTACCTCCTGCCGGGCGAGGAGGACCCCGCCGACATCGTCGCCGGCACCGACAGGGGCGTCTACGTGAAGCACCTGGGCGGTGGGCAGGTGAACACGGCCACGGGCGACTTCGTGTTCGGCATGACCGAGGCCTACCTCATAGAGGGGGGCCGCATCACCGACCCCATCCGCGAGGGCAACCTGATAGGCAACGGCCCCGAGGTTCTCTCACGCATCGACGCCCTGGGCAACGACTTCGCCATGGGCCCGCCGGGAACCTGCGGCAAGGACGGCCAGGGGGTGCCCGTGGGCGACGGCGTGCCCACCCTGCGGGTCACGAAGCTCACCGTGGGCGGGACGGCGGCATGAGCGAGGGTTCTGCGGGCGCTGCGACGAACGAGAGAGAGCTGCTGGAGCTGGGCGACCGCGTGGTGGCCATGGCGGCTCCGGGTGAGCAGCTGGAGGCCGTGGTAGTCCGCGGCACCGACACCGAGGTGAGGGTGTACGAGGGCGACATCGAGTCGCTCTCGTCGGCCCAGTCGCAGGGAGTGGGGATCCGCGTCATCGCCGAGGGCCGCCAGGGCTTCGCCTACGCGGGCACCTTCGACGCCGAGGTGCTGGCCGAGACCCTGGCGGAAGCGCGCGACAACGCGGGGTTCGGCACGCCCGACGAGTACCAGGGCCTCGCCGAGCCCGACGGCGTGGCGCTGTCGCCCCTGGAGCTGTGGAGCGACGAGCTGGCCGGCTTCCCCACAGACGACAAGGTCGACATGGCACTCGAGCTCGAGAGGGCGGTGCGGGCGGCCGACCCCCGCATCTCCGGCATCGAGTCGGCCGAGTACGTCGACTCGATATCCGAGGGCGCCATCGTCACCAACACGGGCATCCGCTCGTACGGTCGCGAGACGGGCTGCTACCTATCGGCCTACGCGATGGCCACCGAGGGCGACGAGACCCAGACGGGCTTCGGCTTCTCGGTGGGCCGCCGCCCCGGCGAGCTCGACGTGGCCCGTGCCGCCACCGAGGCGGCCGAGCGCGCCACCCGCATGCTCGGGGCCACCAAGCCGTCGAGCGAGAGGGTCACGGTGGTGCTCGACCCGTGGGTCACCGCCCAGTTCCTCGGCATCCTCGGCTACGCGCTCAACGGCGAGGCCGTGCTGAAGGGCCGGTCGCTGTTCGCCGACCGCCTGGGTGAGACGGTCGCCTCGCCGCTGGTGACCCTCGTGGACGACCCCACCGACCCCCGGGCGTTCACCGCCACCGAGACCGATGGCGAGGGCCTCGCCACCCGGCGCAACCTGCTCGTGGAAGGTGGGACGCTCCGCCAGTTCGTGCACAACTCCTACACGGCGCGGCGCATGGGCACCCGCTCCACCGGCTCGGCCGTTAGGGGCTTCAAGTCGACGCCGTCGGTGGGCTGCATGGCCACCTGCCTTGTCCCCGGCGAGCGCTCGGCCGAGGAGCTCATCGCCTCGGTGGGCTCGGGTGTGCTGGTGCAGGAGGTGACGGGCCTGCACTCGGGCGTGAACCCCATCAGCGGCGACTTCTCCACCGGAGCCGAGGGCCTTCGCATCCGCGGCGGCGAGCTGGCCGAGCCCGTGCGCGAGTTCACGATCGGCTCCACCCTCCAGCGGATGCTCCAGGACATCAGCGCGGTGGGATCCGACCTGCAGTGGCTCCCCATGAGCTCGGCCGGGGTCAGCCTCGTCATCGACGAGGTCACCATCAGCGGTAGCTGAGGAGCACCAGGGCGACGGGGCCTGCGAGCGCGGCGGCAGCCGTAGGGGCTGCGTCGGCCGGTTCCACGGCCACCACTGCGCTGTCGTCCTCCAGGCTCACCACCACAGCGCCGCGCGCCACCCACCGACCCTGCGCCACGGTGCCACCGTGAGCCGAGCCCGCAGCGAGCACGTCGACCTCGTCGCCCACCTGCAGCGGTGGTCGGGCCTCGGGTAGGGGCACCGCCACAGCCACGCTCCCCGGCGGGGCCAGCGTGCCGGAACCGTGCGCTCCCGGCGCTGCCAGCCGGGCCTCCACGATGGGCTCGCCCTCCAGGATCGGGTTGGCGACCACCCGCCCGACCACCTCGTCGGCGGGAGGGGACGCCAGGAGGCCCTCTGGCCAGTCGATCCTCCTCACGTCCTCGTTGCGCACCTTCTGGCCCGCGTCCAGGTGCCGTGCGGCCACCGTCACCGTGCGAGCGGGTCCCAGAGCCTCGGCAGCCTGCTGCGAGCCGGCCACGGTGCGGGCCGCGAGGGTGCCCACCACCAGGGCCACCACGGCCGCCACCAGCCACGAGCGGGATCGCCGCCACAGGAGCCTGCGGGCGTCGATCACGGGGTGCTTGAACAGAGCGTGCACGGGCGCGCGCCTCCTCGCAGAGACCTACCGATCCAACTGGGATGCGCCCCTCAGGGAGAGGGGCAGGTCAGTCGCTGGTCGTGGAAGAAGACGCCGACGACGATGACGAGGACGACGACGATGCGTCGCTGGGGGCGCTCGGCTTGGAGCCTTCGCCCGATGTCCCCCCGGCCTTGGTGGCCGAGGAGGTGGACTCGGAGGTCTTGGAGGTCTTGGACGAGCCGTTGCCCGAGCGGCTGTCGGTCTTGTAGAAGCCGCTGCCCTTGAAGGCGATGCCGGGGGCGCCGAACTTCTTGCGCAGGGAGCCGCCGCACACCGGGCAGGTGGTCAGCGGCTCGTCGTTGAACGACTGCACTGCTTCCAGCTCGTGAGCGCACTGCCTGCAGCGGTACTCGTAGGTGGGCATCGAACCTCCGGTGGGCGAATCGTCAGCCTAACGACGCCGGCGAGGCCGCCACGACCCGCAGTGCGGTGAGCACGGCGGTGGCGATGGCGGTGGACCTAGCGGTGGGCGTCGAGCCTCCAGCTACCGGGTCGTTAGCCTACACTCGGCCTCCATGTCTGATCGCGGGCTCACCCACCTGGATCCCCTAGGACGCGCCCGCATGGTGGACGTGACCCCCAAGGAGCCCTCCCACCGCAGGGCGGTGGCCAGGGGCCGGGTGACGATGCTGCCCGACACCACGTCGCTCGTGGCAAGGGGCGCCATCGGCAAGGGAGACGTGCTGGCGGTGGCCAGGGTGGCGGGCATTCAGGCCGCCAAGCGCACGCCCGATCTCGTCCCCCTCTGCCACCCGCTGCTGGTGGGCTCGGTGCTCATCAACTTCCGCATCGAGGACGCCTTCATCGAGGTGGAGGCTCAGGTCGACACGATCGACCGCACGGGCGTGGAGATGGAGGCCATGACGGCCTGCTCGGTGGCGCTGCTCACCATCTACGACATGTGCAAGTCGGCAGACCGCTCCATGGTCATCAGCGAGATCACCCTCTGGGAGAAGACCGGCGGCCGCTCGGGCAGCTACCGCCGCGATCCCGGCGACGGCCTCGGCAGCTGAATCCGAGGCCCTAGGCCTCGACCCCGTTGGGATCCCCGCCGGGCTTCCCGCACTGCCCGACCGCCGCCGGCAGCTGTGACGCACGCCACAGAAGGTGGGTTTGCCCTCTGGCGCCCCGTATTGCTTTCGTAGTAGAACCGTAAAGATCTGATCCACCCGGTAGTGGCCAAGGCCAGGTGTTTGGGGACCATCCACCACCTGCGTTCACCTGATGGTTACTTTCCACGAATAGTAAAGGCAGGACCGGAGCGTGACATTCGTGGTGCTTTTTGTCCTCGCGGTGGTGTGGGCCATATACCTGGCCATGTGGCTGCGCAATAGAGGTCTGCGCCGTAACGTCAACTCCATCTCCTCTTTCAACAAGCACCTGTCCACTCTCGAGCGCACCTCGCCGGCGCGCTACGGCATGAGCGCCCTTCCCCACCGGCCGGGCGGCTCCGTGGGTCGCTACGGGTACGTGGGCAACTCGCTCGCCATGTCTCGCAGCCAGGCCCGCCGCCGCCGTCGCGACGTGCTCTACGTGCTCGGCGGCCTGGTCGCCCTCACGCTGGTGCTCGCGGTCGTCTTCGGGGGCACCTTCTTCATCGGCCTGCAGCTCCTGGCCGACGTGGCGTTCGTGGGATACCTGGGCATGCTCGTGCGCGCCCAGCGGATCGCCCAGGAGCGCCGCACCAAGGTCCACTTCATCAACCCGATGGCCACCCAGGTCCCCGCAGGCGAGGTCGCCTACCTCCAGCCCGCCTCGGCCACCGCCAACTGACGACCCACTCAACCGGCGCCACCCGGGCGACCAGGCCTGCGGGTCCAACCCGAGCCAGCATGGCCTACGTGGCCTTGAACGGCCTCAGCGGAGCGGAGATATTGCGGCTCAGCCGGGCGAGCAGGCCTGCGGGTCCAACCCGAGCCAGCTCGTGGAGGTGATGGGATTCGAACCCACGGCCTCTTCGATGCGACCGAAGCGCTCTAGCCAACTGAGCTACACCCCCGAGGGAGCGTTCAGCCTACAGCGGGGCCGGTCCAGGGGGGAACGGTGGATCGTCGTGGGCAACGGTGGGAAGCTTTAGGCATGTCCAGTTCCAAGAAGCACGGCCCCGCGGATGGCGACGGACCGGAGCGGCAGGGCAACTGGGAGCCAGGCCGGGGTGTGGGGGCCTCGGCAACGGGCGTCAGCACCACGGGTGCCGGCTCCATGGGGGCGCTGGCACTGGGAGCCCTCGCGGTGGGGGCGCTGGCCATCGGTGCCCTGGCCATCGGGGCGGTGGCCATAGGCAGGCTCAAGGTGAAGAGGGCCTCGATCAAGCGGATCGACCTCGGCCTCGTGAACATCGAGGAGCTGGTCGTCCAGCGCCTCCGGCTCCCCACCGACGAAGGTGCATAGCGCCAGCGTGCCGGTGCCGCGGCGAGCGTGCACCATCGCAGCACGGAACTACCTCGAGACCGTGATCCTCCTCGCCAGATCGTTCGCCGGCCATCACCCCGACGTGCCGGTGTCGGTGCTCCTGGTCGACGGCGACGAGCGTGACATCGACATCGACGAGCCTTTCGAGGTCGTCCTTCCCGGTGACCTGGCCATCGATGCCGACCAGCTCGGCCGGATGTGCACCTACTACGAGGTCACCGAGCTCTCCACGGCCCTCAAGCCCTACCTGATCGATCACCTGCTCCGCCTCGGGACCGACGTGGTGATGTACCTCGATCCCGACATCGAGGTCTTCGCACCCCTCGACGACCTGTTCCAAGCAGCGGCCGACCATCAGATCGCCCTCACGCCGCACGTGCTGCAACCCGTGCCTCGCGACGGGTTGCTGGTGGACGAGGAGGCGTTCCTGCGCTCGGGCCAGTTCAACCTGGGTTTCATCGCCGTGGGGTCGCAGGCTCGCCCCTTCCTCGACTACTGGAGCGAGCGCACCCGGCTCTACGCCGTGATCGACATCGAGCGGGGTTACTTCACCGACCAGCGCTGGGTCGACGCCGTGCCCTCCCTCTTCGAGCACGTGGTGGTGCGCGACCCCGGCTGCAACGTGGCCTACTGGAACCTCCACGAGCGCCCCGTGGAGGTGGGTGCCGACGGGACCTGGACGGCCGGCGGCGAGCCCCTGCGGTTCTTCCACTTCAGCGGCCACGACGCGTCCGAGCCCTTCCAGCTCTCGCGCCACATCGTGGGCGAGGGCAGGGTGCGCGTCGACGAGAGCCCGGCGCTCCAGCGGCTCCTGCACGAGCGCGCCCAGCGCATGGTCGCGTTGGAGCCCGACGACGAGCTCGACGCCCCCTACAGGTTCGGGCGGGCCGTCGACGGGACCCCGCTGGCGCCGTGGATCCGCCGGGCCTACTGGGAGGCGGTGAGGGAGGCCGAGAGCAGCGGCGACCAGCCGCCCCCGCACGCCTTCTCCGACGCCCGCCAGAGGAGCCTGCGCCGCTGGCTCACCGAGCCGGTGGGCCGCACCGGGATCCTGCCTCGCCACCTCATGGGGCACTGGAGGGCTCGGCTCGACCTCCAGGCAGCGTTCCCCGATCCGTTGGGCGCCGACGAAGAGGGCCTGGTGGCGTGGGCCAAGGCCGATGAGACCTATGCGCAGAGGCTCCCGACGGGCCTGGTGCCCGTGCCGCACCACGACGACGCGAGCCCCGGGGTCAACCTCGTCGGCTACCACGCCGGCCAGTTCGGGGTGGGGGAAGCCGGCCGGAGGATCGCCCGCATGGCCAGGGCTGCGGGCGTGCCCACGGCCAGCACCACGCTGTACCCGCCCGCCCACGTGCACTCGGGCCGCTCCGACCCGCAGGCTGCGGGCGCGCCCTACAGCGTCAGCATCTTGTCCATGAACGCCGATGCCACGTTGGAGCTGGCCCGGGCACCGGAGCTGCGGCCGCACCTGTCGAGGCACCGCGTCGGCGTCTGGTACTGGGAGGTGGGCCCCCTCCCCGTGGCCATGCGCCCGGCGTTCGACCTCGTCGACGAGATCTGGTGTGCGAGCGAGCACATCCGCTCCACCCTCGCCCCCCACACCGACCGGCCCGTGCTCAAGCACCCGATCGTGATCGACGCGCCCAGCGCGCCGCCGGCCATCCGGCGCGGCGACCTGGGCCTTCCCGACGGCAGGTTCCTCTTCGGCTTCGCCTTCGACTACATGAGCGTCGCCCGGCGCAAGAACCCGCTCGGCCTCATCGACGCCTACTGCCGTGCCTTCGGTCCCGACGACGGCGCCACGCTGGTGCTGAAGGCCCAGCACGCCTCGGCCAAGCCGGCCAGGGCAGCTGCGGTGCGCTATGCCGCCGCGAGCAGGCCCGACATCCTCGTCCTCGACGACCACCTGCCGCGAGCAGAGATGAGAGCCCTCTTCGCACTCCTCGACTGCTACGTCTCGCTCCACCGTGGGGAGGGGCTGGGCCTCACGATGGCCAGCGCCATGGCCGCCGGCACGCCGTGCATCGCCACGGGCTGGTCGGGGAACCTCGAGTTCATGGACGAGGCCAACTCGGTGCTCATCCCCTACGAGCTGGTGCAGGTGGGCGAGGGTGCGGCCCCCTACTCTCCGGACGCCTGGTGGGCCGACCCCGACCTCGACGCCGCAGCCGCCGCCATGCGGTCGCTGTTTGACGATCGCTCCCTGGCGGCCGATCTGGGGGCTCGGGGCGCCGATGATGTGGCGGCTCGTCACGGCATCGGCCCGGCAGCAGCCTGGTTCGCCCGGCGCTTCGAAGCCATCACAGGTGCTACCGAGGTGGCGGCGTGACCGGCGAGTGGGATCGTCCGCAGCAACGGCAACAGCCGCCGCAGCCACGGCTGCTACAGCAGGCCCAGGCCCAGGCCCAGACGGAGGCTCAGGAGCCCTTCGTGTCGTACGCGCAGAACCACGAGGACGTGGTGCTGGCGAGGGCGCTGCGGCCCGGTGAGCGCGGCGGGTTCTGGATCGACGTGGGCGCCGGAGACCCGTTGGTCGACTCCGTGACGGCGGCCTTCTCCGAGCGCGGGTGGACCGGGGTGAACGTGGAGCCCCTCCAGCGCGAGCACGCCCTGCTGGAGGCGGCCAGGCCCGAAGACATCAACCTCTGCCTGGCGCTGGGAGCCTCGCCGGGTGTCGCCAAGCTCTACGAGGGTCCCGATGAGAGCAGGGGATCTTCGACGATGGTCGCGGAGCTGGCGGAGGGCTACATGGCCGAGGGGCAGGACTTCCGGCCCATCGAGGTGGAGGTGAGCACGCTGGCCCAGGTGGTCGCCGACCACGCGCCCGCCCAGGTCGACCTGTTGAAGGTGGACGTGGAGGGATTCGAGGCCGAGGTGCTGGCCGGCGCCGACTGGTCGCGCTTCCGCCCCAGGGTGATCGTGGTGGAGGCGACCATCCCGAACTCTTCCAGGCCTTCCCACGAGGCGTGGGAGCCGATGCTGGTGTCGCTCGGCTACGAGCTGGCGCTCTTCGACGGCCTCAACCGCTTCTACGCGCTGGCCACCGATCCCGAGGTGCTGGCGGCGCTGTCGGCGCCGGCCAACGTGCTCGATCGCTACGTGCCCCATTCCTGGTCGAGCCGGCTGGACGACGCCACCAGGTGGGCCCGCAGCCTGGAGGGCGAGCTGGAGCGCGCTCGGGCGGTGGCCGAGGCGGCCCTCGCCCAGGGCGACGCCGTCCGCGCCGTGCTCGACGACGAGCTGCGAGCGGCACACGAGCGGGCGGCCGGCCTGGGCCGCATGGCCCGCCACGACAGGGACGTCGCAGCGATCGCCGGAGAGGAGCTCGTCCAGGCACGCGAGGAGCAGGCAGCCTCCGAGAGGGTCACCGACAGGGCGTTGGCTGCCTCCGAGCGCCTGAAGGCCGAGCTGGACGAGGAGCGGGCACGTGGCGATGCGGCCGAGGGCGAGCTGGCGGCCCTGCACGCCACCCGGGTGCTCCGCTACACGGCGACCGCCCGCCGCATGTACGCCCGGCTGAGGCGGTTGCTCGGAACCATCTGAGCGCCCGATCCGCTCCAGTGTGACGCCGGGGCCTCGGGGGCCTACGGTTTCGGGGTGATGGACGCCACCATTCCGACTGCCGTCGACCCCTCGGCTCACCAGCGGTCGCCGGCCGACCGGTTCATGCGCCGGATCCTGGGCCTGGCGGAGGATGCTCCGAAGGTCAGCATCATCGATGCGCAGAACGCATTCAGCAAGTCGCTCGTGCTCTCGGGCACCAGGTGCCTGCTCACCTACGTGCTCATCCCGCTCGCCGGCCCGATCCTCGGGCTCTCGGGGGTGCTCGGGCCCATCCTCGGCTTCGTCCTCAGCGCCGTCTCGATGGTCGCAATATTCTTCGCCGTCCGGCGCTTCTTCGCAGCTGACCACAAGTGGCGCTGGGGTTACCTGGTGATCGGCGGGGGGATATTCGTGCTCCTCACGGTGCAGGTGGTGCTCGACATCGTCCACCTGCTGACCTGAGGCCGTAGCGAACGAACGAGCGGGGAGATCGTTGAGTATCGTCTGCGTGACGGGGATGCACCGCAGCGGCACCTCGATAGTCGGTCGCGTGATCAACCTGCTGGGCGTGCACATCGGCGACGACGACCACCTCATGCCACCCAACCCGTACAACCCCCGCGGCCACTGGGAGAACATGGAGGTGCTGCAGATCAACGACGCGGTGCTCGAGGCCATGGGCGGCGCCTGGGACGACCCCCCCGAGCTCTCCTCTGGGTGGGAGGCCGACGAGGCGCTGGATCCCATCCGCGACGATGCCGCCAAGGTGATGGCCGAGCAGTTCAGCTCCACCGGCCTGCAGGGCTGGAAGGACCCCCGAGCCTCCCTCACCCTTCCCTTCTGGCGGACGGTCACCGAGGTCTCCAGCACGGTGATGTGCGTGCGCTCGCCCCAGGAGGTGGCGGCCTCGCTCGCCCACCGCGACGGCATCGAACCCGAGCGCTCGGCCTACCTGTGGCAGCGCTACACGACCGGGGCGTGGCACAGCGACCCCGAGCGCCTCGTGATCCGCTACGAGGAGCTGCACGACGACACGGACGACGTGGTGCACCGCATCGCCGATCACATCGGCTGCCCCCCTCCGGGTGAGGAGGTGCTGGCCGCGGTCTCGGAGTTCGTCGACCCGGCCCTGCACCACCACGCCGAGCCCGATGTGCCGAGCGGTCCCATGATGGACGCCGCCCTCATGACCTGGGAGCTGCTGAGCCGCACCACCGACGCCGAGGCCGACCTGGCCGCCCACCGGGCCCGCCGCTCGGTGCGCCTGGCCGACAGCCTCGGATGGATGCGGCGCCCTCGCTGAAGCCCTGCCGCTCCACGTAGGCTCGGCGGCCGTGACAGACGCAAGCGACGCCGACGCCCCCGTCATCTGCCGCCTCGACGTGGTGGCCGACCCGGCCGGCACCGCCACGGCCGCCGCCACCGTGGAGCAGGTCGCCAGGGGCCTGGGCTTCCATCCGGGCAGGGTCACCCAGGTGCGCTCGCTCACCCACGCCCTGGCCGACCAGGCGGCGCAACGACTGGAGGGCGGCGCCCACCACCTGGTGGTGGAGATCGCCACCGATGCAGGGTCGCTGCACGTCTCGGTGTGCGACCAGGGCCTTCCCATCGGCTCCGCCCCCGGGGGCCTCCCGCAGGATCTCGTGGCGCTCGGCTTCGCCGACGACCTGCACGTGGCAACCAGGGGAGCCGAGGGGAACGTCTCGGACTTCCACGTGGTGCTCCCCGACGCCGACTGGCGCGGCCGCCTGGAGGGCGAGGTGGAGGTGCTGTCGCAGGACGTGGCCCTCGCCGACCCCGACGAGGAGCTCACCGTGCGCCAGCTCACCGCCGACGACGCCGAGGAGCTGACCCGCTGCTTCTGGCGCTCGTGGGGCTACGGCTACCCCTATCCCGATGTGTACCGCCCCGACCTGCTCTCGGCCCTGCTGCGCAACGGCGAGCGGGTTGCCTTCGGCGCCGTGAGGGCTGGCGGCGAGGTGGTGGGCGCGTACCACTTCGACCTCATGGCGCCCTGGGCCAAGGTGTGCCACACGGGTGGGGCCATCGTCGACCCTCGCTACCGGTCGCGAGGTCTGCTGCAGCAGATCCAGGTGGTGGCGGTGGAAGAGGCCATCCGCCGCGGCCTCTGGGCGACCCAGGGCGAGCCGGTGCTCAGCCACCCGCGCACGCAGAAGGCCACCACCCGCTCGGGCGGGATCATGGTGGGCCTCATCCTGTCGATACGACCGGCCGTGGCCCTGGTGGGCTTCGACGGCACGGGTGAGGAGCGCACGTCCACCCTCAGCTCCCTCGTTCCCCGCGACGACGTGCCTCCTCGCAAGCTGTGGCTGCCCACCGCGCACCGGGCGATCATCGAGCGCTGCCTGGCCGAGCTGGGCGCCGAGGCCGAGCTCCCGATGCCAGAGGCGCACCGGGCAGGGGCCACCCCGAAGAGCTCGGTGGTGGAGACCAAGATCCAGGGCGACTGGGGCCTCGGGTCGATAGTGGTGCACGAGGTGGGCGAGGACCTCATAGAGGTCGTCGACGAGCAGACCAGCGCCCTGATCGACAGCGGCGCCGTGACCGTCCACCTCGACCTGCCCCTCAACCAGCCGGCCACAGCGGTGCTGGGCTCGGGCCTGGGCGAGCTGGGCTACGTCTACTGCACGTGGCTGCCCGAGCGCTACGAGGCCCGCCCGGGCGGTGCCGACCTCCGGCCGGGCGACGGGCTGCGGCTCCAGCGCCTGGTGCGGCCCCAGATCGACTCGTCGGCCTGGCAGCTCGACGCGGAGCACACCAAGTGGCTGGTCGACCAGGTGCTCGGCCAGCTCGACGCCGTCGGCGCCCACGACCGCACGGTGCGCCGCAACAGGGCCAGGATGCAGGGGATCTACTCGGTCCTGGGGGGCTGAGCAGGGTCTTTCCCCGAACCCCGAGCGGCGCACCATCGCTCGGTGCGGGGCTGGCGAAGAGTCCTTAGTAGGTTGGCGGTATGACCGATTCCGTCTCCATCGCCCCCGCTTCGGGGCGCCTGGGAGTCCTCACGCCCGGTCTGGGTGCTGTGGCCTCCACGTTCGTGGCGGGTGTCCTCGCCGCTCGCCAGGGCCTCACCACACCCGTGGGCTCCCTCACCCAGCTGGCGCACATCCGTCTCGGATCCCGTGACGAGGGGCGCAACCCCCTCATACGCGACCTCGTTCCCCTGGCTTCCCTCGACGACATCGTCTTCGGAGGGTGGGACCCGATCTCTCCAAACGCCCTCGAGGCCGCTCGCACGGCGGGGGTGCTGGAGGAGCGGGACCTCGGGCCGGTCTCGGGCGAGCTGGAGGGCATCGTGGCCATGGATGCCGTGTTCGACCAGCGCTGGGTCTCCAAGCTCGACGGCACGAGGGTGAAGGGCACCACCGACAAGTGGGAGCAGGCCCAGGCCCTCGTCGAGGACATCGAGCGCTTCCGGGCGGCCAACGCCTGCGACCGATTGGTATCGGTGTGGTGCGGGTCCACCGAGGCCTACCACGAGCCTGCCGAGGTGCACGTGAGCCTCGCCGCCTTCGAGGACGGCCTGCGGCGCAGCGACCCCGCCATCTCCCCCAGCCAGATCTACGCCTACGCGCTGCTGGTCTCCGGTGTGCCACTGGCCAACGGGGCACCCAACCTGGCCGTGGACGTGCCGGCCATGGTCGAGCTGGCCGCCGAGCGTGAGGTGCCCATCGCCGGGAAGGACTTCAAGACCGGCCAGACGATGATGAAGACGATGATCGCCCCCGGGCTGAAGGCCCGCATGCTGGGCCTTCGTGGGTGGTACTCCACGAACATCCTGGGCAACCGAGACGGCGAGGTGCTCGACGATCCCGAGAACTTCAAGGCCAAGGAGGTCTCCAAGCTCGGGGTGCTCGACACCATCCTCCAGCCCGAGCTCTACCCGGAGCTCTACGGCAACATCGACCACGTCGTGCGCATCAACTACTACCCGCCCCGGGGTGACAACAAGGAGGGCTGGGACAACATCGACATCTTCGGGTGGATGGGCTACCCGATGCAGGTGAAGATCGACTTCCTCTGCCGGGACTCCATCCTCGCCGCGCCGATCGTCCTCGACCTCGCCCTGTTCATGGACCTGGCCGCCCGGGCCGGGCAGTCGGGCGTGCAGGAGTGGCTCAGCTACTACTTCAAGTCTCCCCAGGCGGCCACCACGCTCCCCGCGGAGCACGACCTGTTCATCCAGCACACCAAGCTCAAGAACACCTTGCGCGAGTGGGTGGGCGAAGAGCCGGTGACCCACTCCGAAGCCGACTGACCGTGCTGCTTTGCGCCGACTCCACAGGTGTCGCCGGCGCCGCCTTCGGCGATCCGAGTGTCGACGCGCGAGCTGCTCAGCGAGGTTTCGCAGCGTGACCATCTCTGAGATCTTCGATCCTGCCGCGTGGCGGGAGGTGGAGGGTTTCGGCGAGCTCGACGACATCACCTACCACCGGGCGGTGGACGACGGCTCGAACCGAAGTGGCACGGTGCGGGTGGCCTTCGACCGGCCGGAGGTGCGCAACGCCTTCCGGCCCCACACCGTCGACGAGCTCTACCGGGTGCTCGACCACGCACG